>JAXDKT010000041.1:0-12942 GCA_034666965.1 Chloroflexota bacterium | reverse complement strand
CATCGCGTGGGCGGTGTTGATCTTCGCCCTCTCATCGCAGCCGGACCTGCGGTTTGCGCCGGACGAAGGCCTGGACTTCATTATCCGTAAAGCCGGCCACATGGCCGTGTTCGGGACCCTTGCGCTGCTGCTCCGGCGCGCCGTCGCGTTAACGCCGGCATGGCGCCGACCCTGGGCCTGGGCGGTAGCACTCACGTTTGGCTACGCGGTCACTGACGAGCTCCACCAGGGCACTGTTACCGGGCGCCACGCATCGCTGGTCGACGTCGGCATCGACGCCGCCGGGGCGCTCATCGCTCTCGCCGCGGCCGGCCTCGTGGGGATCCGTCGAGCCCGGCGGCGAGCCGAGGCCTGACTCCGCCCAACTGGCCTGGAGCAGGTTGCCTCCCGTTCCCCGACAGAATTCCCCTTGCCCTGACAACGGCCCTGCGCTAGAACAGCGTCATGCGGAGAGCGGCCAAGGATGCAGCCAAGCGTCTCCTGTGGCACGCGAACGACTTGTCGACCCGAATCGGGCTCTTCATTCTCCCGAACCACTACTACACGCCCGTTTCCGACATTCGGGCGCTGGCCAAGTCCCAACACATTTGGGCCAAGGCTGTCTCCATGCAAGGCGTTGAGATGGACCTAACCGCCCAGCTCGAATGGCTGAAGGCCGGGATCGGACCCTACGAGGCCGAGTTCCACGGCAACTCGACCTATGTCGAGGGGGTCAATAAGGGTTTCGGACCGGGCTTCGGCTACATCGAAGCGCAGTGTCTCTACGGCGCCATTCGCTACTTGAAACCCAAGCGGGTGATTGAAGTCGGCTCCGGCGTCTCGACCGGCTGCGTCCTTAAGGCTTCGCAACATAACGCCCTAAGAGATGGCGTACCCGAGGCGCACGTCACTTGCATCGAACCTTATCCGCGGCCCGCACTGAGAACGCTCCCAGTTCAGATCATCGAGAGACCCGTCGAGACGCTTGACCCTAGCATTTTCGACCAGCTTGAAGCAGGCGATTTCCTTTTCATTGATTCCAGCCATGCCGTACGACCTGGCGGAGATGTCCTTTACCTTTACCTGACGGTTCTGCCTAGGTTGAAGCCAGGGATCGTGGTGCATATCCACGACATATACCTGCCATACCTGTACCAGCGTGACCTATTGAGCTCATTGTTCCAATGGACCGAGACGGCGCTGCTGTTGGCGCTGCTGACGAATAACCCCAAGGTCAAGGTACTCGCCTGCCTCTCGTACCTCCACTACGAGGCGCCAGACGCACTACGAGAGGTATTTCCCGAGTACGAGCCTCAGAAGAGTGACGCAGGACTATCCGATCCCAGCACGCCCGGCCACTTCCCTTCATCGACCTACCTACTCACGGCATAGCTCGGAGAATTGGCCGCGTTACTTTCCGGTCCGAGTGACGACGGCGGGAACGGTTCGGGCCAGGATCTTCAGGTCGAGCATCAGCGACCAGCGATCGATGTAGGCCAGGTCCCGCTCGACCCAGCGGTCGAACTCGGGTTCGTGGCGAGCCTCGACCTGCCACAGCCCGGTGATTCCCGGCTTCATGCTCAAGCGCCGGCGGTGCCAGACGTCGTAGACGGCCACCTCGCCAACGAGCGGGGGCCGCGGCCCGACCAGGCTCATGTCGCCCCGCAGCACGTTCCACAGCTGGGGCAGCTCGTCGATGCTGGTGGCCCGCAGCGTCCGTCCGAGCAGGGTTACCCGGGGGTCGTCGATGGCCTTGAACACGATGCCATTGCGCTGGTTGAGGTGGAGGACCTCCTCGAGCCGGGACTCGGCGTCGGGGACCATCGTCCGGAACTTGTAGATCGTGAACGTCCGGCCGTGGAGGCCGACCCGCGTCTGCCGGAACAGGATCGACGAGCCCTCGCGCAGGCGGATGGCCAGCGCCGTGCCAAGCAGGACGGGGCTGGCGAGGACGAGGCCCATGCTTGCCCCGACGACGTCGATCAGGCGCTTGGTCACGAGGCCCAGGACGCGCTGGTCGTCGCGGACCATGGATCGCACCAGGAAGCCATCGAACTCCTCCTGGTGGACGCTCGCCGAGCGGTCCTCGATCGGGTCGAGCGGGATCCGGACGGTCTTGCCCTCGTCCGCGGCGAGCACGCTGATCGGCTCGAGGAAGCGCGCGGCGGTGGCCGGCAGGCACACGGCGACCTCGTCGACGACCCGCGAGTGGAACACCTTTTGGATCTCGTCGATCGTGCCCAGGATCGGGCGCGAGACCGCCTCCTCGAGCTCGTCTGGAACGGACAGGTGACCGATGACCCGGATCCCGAGGGTCGGCCGGGCCTCGACCCGGTCGGCGAACGCCTGGGCCAGCGGTCCCGTGCCGGCGACGAGCATGAAGCGGGTGTTGTAGCCGCGCCGTCGCAGCGCGCCGAAGGCGTACCGGAGGTAGGTCCGGCCAGCCAGCGTGACCAGCGGCTGGACCACGAACAGGATTGCCAGGAAGAGCCGGCTGGCCTCCTCCTGCTTGACCAGGAACAGCGTGGAGAGTGTCACCGCCAGGACCAGGAACGTCGCCCGGGCGATGTCCTTCGCCTCGGTCAGCAGCCGCCAGCGGACGCGCAATCGGTACAGGCCCACGTACCACAGCGCCAGGACCCAGCCGATCCCGAACAGCGCGGCCGCCACCCAGGTGTCGACGCCGGTCATGCCCCACACCTGAGCCGTGTCGCCGTCGCCGAAGCGGACGAGCGACACCAGGGCGAAGACGATGATCGCGGCCAGCCCGTCCGCGATCATCAGCGCGAGTCGCAGCACCATGAGGTGCCGTCGGATCACTCGATGGTGCCCCCCGGCGAGATCGGATTCCGGATGATACGCGTGCGGTCAAGCGTGGCGATAGGGCGAACCATCCGGCGAGCCGGCCGGCGCGCCGGATGCCGGTCAGGGGGCGGGGGTCGCGGCCTCTCTGGGGCCCTCATCCGGGAGGGGGAACCAGCGCAGGGTCTCGAAGTCGGGGTCGACGGTCAGGGCCTCCGGCGAGCTGACCGGCGGCGGGTCGGCAAGGATCCGGCGGGCCTCGGCCAGATACTCGGCCAGGCGCGACTTGGGCTCCGTCCGGTGGTGGGAGCGGTAGGTCATCTGGCCGCTGGCGTAGGTGACGTCGTGGAGGCTCATCGGCGCCTCGGCCGTCCCGGCGGCGTGGGTCCACAGGCCGGTGCCCGGCTCGAAGCGGTAGTGGGGGAGTAGCCGCCAGCCGTCGCTGGCCACGATCTCGACCGCCTCCAGGATGAACTCCAGGACCGCGTCGCTGATGAAGTAGTTGAAGTTGACCCGGACCCAGCCGGGCTTGATCCCCTCCGAGCCGCGGGCGACCTCGCGCTGGAACGCGTTCGAGCGCTCGAGGTCGATCCCGAGGAGCCTCATGCCGTACGGGCCGGCGCACGAGCAGCCGCCCCGCGACTGGATCCCGAACAGGTCATTGAGGACGGCCACCACGAAGTTGTGGTGGAGGTAGCGGCGGGCGCCGTCGGGACCCGGGTGGCGGACGACGAACGACACGATCGAAAGCCGGTCGAGCGCGGGGTTGCCCAGGATCTCGATGTTGGGATGCGCCGCCCAGCGCCGGATCGCCCGCCCGATGAGCTCCTCCTCGCGGGCGCGGATGGTCTCGGCGCCGACGGCCTCCTTGAGCCCGAACACGAGGCCGGCCCGGATCGACTCGACAATGGCCGGGGTGCCGCCCTCCTCGCGGTGCTCGACATCGGTCAGGTAGTAATGCTGGGAGGCGTCGACGTACTCGACGGTGCCGCCGCCGGGGACGCTCGGGACGCGGTTCTTGAACAGCTCGCGGCGGGCGACCAGGACGCCGGGTGTGCCCGGGCCGCCGATGAACTTGTGGGGCGAGATGAAGATCGCGTCCTTGTAGGCGAGCGGGTCCTGTTCCCGGCCGTTTGGGGTCTCGGCGAAGGGGCCCATCTCGATCGAGACGTACGGCGCGGCGGCGGCGAAGTCCCACAGCGACAGGGCACCGTGGCGATGGAGCAGGATCGAGATCGCACGCACGTCGCTGAGCACGCCGGTGACGTTCGAGGCGGCCGAGAACGAGCCGATCTTGAGCGGGCGGTCTCGGTGCTGGGTCAGCTCCGCCGCGAGGCGCTCGAGGTCGATCCGGCCGTCGTGGTCCTCGGGGATGACCACCACGTCGGCCAGCGACTCGCGCCAGGGCAGCTCGTTGCTGTGGTGCTCGTACGGCCCGATGAACACGACCGGGCGCTGGGCCGGTGGGACCTGGCCGGCCAGGTCGTAGCGCTCGTCGAGGTCGGACGGGAGGCGGATCTCGAGGCAGTCGATGAGCTTGTCGATGGCGCCCGTGGAACCGGAGCCCGCAAAGATGACGACGTGGTCCTGCTCGCTCGCCCCGACCGACTCGCGGATGATCCGGCGGGCGTCCTCGCGGAAGCGGGTCGTCTGGAGGCCCGTGCCGGACGACTCGGTGTGGGTGTTGCCGTACAGCGGCAGGACCGCCTCGCGGATGAAGTCCTCGATGAAGCTCAGGCTGCGGCCCGAGGCGGTGTAGTCGGCGTACGTCACGCGTCTTGGCCCGAACGGCCCGACCACCGCCTCGTCCTCGCCGATCACCCCGGCGCGGATCGCCTCGATCAGGGCGGAACTTTCGTCCATGGCCGCCTATCCTAGACCGCCGATCAGCTGGGCTGAGTCACCCGAACGTCATCGACCTCGACTTCGACGAGGTTGTTGGGGCCACCGTCGGCGGCCTGGAAGCGGATGTGGATCTTCTGGCCGGCCCACGGGTCCATCAGGATCGAGGCGCTCTTCCAGGCGCCGTCGACGTCGGACGGCTTGCCGTGGATGGTCAGGACCGCGGTCTGCGTCCCGTCCTCGGCCTCGACGATCGCGCTGAAGGTGTCGGCTGCCGTCGAAGCTGAGTCGTGGGCGAACACGTAGCGGAAGGTGAGCCGCTGGCCGGTGGTGGTCGGCAGGTCGATCGGCGCCGAACGCACGGTGCTCGTCCCGTCGAGGTCGGCCGAGCTCGGCCTGGCGCCCTTGTACTTGCCGGTGACCAGGGCTCCGCGCCCGGACGTCGTCGTGCCGAGCTGCTTGGGGCCGAAGCGGTTCGTCGGCTGTGGGTCGCCGCGGGCGAAGCGTCCCGCGGTCGGCGCGGTGTCGGTGCCGTCGGGGTTGACGACCCAGCCGCGGGCGACCTCGAGGTCGTCGTCGAACGCGCCGCAGCGGGCGATCCGGACCGCCGCGCCGAGGACGGCGTACGGGCAGCCGGCCCGCTCCATCAGGTACAGGACGGCTTCCTTGTTGCGGCCGGTCTCCGAGGCGATCTTCGAGTCGTCGGGGTAGTCCTTGATCGACAGCTCGAAGGTGTAGGCAAAGATCCGGTACAGGCCGTACTCGTAGTCCTTGGTCGCGCCCTTGGTCACGTACAGATCGCTGGCCTGCTCGGGGCGGTAGCCGTTGGTCTTGGCCATGTGCCGCCCGATCCGTGACAGCGCCGCCTGGTCCTGGACGGTCATGTCCGGCGGGACGTTGGCGAGGGTGTAGCCGTACGGCCACATCACCAGGCGGCCGAGCTCGTGGAACGAGATCGCGGCCCGGATTTGCTGACGGCCGTCGACGACGCGGCTGGCCAGGAAGTCCCGCATCGCCCGGGTCTCCGGAGCGGAGAACGGCCGCGGGCCGTGATAGGTGATTGCGCGGGGGTTGGCGCTGGTCCGACCGCCCAGACCCCAGTGATAGCCGTAATTGCGGTTGAGGTCGGTGCCGATCGCGGTCGTGCCGGGTGTCGGCTGGCGGTTCTTGCGCCAGAAGTGGAACTTGCCGCCGGAGATGTCGTACTCGGCGCCGTCGGGGTTGACCAGGAAGACGATGTAGATCTCGCGCGTGTTGACGATGTTGGTGATCCGGGTGTTGGTCCCGTAGCCGTCGACCAGCCAGTGGAAGATGTGAAGGGTCATCTCCACGCCCATGTGCTCGTCGGAATGGTGGGTGCCGTCGAAGAGGACCTCGGGCTCGGCCTCGTCCACGGTCACGTTGTCGGAGACCTTGACCGCCCACAGCTGGCGACCCTTGTAACTCTGCCCGATCGAGAACAGCGACACGATGTCGGGGTGGTCGGCCGCGACCTGGGCGATCTCGCTGCTCAGCTCGGTGTAGCTGTGGAAGCCCTCGAAGCCCTTGGGGAACTCCGTGGCCGACGCGCCCGCCGCGCTGCCCAAACTACCGCCGAGGACGAGCAGGGTGGCAAGGGCCATCGGCGCGAGTCGTGCGAGGCGGCGCCGGGCAGTCGAACTCGCTCGCATCGCCCCAACGGTACAGGAGTCTCGCAAACCGGCCCAGGGCCGGCGGGCCGTGGCCGCGCCTCGACCCCGCAACCCCCGCCCGTCGACCCCGCAACCCGCCCGTCGCGCCCGTGTCCGCGCGTCGACCCCGCAACCCGCCCGTGGCCGCGCCTCGACCCCGCAACCCCCGCGTCGACCCGGCAACCCCGCCGGTCGCCCCCTGAACCCGCCCGTCGCGCCCGTGTCCGCCCGTCTACCCCGCAACCCCCGCCCGTCGACCCCGCAACCGGCCCGAATATCGATGTCAGCGGTAGCGTGGGTGTTTCGTGGTGTCGGTCGGGGCAATGCGTCTCCTTGTCGCGCATTTCATCGATCCCAGCGATGAACTGACGCATACGGCGGGCGGTCCTGCCGGCGACCAGGTCCGGACCGAACGTAACCGCGTTCGATACTGCTGGGACCGGTATCAGGGCAGGGATGTGCCTGGCGCCGGGGCGCCCCACGCAGGACCAGGCCGACCCCAACGGCCATGCGCGCTCCGAAACCGACTCGACAGGCCCGTCTCGGCCGCCCGCGCGAGTCTCGGCCGCCCCGCGCAGACTCGGCCGCCCCGCGCAGACTCGGCCGCCCCGCGCAGACTCGGCCGCCCCGCGCAGACTCGGCCGCCCCGCGCAGACTCGGCCGCCCCGCGCAGACTCCGGCCAGAATGATGGTTCCACGGTGTAGTTCACTCCGGTACTACAAGAAGGAAGCATTTCTGGGACGGATGTCTCGCCCGTTGAGGTCGCGGCGCGGCTGCGTGGCCGACCCGGCCGGCCGCCGCTGCGGCGTTCGGCGCGACCTTCGGCGCGGCGACGCAACCGATCCGGCCGGCCGCCGGCGCCGGCCCTCGCGGGGCGACGTAACCGATCCGGCCGGCGCCGGCGCCGGCCCTCGGCGCGACCTTCGGCGCGGGACGTAACCGACCCGAAAGGCTCGGTTCGGCAGGATGCGGCCGAAACCGATCGCGAGACAAAGCGATCGATTCCGAGCGAGACTCGGGCGGAGACGAGGAGATCACATTGATGACAGGCGCGACGCGTCGTACGGCGATGCTGGTGGCCACGGTCGTGGTGGTGGCCCTGCTGGTCGCGGGCGGCTTCGGGCTGTGGTACCTGTTCATGCGCCCGGCCGGGCCCGCCGCGCTCGACGCCGCGTCGACGGCCTTGCCCTCGAGCCTGCCCTCGTCCGCGCCGCTGAGCGGTGGAATCGATGGGACCTGGACCGTCGACAGCTCGGTCGGCTCCGCGGCGGACTTCAGTGACAAGACCTTCGTCGGCTACCGCGTCCAGGAGGAGCTCGCCGGGTTCGGCGCCAACACCGCCGTCGGGCGGACGTCGGGCGTGACCGGATCGCTGACCATCGCCGGCACGCAGATCAGCGCGGTCACGATCGAGGCCGACCTGACCGGGCTCACCAGCAACGACTCGAACCGCGACCGCCAGCTCGGCAACCAGGGCATCCAGACGAACCAGTTCCCGACCGCGACGTTCAAGTTGACCGCGCCGATCGACCTCGGCTCGGTGCCGACCGACGGCCAGCAGATCTCCGTGACGGGCAAGGGCGACCTGACCCTCCACGGGGTCACCAAGTCGGTCGAGATCCCGTTGAAGGCCACGCTGAGCGGCAGCATCATCGTCGTACGCGGCAGCCTGCCGATCGCGTTCGCCGACTACGGCATCGACAAGCCCAACTCCTTCAAGGTCCTCTCGATCGACGACACCGGGACCATGGAGCTCCAGCTCTTCTTGACCAAGAGCTGACGGCTCGGCGCCGGGGCCGGCCCGGGGCTGGATCGGGGGCGGGGCCAGGCGTTTCGGACCGGCCGCGCGACGCGGCGGAGCTCAGCATCGCTGCCCTCGACCAGGAAGTTCCCAAATATCGCCCCGGGTAGTGGTAAGTGACCCAACCTGGCGCCGGGCCGGCCATGGGCGGGTCGGATGCCTCGGTTCCACGCTCGGATCGACGCTCTCACGCCGGCGGATAGCCTCGATTGGGGTCCGTCCGTCACTTAACACTACTGGGAGTCTTATTTGGCAAGAACGGCCGTAGCGGACCCGGCCGACTGGGCCGCCCGCAGCGGGCCGGGCCGCCCCGGCCGCAGCGGACCGTGCCGACTGGGCCGCCCGCAGCGGGCCGCCCACAGCGGACCAGGCCGACCGTGCCGACCAGGCCGCCCACAGCGGACCCGGCCGACCGGGCCGTAGCGGACCCGGCGGACCGTGCCGACCAGGCCGACCACAGCGGACCGGGCCGACCGCGCCCCTAGGCAACCGGGCCCTCGGCGGCCTATCGCCGAGAACTCAGGTCCCAGGCGCCTGACACGTGGTCTTGGTCGCGGTCACGACCGTGTCGAGCGCGGTCAGCGCATCTTCGATGGCCTTTGAGGCGGTGTTGCTGGCTGCGATCTCGCTCTTCATCGTGGCCTGCTTGGCGTTGGCGATGCCGACCTGCGTGTTGCCGGCCTTGATCCAGGAGTTGGCCGTCGCGTCCTGCCCGTCGAACGCGGCCTGGTACGCGTTGTAGTAGTCGCTCAGCGCGAGGGTCAGCGCCTTGTCGCGCGCGATGTTGGCCGCGCCCCACTTGGATTTGTCGTCGAAGCGCCCGAAATTCTCGCGCTGCAGCCCGGAGATCCGCTCGAGCTCGGCGATCTCGTCGACGAGCTGCATGTAGCAACTGGCGGCGCCCTGCAGCTGGGTCGTGAGGTCGGCGACCCTCTTGTTCGCGTCGGCGAGGGCCGAGGTCTGACTCGCCACGGAGGCCTGGCTCGTGGCCAGCGAGGCCTGCGTCGAGGCGAGCGAGTCGTTGGCCGCGCTGAGCTCGTCGCGAGTTGCTGTCAGGTCGCGAAGCGTCGAATACCCGAGCCACCCGAGCGCCACGATCGCGACGACCAGCAGCACCAGGACGAACTTCACGAGTGGGCCCGCGCCATCGCGAAACCGGCCGAAGTCGACCATCTCGGGATCGCTCGGCGGGGCGGGGGAGGAGGTCGTGCCGGTCCCTGCGGCCGCGGCTCCCGGGGTCGGAGCCGGGCCCGTGGTCCCGGTCGCCGTCGATCCCGCGATCACCGTCGGCGCCGTGGTCGAGGCCGAGTCAGCACGGATCGCCGCGCCAGCGGATCCCTCGGTCGAGGCCGCGGGCGCAAAACTGTAGCCGCAGTTGGCGCACGCCGGAGCCGCCGACGTGCTCACGGCGCCACAGTTGGGGCAGGTTCGCGGTTCCTCCATCACGGACCCCTTCGTTCGTTCGCCAGGCCACCCGGGATCCTCGAAGTATCGACCCACCCGCCCCGTATTGCGACCGCCGCCCGCAAGCCGGGCGCCGGGCCCGCAGCCAGGCCACTTTCTTCCGACTTGGCCGGGCGCCGGGCCCGCAATGCCGCGCGAGCGAGCCACGTTGTTCCGAAATATCACCCGGGGTGGTGTTAGGTGACAGGATCGACGCAGAGCCGGCCATGGGGCCGGTTCGCGCTCACGGCTTCACGCTCAAATCGAGGCCGGGGGCCGACCTCTGTCAGCGATTCGGCGGCTGGATGTCGCGTAACACTACCGGGAGCAATAAACCGCAAGAAATTGATGAGCCGGAGCCTCGGGGAGGTCCAGCCCGGATGCGGCGAGGCCCGGATGCGGCGCGAGGCCCCGACACGGCGCGAGGCCCGGACGCGGCGCGAGGCCCCGGACGCGGCATGAGGGCCCGGATGCGGCGCCAAGCCCGGAGGCGGCGGTGCGAGGCCCGGATGCGCCGCGAGGCTCCGACGCGGCGCGAGGCCCCGACACGGCGCGGCGCCGCGAGGCCCGGAGGCACCGAAGGCGTCGCCACGGCTCGGGCGCGCCGCGGGGTCAGAGTTGGCGGCGGTGGGAGGCCCAGGGGGCGCCGGATCGGCCGAGCCAGCGGCGGATGAGCGGGAACCAGGCGACGGCGCCGGCGAGCTGGAGGGCGACGATCGAGATCAGCATCAGGGCGGGGATCCCAACGAGCAGACCCGGGAGGGCGAAATCGGCGAACGGTGATTGGGGCGCGGGCTGGTCGGCGGGTCCGGGGCCGCCGGGCGACGGCGATTGGTCGACCGGGCCGGCGGCTGCGGGCGAGGCGATGGGCGAGCTGCTCGGCTGGGGCTCGGCCGAAGCTCCGGACGATCCTCGGCCAGGAGCCGAGGGGGACGGATTCGACAGCGGGTCGCTCGGGATCGGCGGGATCGACGCTGGGACCGACGGCAACGGCAAAGTAGGCAGTGGCGGCAGGCTCGCGGTCGGAGTCGCGACCGGCGGCAGCGTCGGAACCGGCAGGCTCGCCGTCGGCGTCGCGACCGGCGGCAGCGTCGGACCCGGAGGCAGCGTCGGACCCGGCGGCAGGGTCGGACCCGCCGGCCGAGTCGGCGGCTGGGTCGGCACGGGCTGGGTCGGCACGGGCAGCGTCGGTAACGGCAGGGTCGGCGTCGGCATCGGAACCGGCAGCGGTGGCGGCGTCGGGCCCGCACCCAACACCGGCGCAGCCAACACCGGCGCAGCCACGGCCAGTGCCAGCACGAGAGCGCCGAGCCAGCCAGCCACGCCCAGCCGCGAGGCGGCGACGGACACGCCTACGCGGCCCGGTCGGTCGGTGTCCACAGGATCTTCGCGAGTCGATCCGAGCCCGGCAGGGGAGCCTCAGGGTCGTTCTCCATCCCGTCCACGAAAGCGACGACCAGCGTGGCGTCGAGCTGCGTTCCCGCCGCGTCGACCAGCCGCGTCAGCGCCTCGCGGACCGGGATCGCCTTGCGATAGGGTCGGGTCGTGGTCATCGCCGAGAAGGCGTCGCCGACCGCGAGGATCCGCGCGATCAGCGGGATCTCCTCGCCGGCCAGCCCGTCGAGGTAGCCGGTCCCGTCCCAGCGCTCGTGATGGTGGCGGACGCCGGCCCGCACGAGCTCGATGTCGGGCAGGTCCCGCACGATCAGGTCGCCGAGCGCGACGTGCTGCTTGACGACCTCGTATTCGTACGGCGTGAGGTGGCCGGGCTTGCGCAGGATGTCGTCGGGGACGCCGATCTTGCCGACGTCGTGGAGCAGGCCGGCCACCCGCAGAGTCGAGCGCAGCTCCTCGTCGACCCCGACCCGCTTGGCCAGGAACAGGGCGTAGCTGGCCACGTCCTCCGAGTGGCGCTTCGTGTAGCGGTCCTTGGTGTCGATCGCGACGACCAGACCGTGCAGCACGTCGAACGTCGTCTGGGCGGGCTGCGGCTCTGTCGTCCAGGCGTTCGCCACCCGGATGTCGTTACCCCCGCTGGCCTTGGCTTCGCCGAGCGCGATGGTCGCCGCCGAGATCAGCTCGATGACCGCATTGGCATGGAACGGGAAGAAGCTGATCCCGACGCTGACCGACAGCGGCAGTGGCTCGGAGTCGTCGAACTGGAGGCTGACCTGCTCGAGCTCGATCCGGACACGCTTCATGGCCGTCTCGAGCTCACGGGCCGATGCCGCCGGGGCGATGGCCAGGAACTCGTCCGGCCCGAACCGCCCGAGGGCCGTCCACGGCGCGGACTCGCGTTCGAGCGCGTCGGCCACTCGGAGCAGGGCGGTGTCGCCGGCTGGGTCGCCGTGGTTGTCGTTGAGCAGCCGGAAGTTGTCGATGTCGACGAGCGCGATCGCCACCGACTCGCCCCGCGGTTGGGCACGCTCGATGAGCTCGGTGAGGGTGGCCACGACCGCGCCGTGATTGAGCAGCCCGGTCAGCTGATCGTGCCGCCAGGTCTCGGCGAGGTGCTGCTCCTGGCGGGCGAGGCGCCGATTGGCGGTGCGGAAAATGACGTAGAGCAGACCGGCGAGCGCGAGCGCGGCCGAGCTGGTGATGACGACGACGTCGCGCCAGGCGGTGGCGGCGTCGGCCACGATCGGATCGGCATCGCGCACGATTCGGAAGACCAGGCGCGGCTGGCTGTCCTGGACGATCGGCAGGGTCTCGGTGAGGACCGAGGACGGGCCGCGGGTTGCGGTGGCGGGCTGGGTGCGGGCGGCGGGCTGGGTACGGGCGGTGATCGCGGCGGTCGGGGTCAGGCCGACGAGCGGCGTCACGGGGCCGGGGTTGGGGTTCGCGGGGCCGGGGTTGGGGTTCGCGGCTCCGTCTCCGAGGATGGTCGTCCCGTCCGCGTGGAGCACGCTCAGCTCGAGGAAGCCGTGTCGCTGCGCCAGGCCGACGAGCTCGTTCCTGAGCGGCGTCCGGCGTTCCGCGGCGATGCGGCCGGTGGCGACCTCGTCGGCCGTCAGGTTGAGGGTCACGAAGTCGCGGACCGTGGCCTGGTCGGCCTCGACCGCCATCCGGATCGAGCTGGCCGTCACGTGCTCCGAACCCAGCATCGCCAGCGCGGCGCAGCTGAACGCGACCAGCACGAGGCTGGCCCCATAGACCAGGAACAGGACGAACGATCCCTTCGGGCCGCGCCCGCGCTGTGCACTCACTACCGACTCCCCAGCTGCCCGCGAGCGGACACGCTCGGTTATGCCGGCCACCCCTCCGCCGGTCAATAGGACTCTCGTCACGAGCGCCCGACCTGCTTGGTGCGTCACCGAGCCGAGCCGGGCCGGGCGCGCGCCGGGCCGCGCGCCGGGCCGAGCCGAGCCGGGCGGGGCGGGCACCGGGCCGGGCGCCGGGCGGGC
>JAXDKT010000040.1:0-6381 GCA_034666965.1 Chloroflexota bacterium | reverse complement strand
GCCCACGACGCGGCCGGGCACGATGCGGGCCGTGGCCGTTTCGCCCCCGTTCGCGGGTGCCGCTGACCCTGTGCCGGGCCCCGGGTCTCGCCCACGTGCCCCCTCGGTTCTCGCCGAATACCAACCCGGGTGGTACTAAGCAAGCAATCTGGACGACGAACTCGCCAGCGAGAGGGATCTCACGCTCAGGATCGGCCCGCACATGCCGGTCGGCACGGCAATTCGTCACTTAAGACCACCACCGTTGCTAAACGGCGAAATCGGGTCGGGCACGGGTCCCGCCGGCACGGGTCCGCCCGGCACGAGGCCCCGCCCGGCACGAGGCCCCGCCCGGCACCGAGCCGCAGGACCGGCACGAGCCGCAGGACCGGCACGAGCCGCGCCGGCTCGGGTACGCGTCGGGCACGGGTCCCGCCGGCACGGATCCCCGGCACGAGCCGCGCCGGCACGGGGCCCCGCCCCGGCACTGGGCCCCGCCCGGCACGAGCCGCAGGACCGGCACGAGCCGCAGGACCGGCACCGAGCCGCAGGACCGGCACTGGTCCCCCCCGGCACTGGCCCCCGGCACTGGCCCCCGGCCCTGCCGGGCCTCAGCCTCCGCGCCCCGTCACCGAAGGTGGCGCTCGGCCGAGCGCGCAGCGTGAAAGCCGGACATGCCGTGGACGCCGCCGCCCGGTGGGGTCGAGGCGGAGCACAGGAAGATCCCCGGGTTGCCGGTGGCGTACGGATCGAACAGGCGCAGGCCCGGCCGGGTGAACAGCTGGCCAAGGTCCATCCGGCCACCGGCGATGTCGCCGCCGACATCGTTGGCGTTGTAGGCCTCCAGCTCGGCCGGACTGGTCGTCGCGCTGGCCAGGATCCGCTCCCGGAACCCCGGCGCAAAGCGCTCGATCTGGCCCAGGATCGGCTCGGTCATGTCGGCGCTCGATCCGTTGGGGACATGGCAATAGGCCCACACCGTTTCCCGGCCCGCGGGCGCCCGCGAGCGATCGAAGCGGCTCTGCTGGGCGACGAGCACGAACGGTCGGTCCGGAACCCGGCCGCGCGCGACCGCCGCTTCCGATCGGACGATCTCCTCGAGCGTCCCGCCAACGTGCACGGTCCCCGCACGAGCGAGCTCCTCAGCCCGCCAGGGGATCGGCCCGTCGAGGGCGAGGTCGAGCTTGAACACGCCGGGGCCGTAGCGGAACCGGGAGAGTCGTCGACGATAGCCGCCGGGCAGGGCATCGCCGGCGATCCCGAGCAGCTGGCGCGGCGTCACGTCGAAGAGGGCCACGCGATGGGGCGGCAGGTCCGCCAGCCGCGCGACTCGACACTCGGTCTCGATCGTGCCGCCCAACGCCTCGAGCTCTCGGGCCAGGGCGTCCGCGAGTCGTCCCGAACCGCCAGCGGGGAACGGCCAGCCGTCGGCGTGGGCGCTGGCGATCATCACCAGTGCGGCCGCCCCGCTGAGCGGCTCGGTCAGGCCGATCTGGGCGTGCGCCGCCGCGCCCGCGAGGAGGGCCCGTGCTCGCGGGCCATGGAAGCGACGGCTGAGCGACGTCGCCGATCGGATCGCCAGCCGGCCGAAGCGGGCCAGGCGGAACGCCCCCTGCGGAGCGAGTGGGATGTGGAACGGCGCAAGCAGATCGGGCAAAAGCCGGTCCCAGTCCCGGACCAGGGGGTCGAACAGTCGCCGGTACGCGTCGGCGTCGGGCCCCAACCCGGCGGCGGTGTCCTCGACGCTTCGCTCCAGCAGCACGGCGGACCCGTCATCGAGCGGATGGCCGAGCGGAGCGGTCGGCTCCACCCAGCGCAGGCCGCGGCGGTCCAGCGCGGCGTCGCGAAAGAAGGGCGAGGTCCGACCGAACGGGTAGATCGCGCTGCACACATCGTGGACGAAGCCCGGCAGGGTGAGCTCGGCCGAGCGCACGCCACCACCCACCGACGGGGCCGCCTCGAGGACGGTGACGGATCGCCCCCGGCGGGCCAGCGAGATCGCCGCCGCCAGCCCGTTGGGCCCACCCCCGACGATGACCGCGTCCACGGATCCGCCCGCGACGATGACCGCGTCCAGGGATCGGCTGCGATCGCCGCTCACGGACCGTCCGGGGTGGCGTCACCGGCCGCCATGGCGTCGTTGGCCGCAGCGGCGCGGACGGGGCCGACGAGCTCGCCGGCCGGTGTCCGCGCCCACCAGGCCCCCGTCGCCCGGAGCTCGCGCCACGAGGTGTAGCGATAGTGGAACAGCTGCGCGCGGACGTAGCGGGGCGGCCGGTCCGGGAAGGGGTTGCGGCGGAGCAGTCGCAATGTGGCGGGATCTCCTTCGAGCAACCGGCCCAGGAAGGGCAGGAACCAGCCCTCCGCGTAGAGCGGGGAGAGCGGGATGAACCACATCAGCCAGTCGAGACGGAGATGGTACGGCGCGACCTGGGGTGGCATTCGGCGTGGGTCGCCGGGCTTGCCCTTGAACTCGTATTCGCGCCAGACCGCGGCGCCGGAGGGCTCCTCGTCGGTGCCCTCGACGATGACCTCGTAGCGCTTCCGCCCGACCGTCCCGAACGCGCCATACGTGTTGACCAGGTGGAACGGGTCGAACGAGGCGTTCATGGCCTGCCTCGGACTGGCCATGTTGCGAACCGGGAAGAAGCTGAGGGCGACGACGAGGGCGGTCAGGCCAATGACGGCGATCAGGAACCAGACCGGTGGGGCAGGGAAGGCGCCGCCCGCCAACCCCAGGGCGTCGAGAATCCCCGGCGGCACGACGCTGTCGCCGATCGCGGCACTGGCGATCGTGATCGTCAGCCAGTTGAGCCAGGCGTAGTTACCGCTGACCACCAGGTACAGCTGGGTCAGGATCATCAGCCCGGCCGCGGTCGAGGCGATCGGCTGCGGCAGGAACAGCCCGAAGGGCAGGACCAGCTGGGCCACGAAATTGCCGACGACCTCGAGCCGGTGGATCGGCCGGGGCAGGTGATGGAAGAACCAGCTCAGCGGATTGGGCATCGGCTGGGTCTCGTGATGCCACTCCATGCAGCGCAACTGGCGCCAGCACGGGTCGCCGCGCAGCTTGATCAGCCCGGCCCCGAATTCGACCCGGAACGCGAGCCAGCGGAAGAGCAGGATCACCGGCCAGGCCGGGGCCGTTGCGGCGTTGCCCAGGAAGATCGCCAGGAAGCCGGCCTCGAGCAGGAGTGTCTCCCAGCCGAAGCCGTAGAACGTCTGCCCGACGTTGACGATCGACTGATAGAGGACCCACAGCACGAACCAGACGAGCATCGTGATGGGCAAGGGCGCGCGTTGGGCCAGACCGAGGACGACGGTGGCGGCCAGGATGGCCCCCGACCAGGCCACGATTCGCAGCAGCCGGTCCGAGTAGCGCAGATGGAAGAGGCTCGGCGCCCGCCAGAACGAAACCCGATTCAGGAACCGCGGCACCGGCATGAGGCCGTGCTCGCCCAGCAGCGCCGGGAACTGGCGCGCGGCGACCACGAAGGCGATTATGTAGATGATCCCCAACCCGCGCTCGATGACGAAGCGGGCGAACTGCTGATCGGGGGCGGACAGATTGGGCACCGGGTCGTGAGTCCAGCCATCATCGTAGGCCAGAAGCAAGGGCAAAGTCTGCCGCGCGCCCGGGATGACCGTAGAGGTAACCTTGGGCGAAGTCGATCCCCAGGCGGCGCAAGGCGTCCGCCTCCGCCTGGGTCTCGACCCCCTCCGCGATCAACCGGCAGCCGATCCGCAGCGCGAAGTAATTCAGCCCGGCTGCCAGCGCCTGGCGCAGGTCGTCGGCATCGATGCCGCGCACGAGACTGACGTCGAGCTTGGCGTATGAGGGCTTCAGTTCGAGGATGTGGCGCAGGCTGGCGTAGCCTGCCCCCGCGTCGTCGACGGCCAGCTGCACGTGGTCCCCGAGCTTGCGCACCGCCGCCCGAAGCTCGGGATAGTCCTCGATCGGGACGTGCTCGGTCAGCTCGACGACGAACTGACGACCGTTGGGGAGGAGGATCTCGCGGAGGACGTCGGCCTGCTCGATCAGCGAACGCGGCGAGATGTTGATCGAGAGGAAGGCGCCGGCCACGAGTTGGCCGACCTCGGCGATCGCCATCCGGATCGCCGCCAGCTCGAACGCCGCCCCGAGCTCGGCCCGGGTTGCCTCCGCGAAGCGCACGTCCGGCGGTGTGCCGTCGTCGAACCGCGTGAGCGCCTCGTAGCCGATGATCTTGCGCGTCTCCACCTCGACGATGGGTTGGACGACTGTATGGAACTCCTGCGCAGCGAGGATCCGTTCCAGGCGCGTCCGGAGTCCGGCCGCCTCACGGCGCCCGCCGAGGGCCGAGCCGGCCACGGCGCTCAGGACGCTTGCGTAGTCGATCGCCGCCGCCAGCAGCCTGGCCTGCCGGCTTCGCGATGACCAGGTGTCGTCGGCCACCGCCCCAATCGACAGCAGGCCAACCAGGTCGTCGCCGGTGAAGATCGGCGCGGACGCGACCAGGTCCAGGTTGGCCTTCCGGAACGACGACGTCGGCTCAGCCAACCCGCGGCTGCCCACCTCGTCCACCCAGGGTCCAGCGCGCGCCCGGCCGAGCAGGTAGTCAGCGAGATCGGCGGGAAAGGTCTCTCCTCCCTGCTGCACGCCATCTCGCGGATTGAACGTGGCCAGCTCCTGCATCCGGCCGTCATCGGTCACCTGGGCGACGGACACGAACGCGTTGGCCGTTCGTTGACAGAGCTCGGTGACCACGGCGACGGCGGTCTCTTCAGGAACCTGCGAGAGCGTCAGCGCACCGAGCGCGTGGACCACGCCGGAACGCACCCGCAGCTCGTCCTGGAGGATGTGCGACCAGGCCGCCTGGGTTCGCAGGTGGGCGCGAACCCGGGCGATGAGCTCGGCCATCCGGGCAGGCTTGAACAGGAAGTCGTCAGCTCCGGCGTCGAGCCCGGCGATGACTGTGTCGTCGTTGCCCGAGCCCGTCAGCAGAATGATCGGCAGCGTCGCCGTCTCGGCCCGCCGCCGAAGGCTGCGCACCATGTCGATTCCGGACATCTCCGGCAACACGACGTCGCAAATCACGACGCCGACGGTCTCGGTCTCCAGGACCGCCAACGCGGCTTCCCCCGATGCGGCCTCGAGCGTCCCGAACCCGGCCCGGAGAAGCGACATCCGGATGAGCCCTCGGGCGGCGGCATCGTCGTCGACGATGAGGATCGGGAGCGTGCCAGCCTCCGAAGGATCGATCACGGGCGTCTCATCGACGGGCGCGCTCGCCTGGTGCGGCACGCTGGATCGCGTCCAGCAGCTGGCTCGAGGTCACGGGTTTGGCCACGAAGATCGCACCATGGTCGGTCGCCCGCCCCAGGTCCAGGGTTTCGGCCGTGTACCCCGAAAGGAGGACGATGCCGACCGAAGGATTCCGTTCATGGACCAGCTGGGCGAGCTCGATGCCCGACATGTTGGGCATGATCACGTCGGTTACGAGCACGTCGAACGGCTCGGACGCGGAGGCGATCTCCGCCAGCGCGGCCGTGCCGTCGGCCACCGAGCGAACCTCGAATCCCGCTCGGCGGAGGAGCTGCACCGTCATGTCCCGGACAGCCGGATCGTCCTCGACCACCAGGATCAGCCCGCTTCCGCCACCCGAGTGGGAGGCCGCGGGCTCCTCCTCGGTGACCGCGTCGTCGACGCGCGGGAAATAGAGCTTGAACGACGACCCTTTGCCGGGCTCGGAATACAGCCACACATGGCCGCCGGCCTGACGCACGATGCCATAGATGGTGGCCAGCCCCAGGCCGGTGCCCTTGCCCTGTTCCTTGGTGGTGAAGAACGGCTCGAAGACGTGTTCGCGTGTCTCACGGTCCATGCCGAACCCGGTATCGGTGATCGCGAGCATCGCGTACGAACCGGCGGTCACGTCGAAGTGCTCGATGGCATAGGGCTCGTCGAAGACCGCCGTGCCGGTCTCGACGGTGATCGTCCCGCCGTCGGGCATCGAGTCGCGGGCGTTGACCGCGAGATTGACCAGGACCTGATCGAACTGGCTGGGGTCGAGCCGAATGTGGCCCGTGTGGGGATCGAGCTTGAGCACAACCCGGATGTTCTCGCCGATAAGCGGTCGGAGCATCGGCTGGACGGCCCGGACCGCGGCGTTGAGGTCCAGGACCTTTGGCTTGACGACCTGCTGGCGGCTGAAGGCCAGGAGCTGCGTCGTGAGCGACGTCGCCCGGTCGGCTGCGTCGGTGATGGCCGCGACCCGACCCAGCGCGGCCGCACGGTCGAGGACATCGTCTCTGGCGGCCAGATCGTTCGCCAGCAGCTCGCTGAAGCCGCGGATCGCGAACAGCATGTTGTTGAAGTCGTGGGCGATTCCACCGGCGAGTCGGCCGATGGACTCGAGCTTC
>JAXDKT010000039.1:0-5879 GCA_034666965.1 Chloroflexota bacterium | reverse complement strand
AATGACTTCCTCGGGCTCCTGCTCGGCACCGGCAGCACCAACAACTACGGGCGCTGGAGCTCGGCCGAGTTCGACGCGGCGATCGCCCGGGCCGGCGGCGCATCCGATTCGGCCGCGATCCGGACCGCGTTCGACACCGCCGAGTCGATCGTCCAGCGGGACGCTCCGGTCGTGCCCGTGTCGTATGGCGCGGGATATGCGCTGGCGCGTGACGGTCTCCTGGGCGCGACCGAGAGCGGCCTCGGGATCCTGCGCCTGGCCGGTCTGGCCTGGGCCGGGCAGTGATCGGCGAGGGCACGGCGACCGGCGGCCGCCGGTCGGGCCGGGGCGGTGCCCTGCGCCGCACCAGCGCGATCCTGGCCGCCGCGCTGCTTCTGTCGTTGGCCCTCGCGCTGGCCATCGGCACCCGCCCCGTCGCCGCGGCCGATCCCGCCTTCGGCACGCCGACGGCGACCGCCGCCTTTGGCGACGGGGTGACCTTCAGCCAGCCGTTCACCCCATTCCCGGGGATCCGCCGGGTCGAGATCCTGATCACGGTTCCCGGCTCGATCGGGCCGCTGACGGTGGAGGTCCCGCGGTCGGACTGCTGCGCGCCGGTCACCCTGCGCCACGTCCTGGCCGAAGCCGATGGCCACCTCGTTCCCAACACTCGGTTCAGCGCTCGCTGGCGGGTGACCGCCGAGGACGGCCGGACGCTCCTTGGCGACGAGGCCGCCGTGCTGTACGCCGACACCCGCTTCGACTGGAAGACGGTCAGCGGTCCAATCGTCCGGGTGCACTGGTATCAGGGCACGCTCGACTTCGGCAAGCGGGCCCTGGCCATCGGCGAGAAGGGCATCGACACGGCCGCGAGCCTCCTGGGCGTGACCGAATCCGAGCCGGTCGACTTCTTCATCTACGCCGACCAGTCGGCCTTCTATGACGCGCTCGGGCCGGGCGCCCGAGAGAACGTCGGGGGCGAGGCCCACACCGACATCCGG
Organism: Chloroflexota bacterium; assembly: GCA_034666965.1. Classification (GTDB taxonomy): domain Bacteria; phylum Chloroflexota; class Limnocylindria; order Limnocylindrales; family CSP1-4; genus Chersky-267. The sequence goes on along the minus strand of JAXDKT010000039.1, from coordinate 4,899 downwards.
ACGATGTTCGCCCTGATCAGCTCCGACGAGATCGACGCGACCTGGGTCGGCGTGGTCGTGCCCCACGAGCTGACCCACCTCGTCTTCGACACCGCGGTCAAGAACCCCTACCGGTTCCCGCCGCGCTGGCTCAACGAGGGCCTGGCGGTGTACCTGTCCGAGGGGTACACGGACGCGTGGCGAGCCGCCGTCGAGGACGCCGTCCGGACCAACACGATCATCCCGCTCGACGGGCTCGGCAGCCAGTTCCCGACCACGCGCGACCAGTTCTTCCTGGCCTACGGCGAGAGCGTCTCGGCCGTGGACTTCCTCGTCCGCAAGCACGGCAAGGACAGCCTGGTCAGCCTGGTCCGGTCGTACGCCGACGGGGTCACCGACGACGAGGCGTTCAAGGCCGGCATCGGTCAGGACGTGGCCGCGTTCCAGGCGGCCTGGCTGGCGAAGCTCGGCGCCAAGGCGCCCGTGGCGGTGGGGCCCCAGGTCGGTCCGCCCGGGCCGTTGCCGGCCGGCTGGGCCGCGCAGCCGGGTGCGCCCGGGGTCCCGACTGGGCCCGTGTCCACCGCCGCTCCCGGAGGACCGTCGTCGACGCCGGCGGGCAGCCAGCCCGTCCCGACCGTGATCGGCCTGGTCCTGGCCGGTTTCGCCCTGGCCCTTTCCGCCTCGTACGTCGTCCGCACGCGGCGCCGTCGCACGGGTGGCCTGCCGTGACCGCCAAGGGTCAGAACCGCGCCATCGCCAGCTGGCAGATCACCCTGGGCGTGGCCCTCCTCGCGCTGGGCTTCCTGATCGCCGCCCAGCTGCGGACCGAGGCGCCACGGGTCCGCTACGCCAGCAACGAGCGGGTCGCCCTGGTCGAGACCGCGACCGATCTCCAGGGCCGCCAGGACACGCTCAAGCAGCAGCTGCTCGACCTGCGCAAGGAGATCCAGGATCTCGAGTCGCAGGGGCAGGGGAGCGCGGCGCTGTTCGAGGACCTCAACGAGCGCCTCCGCCAGGCGCGGGTGGCCGCCGGGCTGACCGCCCTCCAGGGACCCGGGCTCGTCCTGCAGCTGCGCGATTCGGCCAATGCCGTGCCGCCCGACGAGAACCCGACTGACTACCTCGTGTCGGCGCGCGACCTGCGGACGGTCGTCGAGGAGCTGTGGCTGGCCGGGGCCGAGGCGATCGCGGTCAATGGGGAGCGGGTGACCGCCGCCGGCGCGATCATCGACATCGGCGGCTCGGTCCTGCTCAACTCCGCATACCTCTCACCGCCCTACCAGATCTCGGCCATCGGGCCGCCCGACCTGTTCGACCAGGTCAACGGCTCGGCCAGCTTCCGCGACTTCGTCCGGGGACGCGTCGAGGCGTTCGGTCTGCAGGTCGGTTTCGCCGAGCTGCCCGACGTGACCATCCCGGCCTACGCGGGCACGATCAACCTGCGCTACGCCCGGTCGGCCGCGCCCGCCAGCAGTCCGGGACCGTAGCCATGCGCAAGACCCGCAACCAGCTTTCGATCGCCGCGGTGGCCCTCATCCTCGGGCTGCTGGTGGTCGTCCAGCTCCGGTCGCAGGCCGGCAACACCGGCCTCGAGGCGCTGTCGGCCCAGGACCTAACGGTTCTGGTCGGCAACCTCAACACCCGCAACGAGCAGCTCCGCGGTGAGATCGCCACGACCCAGCGCGAGCTCGCCGACCTGCAGGGTGCCCGCTCGCGGGGCGAGTCGTCGGTCGATCAGCTTCGCCTCGACCTGGCCCGGGTGCGAGCCTGGAGCGGCCTCGACCCGGTGACCGGATCGGGGATCCGGATCACGATCGCCGGTCCCATCGCCGGGGCTGGCGTCCAGGACCTGCTCAACGAGCTCCACAACGCCGGCGCCGAGGCGCTCGCGGTCGAGGACGTGCGGGTCGTCCCGGGCACGATCGTCGCCGGGCCGACCGGGTCGTTGTCCGTGGAGAACACGGCCCTGGTCGACCCGTTCGAGATCAGCGCCCTCGGCAACCCGGCGACGCTGACAGGCTCGCTGACCCGGTCGGGCGGGATCGTGGCTCAGCTCGCGGCCACCTATCCGACGGCCCAGATCACCGTCGTCCCGCTCGACGCGGTCGAGATCCCGGCGACCACTCGGCGGCTGATCCCGGCGCACGGGACGCCACGGCTCTGATACCCTCCCGGCCGATGCTCTCCCTCGGCCCGGCCGTCCAGATCGACTCGACTCGGACCCCCGATCGTGGCTGAGCGCCCGCCTGTCGACTTCCGCCTCGGCGACGTGGTCCGCCTCAAGCGCTCCCACCCGTGCGGTGGCTCGACCTGGCTCATCGACCGGTTGGGCGCCGACCTCGGATTGCGCTGTGCGACCTGCGCCCGGCACGTCCTCCTGTCCCGGCCCGCCGTCGAGCGGCGGCTGGCCGGTTTCGAGACCCGTGGCGACGCGGCCATCAGCGCCGCCGTCGCTCCGTCGGGCCAGGCTGGCGCCCGATGAGCGACGAGCGCGCGACCGGCAAGCTCGAGCCGAACGCCGACGAGCTGCGCACCACGGCCATCGCCCGGATCGCCATTCCCGATCGCGAGGCTGTCCCGCTCCGGGAAGAAAACGGTGTCCTGGACGTGCTCAGGAACCGCAACTTCCTGCTCCTGTGGCTGGCCCAGGTGGCGACCCAGGTCGGCGGCAACATGGTCGTCTACGGATTGACCGTGCTGGTCTATTCGGGCACCCGCTCGAACTCGGCGGTGAGCCTGCTGCTGCTGACCTTCCTGGCCCCGGCCGTCTTCTTCTCGGCCGTCGCCGGGGTCTACGTCGATCGCCTGGATCGGCGCACCATCCTGATCGTCACCAACCTGTTGCGGGCGGTCTTCTTTGCGATCGTCTTCTTCACCGGTGGCAACCTGGTCGCGATCTTCATCCTGAACATCGCCATCTCGACGGTGACGACGTTCTTCGCCCCTGCCGAGGCGGCGATGATCCCGGTCCTCGTCCCGCGCCGGCAGCTCCTCGCCGCGAACGGCCTGTTCACGTTCACCCTCAACGCGGCGTTCGCCCTCGGCTTCGCGCTGCTCGGTCCGCTGGTGGTCAACCTGGCCGGCAGCGAGGCCCTGATCCTGACCGTGGCCCTGCTCTACCTGGTGGCCATGGTCTTCACCATCATCCTGCCCTCGGTCCCGCCCACGACCAGCCTCTCGGCCGTGGCCGCAGTGCACGACACCGAGCGCGCCGTCGCCTCCGTGTTCGGCGAGCTGCGCGAGGGGCTCGGCTACATCCGCGCCCACCGGACGATCACCTGGTCGCTGATCTATCTGGGCGTCACGGCGTCGCTCATCGGCGTCCTGGGCGTCCTCGGTCCCGACTTCGCCACCGAGGCCCTGGGCTTGGCGCCCAAGGACTTCGTGGTCGTCGTCCTGCCCCTCGGGATGGGCATCGTGACCGGAATTCTCCTGCTCAACAGCTACGGCCGGCTGTTCTCGCGACGGCGGCTGATGGAGGGCGGCCTGGTCAGCCTGGGGGTCCTCCTCACGGCCCTGTCCGCGGCCGGTCCGATCACGCGCTTCCTGCAACGCGCCGAGGCGGCCACGCCGCTCGACCTGTCGGGTCTGGTGTCGCTCCTGGCGGTCGTCGTGGGTATCGCGTTCCTGGCCGGGGTGGCCTATGCCCTGGTCGCAATCCCGGCCCAGACCGAGCTCCAGGAGGAGCTCCCCGAGGCGGTCCGCGGGCGGGTCTATGGGGTGCTCAACATGCTCGTGTCGGTGGCCAGCTTCGTACCGATCATCATCGTCGGACCGATCTCCGACTTCGTCGGGACGACGGTGGTCATCGTGTTCGTCGGGCTGGTCGTGACGGTCGTTGGCATCGCTTCGGTTCTGACCCGCCAGCCGACCGCGGCCGCGACCGTCTCCGACGGCGGTGGCTGACCGGACGCCGGTCGCCTGGCGGCTGGCGTCCCTGGCGACCCTGTTCGGCGGTGCGCTGGTGGGGCTCGCGGCCGGACGGAGCCGCGGCGCCGCGCGGATCATCGGCCCGGCCGCCCTGCTGGTGGTCGGCTACGTGGTGCCGCTGGCCGCCGCGAGTCGCCGTCCGCCGATCCCGCCGGGTGCGCCGCCCCTCGATCCGGACGCGCCGGCGCCCACCTTCAGCGTGCTCGTGGCCGCGCGCGACGAGGCCGGCGTCCTGCCCAACCTCGTCCGCGACGTTGCCGCCCAGGACCACCGGACACCCGGCGGAACCCCCTTGTTCGAGCTGATCGTGATCGACGATCGCTCCAGCGACGGTTCGGGCATGGCGGCCCGATCGGCGGCGGATGCCGCCGGGATCGGTCCGGTCACCCGGATCATCCGGCGCGACGGTGACGAGCTGGCCGATGGCAAGGGCGCGGCACTGACGGCGGCCCAGCCGGGGGTCTGCCGCGGCGACGTCGTGGTCGTCCTCGACGCGGATGCCAGGATCGGGCCCGGGTTCCTCGCCCGCGTGGTCAATTACGTTGCCGCGGGAGCCGGCGCGATCACCGCGCGACGCCGGATCCAGGATGCCGGATCGAGTCGGCTGGCCCAGGCCCAGGCCGACGAGCAGACCCTCGACGGCGAGATTCAACGCGGCCGCTGGGCGCTGGGTGGCTGCTCCGAGTTTCGGGGCAACGGGATCGTCGTTCGGCGCGATCTGCTGGCGGCGGTCGGCGGCTGGCGAGCCGACGCGCTGACCGAGGACCTCGACCTGTCCAGTCGCTTGGCCGCGCGCTGCGGGGTGACCGTGGCCTGGGCGCTCGACGCCGAGGTCTGGGAGGAGCCGGTCCACTCGCTGGTCGGCCTGTGGCGGCAACGCCTGCGCTGGGCCGAAGGCGGTGTTCGGCGCGTGCTCGAGCACGGTCCCGCGGTCCTGACCAGCCCGGCGCTCGAGCCGTCCGCCCGGCTCGACTTCGCCCTGTACGCCGG
>JAXDKT010000038.1:0-4996 GCA_034666965.1 Chloroflexota bacterium | reverse complement strand
CGGAACCCTCCTTCCCGCTCATCGCGCTGGTGGTCTCGGGCGGGCACACGTTTCTGGTCGAGATGCGCGACCACGGGGCGTACCGGCTCCTGGGGCAGACCGTCGACGACGCCGCCGGAGAGGCCTTCGACAAGGTCGGCCGCCTGCTCGGCCTCGCCTATCCGGGCGGCCCGGCAATCCAGCGTGCCGCCGAGGGCGCCACGCGCCGAGACGTGCGCTTCCCGAGGGCCTGGATGGGCGACACCTACGACTTCAGCTTCAGCGGCCTCAAGACCGCCGCCCGGCGGATCGTGGCCGAGGCCCGCATCGAGGAGGGTCTCCCGCCCGACGATCCGGCGGCATCCCTCTCGGCTGCGACCGTGGCCGAGCTGGCCTACGGGTTCCAGGACGCGATCGTCGACGTGCTCGCGACCAAGACCCTGCGGGCGGCCCGCGAACTCGGCGCGCGGGCGATCGTGGTCGGCGGTGGCGTCGCGGCGAACGCCGTCCTGCGCACCCGGATCGAGGGCGAGGCCGCGGCCGTCGGACTGGCGGTGGTCGTCCCGCGACCCGGTCTGTGCACCGACAACGGCGCGATGATCGGTGCCGCCGGAGCTCGTCGCCTGGCTGCCGGGGAGCTGGCCGGTCCGGAGCTCGACGCCCGACCGGCGCTGCCCCTCGCCGCTCGATGAGCGGCGCTCCGCGGATCGACCCGGCCGCGGTCCGGCGAACGCTCCGCGACGCTGGCCTGCGTGCCCGCCACTCGCTGAGCCAGAACTTCCTGGCCGACGTCGAGGTTCTCGAGGCGATCCTGGCCGAGGCGGCCCCCGCGCCCGGCCGGGCGGTGCTCGAGATCGGGCCCGGGCTCGGGATCCTGACCGCTGGCCTCCTCGACGCCGGCGCGGCGGTGACCGCGATCGAGCTCGACCGGGGGCTGGCCGAACGTCTGCGTAGTCGGTTCGCTGCGGAGATCGCTCGGGGCGAGGACGATCCCGGCGCGCCCGGCGCCCTGCGCCTGATCGAGGGCGACGCCCTGGACCTGCCCCTGACCCGGCTGCTGCCGCAGCCCTATGACGTGGTCGCCAACCTGCCCTACCACATCACCAGCCCGACCCTCCACCGGCTGCTGGGTGAGGCGCCTCGCCCGGAGCGGCTGGTGGTGATGGTCCAGCGCGAGGTCGCCGAACGGATCGCCGCGCCGCCGGGCAAGATGAGCTACCTGTCGGTCTTCGTTCAGTACCACGCGACGGTGCGGATCGTGCGGCGGGTCCCGCCGGCCGCGTTCGAGCCCGCGCCCGAGGTCGAGTCGGCGGTCATCGTCATCGAGCCGTTCGGGGCCGACGACCGGCTCGATCCGGTCGCCGAGGAGGCTCTCTGGCGGCTCGTCCAGGCGGCCTTCCGGGAGCGGCGCAAGATGATCCACAACGTCCTGACCCGGCAGCTGCCGATCCCCGCCGATCGGGTCAGCGCCGCCCTCGCGGCGGCCGGGATCGCCCCTGACCGGCGACCCCAGACCGTCGCAGTGGGGGAGTGGATCCGGCTCCTCGAGCTGGTCGGGCCGATCGGGCCGGACCTGCGCGGCCGATGAGCCAGCCGGCCGTGGATCCCGCCCGCCGCCTGACCCCAGTCGTTCGGCTCGCGCCGGCCAAGCTCAATCTCAGCCTGGCGGTGGTGGGGCGGGGCGCCGACGGCTATCACCAGCTCCACTCGGTGATGGTCCCGCTGGCGCTCGCCGACCGACTCAGCCTGGCCCCGGCCGCCGACCGCGCGGACACGCTCCACGTCGACGGCTTCGACGCCGGTCCCAACGCCGCCAACCTGGTCCTCCGGGCGCTGGCCGCGGCGCGCGAGGCGATCGGTGCCGGCTGGCCGGGCTCGGCCGGGCCCCCGCCGGCCCTGGCGGCCCGGCTCGACAAGCGGATCCCGGTGGCCGCCGGCCTGGCCGGCGGCTCGAGCGACGCCGCCGCCGCGCTCGACGGGGCGCTGGAGGCCTGGGGCGCCAGCCTGACCGTCCACGAGCGGCTGCGGGTCGCGTCCAGACTCGGCTCGGACGTGCCCTTCTTCCTGGCGGGTGGCCCGGCCCTGGTCGAGGGCCGGGGCGAGTCCGTGACCCCGCTCCGGGGCGTGACCGGTCCTCCGCCCGGCGTCCTCCTGGTGACGCCGCGCGTGGCGGTCGCGACCGCCGCCGTGTTCGCGGCCCACGATGCCATCGCCGGCGCCGGCGCCGGCGATGGCGCGACGCGGACCAGCTCGAGCCATCTCGCCGACGAGCTGCGGGCCGGCCTGACGGCACGGGCGCTGGTCGATCGGGCGGGCGTTCTGGCCGTGGCCAACGATCTCATCCCGGCGACGCGGACGGTCGTCCCCGGGCTGGTCGGCCTGCGCCGCTCGCTCGGCCGGCTGGTCGGTCGGCCGGTCGGCCAATCCGGCTCCGGGCCCAGCCTGTGGGTCCTCTATCCTTCGCCGATGGAGGCCGAGGTCGCCGCGGGTCACGTCCGGACCGCCCTGGCCCAGGGCACGCTGCTGGCTCCCGGCGAGGGCCCGCCGTTCGTCGCCGCGACCGAGATCCTGGCCCACCCCGATCCAGACAGGAGCCAAGCATGACCCGCCAGGCGATCTCGACCTCCGCCGCCCCGGCCGCCCTGGGCCCCTACAGCCAGGCGATCGAGATTGACGGCTTCGTGTTCTGTTCCGGACAGCTTGGCCTCGACCCGGGGACGGGCGAGCTGGCCGACGGGGTCGAGGCCCAGGCCGAACGGGCCCTGCGCAACATCGAGGCGGTGCTCGACGGGGCGGGTCTGACCTTCGCCGACGTGGTCAAGACGACGATTTTCCTGGCCGACATCGGCGACTTCGCCGCGGTCAACGCGGTGTATGCCGCCCACGCGGCCGATCCGCCACCGGCCCGCTCGACGTTTGCCGTGGGCGCCCTGCCCAAGGGCGGCCGGATCGAGATCGAGGCCATCGCCCGGCGCGGTTGACGGTTGCGGGCTGGGCGCGTTCGGTGCCGGCCCGCGCCGGCTTGACCGGGCGGATCGGGTGGCTCGCTCGTTTGACACCCCGCTCGGGGCGCCCCTACGATGCCTCAGCCCTGATGAAGCCCGAACCACCCCAGATCCGGACCGTCGCGATCGTCCTCGCCGCCGGACTCGGGACGCGGATGAAGTCGCGCCTTCCCAAGGTCCTCCACGAGCTGTGCGGTCGGCCCATGCTCGGGTACGTCCTGGAGGCCGCCCAGGTGGCGACCGGAACGCGGCCACTGGTGGTCTACTCGCCGCCAACCGAGGCGGTCCGGGCGGCCTATGCCGACGCGGCCGACTTCGCCCTGCAGGACGAGCCGCGGGGCACTGCCGACGCGCTCCTCGCCGGGCTGCGTGTGCTGCCCGCCGATGTCGTCCAGGTCCTGGTCGTCCACGGCGACGTGCCCCTGCTCGAGGCCGACCTGCTCGAGGCGCTCCTCGATGCGCACCGCGAATCGGCCGCGGCCATCTCGCTGGTCAGCGTGGTGACCCTCGACCCGCGTCGGCTGGGCCGTCTCGTGCGCGACGAGGACGGTGAGCCCGAGCGGATCGTCGAGGCGCGCGACGCGTCCGAGGACGAGCTCGAGATCGACGAGATCAACGCCGGGATCTACGTCATCGACGTGGCCTGGCTGCGCCGCCGAAGTGGCGACCTGCGTCCCTCGCCGGCCACCGGGGAGCTCTATCTGACCGAGCTGGTCGCCCTGGCCCGGGCCGATGGTCGGCGGGTCGCGACCGTTGCCGTCGGGGACGACGGCTCGCTGCTGGGCATCAACGACCGAGCCGAGCTGGCCGAGGCGACCTTCCGCTTGCGCGAGCGGATCAACGAGCGGCACCTGCTGGCCGGAGTCACGATGCTCGACCCGACCACGGCCTACGTGGACGCGGACGTGGTCCTGGCCGAAGACGTCATCCTCGAGCCCGACGTCATCCTGCGCGGCCGGACGACGATCGGGGCGGGCACCACGATCGGGGCGGGCTCGCAGGTGAGCGACAGCAGCGTCGGGCGCGACTGCCGGATCTGGGCCAGTGTGCTCGAGGCCACGGAGGTCGAGGACGAGGTCTCGATCGGGCCATTCGCCCATCTCCGACCGGGCTCGTCGATCGGTCGCGGAGCCCGGCTGGGCAACTACGCCGAGGTCAAGAACAGCCGCCTCGAGGCGGGCGTCCAGCAGCACCACATGAGCTACCTCGGCGATGCCCATGTCGGAGCGCGGACCAACATCGGCGCAGGCACGATCACGGCCAACTACGACGGCAAACGCAAGACCCGAACGACGATCGGCGAGGGCGCCTTCATCGGCGTCGACACAATGCTCGTGGCGCCGGTCGAGATCGGCGATGGCGCCCGCACCGGGGCCGGGGCGGTGGTCACCCGCGACGTTCCGCCGGGCACCCTCGCCGTCGGCGTCCCGGCCCGCATCCGCGAGCTCCGGCCCGAGCCACCGGCCGAGGGGGTCCAGCCCGGAGGGTCGCCACCGGAGCGATGAGCCTGCCCATCAGTGAGCTCCTGTTCATCGTCCTCCTGACCGTCCTGGAGGGGGTCTTCGTGGCGGCCGAGATCGCCCTCGTGTCGATCCGCCGCAGCCGGGTCGAGCAACTCGTCGAGGAGGACAACCGGAGTGCCCGCCGGGTGCGGCGCCTGCTCGACGACCCAGCCCGCTTCCTGGCGGTCGCCCAGCTCGGCCTGACCTTCCTGGGCTTCTTCGCCTCGGCCTTTGCCGCGGTCAGCCTGGTCGACCGGCTGAAAGGCGTGCTCGAGCAGGTCCCGGCGTTGCGCGACGCGGCCGGCGGGGTCGCTTTGGTCAGTGTCACGATCGTCCTGGCCCTGTTCACGATCGTCTTCGGCGAGCTCGTCCCCAAGACGCTGGCTCTGGCCTACCCGGAGCGCTTCGCCCTGACCCTGGCCGGCCCGATCGACGTCATCGGCCGGATCCTGGGCCCGCTGGAGGCGCTCCTCACCGGGATCACCCGGGCGGTCACCCGACCGTTCGGCG
>JAXDKT010000037.1:0-41263 GCA_034666965.1 Chloroflexota bacterium | reverse complement strand
GGTTGGTTCGCGGGCCGTACCAAGGAGCGGCGGAGCGGGCGCCTGGCACCTCGGGGTGGTTCGGCGGTGCCCGTCCGCCGCCGGTTGGTTCGCGGGCCGTACCAACGAGCGGCGGAGGCCAGTTGAGGCGGTTGGCCAGTGCCCGTCCGCCGCCGGTTGGTTCGCGGGCCGTACCAAGGAGCCGATTCTGGACGGCGGTGACCCGGCCCCCACCCGGCGCGGCTCCCACCCGCCCCACCGGCGCGGCTCCCCACCGGGCCCCGAGCGGGCCGCTCCGATACCATCGGATCATGCGTGTGACCTTCCTCGGGCAGGCCGGCCTGTACCTCGAGACCCGGGCCGGCTCGATCCTGTGCGACCCGTGGTTCAATCCCGCCTTCTTCGGGTCGTGGTTCCCCTTCCCCGCCAACGACGGCATCGACCCGCGCTCGATCGGCAGCCCGGATTACCTGTACGTCAGCCACCTCCACCACGACCACTTCGATCCGGCCTGGCTGAGCGAGCACTGTTCCAAGGAAGCCACGGTCATCCTGCCCGATTACCCGGTCGACGACCTCCGCCACGCGCTCCACGACCTGGGCTTCCGGCGCTTCGTCGAGACCGCCGACTGCGAGCCGATCGAGCTCGATGAGGGGCTGCGGATCATGGTCATGGCGCTCGACGCCCCGACCGACGGACCGCTGGGCGATTCCGCGCTGCTGGTCGACGACGGCGAAACCCGGATCCTGAACATGAACGACGCCCGCCCGACCGACCCGGACAAGCTCCTCGCCCTGGGCCCGCTCGACCTGCTCTTCCTGCAGTTCTCCGGCGCGATCTGGTATCCGATGGTCTACGAGTTCCCGGTCAAGGCCAAGGCCACCCTGGCCCACAAGAAGCGGGTCGTCCAGCTGGCTCGCTGCCAGCGCTACATCGAGATCCTCGCGCCGACGTTCATCGTGCCCAGCGCGGGGCCGCCGTGCTTCCTCGACGACGACCTGTTCGAGTTCAACGACCTGCACCGCGACCCGGCGAACATCTTCCCGGACCAGACGGTCTTCCTCGACTACCTCACCGAGAACGGCGTGCCCGGCGGCCGGCTCATGCTGCCGGGATCGGCGGGCGACCTCGCCCCGGGCCGGTTCGAGGTGGTCCACCCCGTCTCGGATGCGGCCGTTCGGCGGATCTTCGACGAACGCGAGCCCTACCTGCGCGAGTACCAGGCCCGCAAGCGCCCGCTGCTCGATGCCGAGCATGCCCGCTGGCAACGCGACCCCGACGCCGAGCCGATCGACCTGCTGGTGGCCATCCGCGACTGGTTCGAGCCATTGATGGAATTCGGCGAGCAGATCTGCTCGGGCATCGGCGATCGCGTCCTGCTCGACCTGACCGGTGACGGACCGCAGCCCGAAGGGATCGTGCTCGACTTCGTCGACCAGAAGGTCCGCGCCTGGGACGGCACCGAGGCCTGCCGCTACATCTTCCGGATCGATCGGCGGCTGGTCGAGGTGCTCGTCCGCGAGCACGAGGTCGACTGGGTCAACTCGCTGTTCCTGTCGATGCGCTTCAGCGCCGCCCGCAAGGGCCAGTACAACGACTATCTGTACACCTGGTTCAAGTGCCTCGACCTGGAGCGGCTCCAGTACGCCGAGGGGTTCTACGCCGAGAAGGCCAAGGCCGAGGGCTCGTTCGTGATCGAGGGCTGGGAGGTCCAGCGTCGCTGCCCGCACATGAAGGCCGACCTGACCCGCTTCGCCTCGATCGAGGACGGGGTCCTGACCTGCTCGCTCCACGGCTGGCAGTACGAGCTCGAGACCGGCCGCTGCCTGACCTCCGAAGGCCACGAGCTCTTCGCCCGGCCGCTGTCCGAGGACGAGCTGGCCGCGCTCGCCGCGGCGGCCGAAGCCGGCGGCGCGGTGGTGGCGACCAGCGCCGGCTGACGGGACGCGGTGCTCCGGACCACCCTTCTACGGGCGGTCGGCCAGGGCCTTGACGAGACGCTCGGCGATGACCGAGGAGCGGCCCCCGCCCATGACCAGGACGACGTCCCCGGACTCGACCAGCGGGGCGAGGGCATCGGCCGTGGCCTCGGCCGAACCGGGCGCCAGCGCGGCCGTACCGTGGGCGGATACGGCGGCCGCCAGGTCCGCGGCCGAGACGATCGTCGTGTCGGGATCGCGAACGGCGAAGATGTCGGCGATCGCGACCCGGTCGGCGCGGGCCAGGACGTCGGCGAACGGCTCGAGCATGGCCGCGGTCCGGTGGAACGTGAGCGGCTCGTACACGGCCCACACGCGCCGACCGGGGTAGCGCAGCTCGACGGCATCCAGGCTCGCCGCGATCGCGGTCGGGTGATGGCCGTAGTCGTCGAGGACCACCACCCCGCCGGCCTCGCCCTTGAGCTCGAATCGGCGGTCGACGCCCGAGAAGGTACGCAACCCGTCGAGCACACGCTCGGGATCGGCGCCGTAGGCCAGCGCCCCGCCCGCGGCACCCAACCCGTCCTCGGCGTTGTGACGGCCCACCAGGCGCAGATGCGCAACTTCGGCGTCGCGGTCGGCCAGGCCGTGGACGACGAGGCGCGCCGTGCCATCGGGGTCCGCCTCGTAGCGGCCGACCAGCCCTTCGGCCGGACCGAGCGCAGTCCGGTAGCTCGAGCGCAGCGCGGCCAGCCGCTCGGTCGCGGCGTCGACGCCACCCCTGATCACGGCGAAAACGAGCAGGCGACCGGGCCAGTCCACCAGTCGGGGCAGGAGCTCGGCGACGCCCACATCGCCGGCATTCGCCACGAGCGTCGGCGGGCCGGCGCCTCCGTCGCCCGAGACCGCCCCACGAAAGCGTCGGATCCAGCCCTCGAACGCGGCGACCACGTCGGCTCGGGTCGCGAACACGTCGGGATGGTCCCAGTCGGCATTGAGCAGGACGCCCACGTCCGGTCGGTACGGGTCGAAGTTGCCGGCGTACTCGTCGGCCTCGACTACCGTCGCCCGGCCTCGCCCCAGCCGGACGACCGACGCTTGCGAGCCGGTCAGCTCGGGCGGCAGGACGGCGCCCACGAACGCCGATGGATCGATCCCGGCCCGGACCAGCATGTGGACGAGCCAGCCGGTGGCCGTCGACTTGCCATGGGTTCCGGCCACCGCCAGGAGGTCCCCACCGCGAGTCGCGATCGCGTCGGCGATGAGCTGCTGGCAGCTGATGGCCGGGATGCCCGCGGCTCGCGCAGCGCGGAGCTCGGGCTGGTCGGGAGCGACCGCGGTGAGCGCCTTCGACACGGCAATTCGGTCGACGATCGCCCGGCCTGGCTCGTCCACCACGTGACCGGGATCGTGGCTCCAGGTCAGGGGGATGCCGGCGGCCACGACCGCGGCGCTGTAGCGGCTGGACTCGCCCGAATCGCAACCGCTGACCGCGGCACCGGCCGCGTGCGCAAGGAGCAGCGACGCCGATGCGGCCGAGCCAGCCGCCCCGACCACGTGGATGCGCTCCCCGGCGGCGATCGGCCGGGCGGGGCGGGCGGGCTCGAGGCCGCGGGCGATGTCCGCGACGGTCCGGGTCATCGGCCGCCGGCTCGGTCGGCCTCGGCGCCAGCGTCGGCCTCGGCGCCAGCGGCGGCCTCGGCGCCAGCCGCGGCCTCGGCTGCGGCGGTCAGCAACTCCAGGGCTGCCCGGGCGCTGTCACGCTTGTTCGCCCGCCGATCGCCGGTCCACCCGAAGCGGCGCACCTCGACCCCGTCGGGTCCGGCCACCCCGACGTAGGTCAGGCCAATGGGCTTCGCCTCCGATCCGCCGTCCGGACCGGCGATCCCGGTGACCGACACCGCGAACGTGGAGCCGAACCGCTCCCGGGCACCGGTCGCCATCGCCCGGGCCACCTGGACGCTGACCGCGCCGTGCGCCGCGATGGTCTGCGCGAGGACGCCGAGCTGGGCCACCTTCACCCGATCGTCGTAGGCCACGATCCCACCCAGGACGTAGCCGCTCGAGCCGGGCACGTCGGTGAGGCTGTCGGCGACCAGTCCGCCCGTGCACGACTCGGCCGTTGCGACCGTCCAGCCGTGTCCGGCGCAGATGGCCTGGAGGCGCCCGGCCAGCTCGATCAGATCGGCTGCGGCTTGCCCATCGGCGGGCTGGCCCTCCATCGGGCGCGCTCCGCTCAGCGGTGGAACGTCTGCTGCGGCTTGGCGGGCGGGGCGAACAGCCACGTCTCCGGGACCCCGGAGCGCCCGAGCTTGCCGATCGTCGTCCCGTTGAGGGTGAAGTAGGTCACGCCCGACGACCCGGTGAACACCTCCACCGACTGGTCGCCGCGGAAGGTCATCGTGCGGCCATCCTTGAACAGCTTGCCGGCGCCAACCCGGGGATCCAGCGCGCCGTCCACCCAGATCTTCATCCAGGCCGGCCCGCCCTTGACGCTGACGACCAGGTTGACGCCCTTGTAGCGGACGGTCACGTTGCGGGTCAGCGACGTGGTCTTGCCCTCGGTGCTGGCGGCCGTGACGGTCAGGGCCCAGTTCCCGGCCGTCAGCTCGAGCGGGATGTTGAAGCTGCCGTCGTCGCCGATGTCGGCGGTCTGCGGCGCGGCCGGGGGCGGGGTGGGCGGCGGCTTGGTCCCGGTGACCGGGGCGCCCGCCGTGAACGTCGCGTTGACCGTGACGGTCTTGGCGTTGGCGGTCGATCCCTGGACCGGGATCGCACCGTTCTCGAACGTGGCGCCCTCGCCCGGCTGGTCGAGCGTCAGCGTCGGCGCCAGGACCTCCGGGAATGGCACGGTGATGAAGATGTCGACCGGCTTCTCGGCGGTCTTGCCGGTCTCGGGATCCGTGGCGCTGACGCTGAACTGGTTCCGGCCCCGCCGCAGCTCGACGTCGGCCGACCAGGTCCCGCTCGACGATGCCGACACCAGGACCGGCTGCTGTCGACCGGCAACCGTGATCGACACCGTGGCACCGGGCAACGAGGTTCCCCGCAGCGTGTACGCGGCGGCGGTCTCGTCCACGGTCGAGACCGCCGTCGACGGATCGGTCACGGCCACCTGGGGCGGACGCGAGAAACGCACGACCTGGAAGGCGATGTAGCCAACGATCAAGACCACGCCCAGCGCCAGCGCCGCGGCCACGAGCATGCCCAGGGACAGGGTGATCCCCTGGCGCGGCGCCGAGAGGGGCATCGGGACGCTGATGCTCGGTTCGGACTGGGCCGCGCCGTCGCCGCGCTCGCGGCGCCACTGGACCAGGATCTCGTCCGGATCGAGGCCCAGATAGAGGGCGTAGTTGCGCAGGAAGCCCTTGGTGTAGACCGAGCCGGGCAGCTCGCGGTAGTCGCCCCGCTCGAGGGCGCCCAGGTAGCGGGCCCGGATCTTGGTGTCGCGCTCGGCGCGGTACAGGTCGACGCCCTTGGCCTCGCGGGCGGCGAGGAGGCGCTCGGGCAGGAGCGCCGGCGGTTCGGCCGGAGTCGATGTGCGACCGGCGGTGGCGCTCCGCCCGATCGATCGGCGGCGCGACTCTCCTCGGGTGGTCATGTCGTGAAGATGGATCCCGATCGTGCTGGCGACGGGCAATCGGCCCGTTCGTCGGCGCCAAGGATACCCTCTCGCGGCCAAGGGCCCGGCCGGCCGATCGGGTCAGTCGCCCGGGTCGTCGATGTCGTCGTGGCTGCGCAGCCAGTTGTCCGGGCCGTAGACCATCCGCGGCGCAGCCGGGTTGCGCAGGTCCTGGGGACCGATGACCCCGTAGCGTTCGAGCTCGTCCATCAGCCGGCTGGCCCGCGAAAAGCCGACCTTGAGCTTCGTCTGGAGCATCGACGTGCTGGCCTTCTGGCTGTTGGTCACGAGCTCCGCCGCGCGCACGACCATGTCGTCCTCGGCCATCCTGGCGAGCCAGCCGAACTGGCCCCCGCCACCACCCTCCTCGCCATCGATGTAGGCGAACAGCGACTCGTCGTAATACGGCTCGGGCGCCTGGCGCTTCCAGTGCTCGACGACCGCGTTGACCTCCTTGTCGCTCACGAACACGCCCTGCATTCGGACCGGGCGGGGCAGGTCGACCGGCTGGTAGAGCATGTCGCCGCGCCCGATCAGATCCTCGGCACCGGGCTGGTCGAGGACGGTACGACTGTCGATCATGGATGCCATCGCGAACGCGATCCGGCTGGGGACGTTGGCCTTGATCAGACCGGTCACAACGTTGACGCTCGGCCGCTGGGTTGCGAGGACCAGGTGAATCCCCACGGCCCGCGCCTTCTGGGCGATCTTGACCACGGGGTCCTCGACCTTGCGGCCCTCGCGCATGATCAGGTCGGCCAGCTCGTCGATGATCAGCACGACGTAGGGCAGGTGCTCGTCGCTGCCGACTTTGTCGTTGTACGCGGCGATGTTCCGGACCGAGTGCGAGGCGAGCAGCTTGTAGCGATCCTCCATCTCATGAACCGCCCAGTTGAGCGCCGCCTTGGCCTCGTGCGGCTCGACGATCACGTGCTGGAGCAGGTGCGGCAACCCGTCGTAGGGCGCCAGCTCCACCCGCTTGAGGTCGATCAGGACCAGTCGGACCTCGTCCGGTCGGGCGTGCATCAGGATGCTGGTGATGAGCGCATTGACGCACACGCTCTTGCCCGAGCCGGTGGCGCCGGCGATGAGCAGATGGGGCATCTTGGCCAGATCGACCGCGTAGGCCTTGCCCGACACGTCGCGGCCGAGGGCAAAGGTGAGCCGGCTGGTGGCCGACAGCATCTGGGTGTCGTCGACGAGGTTGCGGAAGCCGACGGTCTCGCTCTTGACGTTGGGAATCTCGATCCCGACCGTGTCCTTGCCCGGGATCGGCGCCTCGATCCGGATCGAGCGGGCCATCAGGGCCATGGCCAGGTCGTCGGCCAGGCCCTCGATCCGCGAGATCTTGACCCGCGCATCGGGCCGGATCTCGTACTGGGTCACGACCGGTCCGCTGTTGACCGCCACGACCTTCGACTCGATCCCGAAGCTGCGCAGCTTCTGCTCGATGTCGGAGCGGTTCTCCTCGTGATCCATCTCGGCGCCTGAGCTCGAAGCGGCGTGGACGTCGAGCATGGCCGCCGCCGGCAGCACCCAGGCGACGTCGCGAACGTCGATGAGCGGCTCGGCCAGGGCGATCTCGCTGGCTCGCGCCACGCTCCGTCCGGCACCGATACCGGCCGCGGCGGCGGCGCCCGGCCCAACTCCCGCGTCGACGCCCTCGAGGGTCCAGCCCGGGCGGACCAGCGCAGATCCGGGGCCGGGCTCGCGCGGAGCCCCCTCGCCCGACCAGATGGTCTGGCTCATGGGCACCGGGCTGGGGGCTCGCGTGCTCGAGCGAATCGCGGCCAGCCCGGGGTCGTCCTCACCGGCCCGCGGCCCGCTCGCGGCCGCGGCCGGGCGGGCCGTCGCCCGCGCGACGTTGACCTCGGTCGCCGGTCCCGGCTCGAGCCCATCGCCGTCGTCCGGCGCGACGAGCGACCCGCCCACGGCCCGAGCGCCGCGTCCGAGCTGGGCGAGGACCGTCGGCAAGGAACGGTCGATGGCCAGCAGGATCCCGCCCAGCGTGCCCGCCCCGACCAGGACGAACGCGGCCGGCCGAGGGATGAGCCCGGGCTTCGTGCCGGTCCCCACGAAGAACACCTCGATCGCCTTGCCGATCCGCCCGCCGTTGGCCCAACCCGAGATCTCGAACAGACCGAGCAGGCAGATGTAGGCCGCCGCCGCGCCGAACAGGGCCACGCCCCAGCGGGCGCCGACGCCCTTGGCCTGCTGGACGTAGATGCCGGCCACGATCAGCAGCGGCGGGAGCAGCCAGCGCCCGGTCGACAGCCAGGGGGCGACGGCGTTGCGCCACATGTCGGTGAGGCGACCCTGCCCCGGCAGGAGCAGGGCGACCAGGGTGATCACGCCCACGACCAGGATGGCGATCCCAACCAGCGAGCGGCCGACGTCCGGGCTGATCCGCAGCCCGCGCGCGGCGCTCGTGGCCGATCCCCTGCGCCGGGCGGTTCCGGCCGGGCGGCCGCCGACGCGGCGCGGGCTGGCGGTCCTCCGCCGAGTCGCCACGGCTAGACCTCGACCACGACCGGGAAGACCATCGGCCGGCGCTTGGTCTGCTCGTAGAGGTAGCGCGAGACGCCGTCCTTGATCTGGCTCTTGAGCAGGCCGATCTCGCTGATGTGGTCGCCCGGATTCTCGACCGACTTGACGATCCGTTCGATCGCGCCATCCATCATCGGGTCGCGTTCGTTGAGATGAACGAAGCCGCGGGTGATGACCTCCGGGCGGCCGATGATCGAGCCGGTCTGCTTGTCGACGGTGACCACGATCATGAACATGCCGTCGTTGGCCAGGGCCTTGCGGTCGCGCAGGACGATGTCGCCGACCTCGCCCACGGACAGCCCGTCGACGTAGACATAGCCGGCAGCGACCGGGGTGCCACGACGGGCCGAGCCGTCCGCCGCGATCTCGAGCGGGATGCCGTTCTCGATGATGAACACGTTCTCGGGCGCGACCCCGGTCTCGATCGCCAGGCGGCCGTGCTGGACCTGCATCCGGAACTCGCCGTGGATCGGGATGAAGTGGCGGGGCTTGGTCAGGCCGAGCATCAGCTTGAGCTCTTCCTGGCTGGCGTGACCGGACACGTGGGCCCGCTTGATCGTGTGGTAGAAGACGTTGGCCCCCGCCTTGAACAGGTTGTCGATGGTCCGACTGACGTACTCCTCGTTGCCGGGGATCGGGCTGGCGCTGACGATGACCGTGTCACCCGGCTGGATCTCGACGAAGCGATGATCGCGGTTGGCCATTCGGGCCAGGCCGGCCATCGGCTCGCCCTGGGCGCCTGTGGTGCAGATCACGAGCTTGTCGTCGGGGACGTCCTTGAGCTTCTCCTTGGGCACGATCTGCGACGGCGGGTAGGTCAGGTAGCCGAGCTCGCTGGCGATCCGGAAGTTCTGCTCCATCGACCGGCCGATGACGGCGACCTTGCGGTCGAACGAGGCGGCCGCGTCGAGGACCTGCTGGACCCGGGCGATGTTGCTGGCGAAGGTGGCCACGATGACCCGTCCGTCGAGCGGCTCCATGATCTCGCGGAAGGCCTCTCCGACGGTCCGTTCCGACGGCGTGTAGCCCGGGTTCTCGGCCCGGGTCGAGTCGGACAGGAGGCAGATGACACCTTCCTCGCCGAGCTTGGCCAGCGTGTGGAAGTCGGACAGCTTGCCATCGACGGGGGTGTGGTCGAACTTGAAGTCACCGGTGTGGACGACCGTGCCGACCGGGGTGCGCAGGGCGATGCCCATCGCATCGGGGATCGAGTGGCCGATCCGGAAGGCCAGGACCCCGAACGGGCCGACCTGGATCTCGTCCCCGGGCTCGAGCGCCAAGAGCGGGTTGTTGTGGAGCTTGTGCTCCTTGATCTTGTTGCCGAGCAGGCCCCGGGCGAGCGTCGAGGCATACACCGGCACGCCCGGGAACTCGGGCAGGATGTAGGGCAGGCCGCCGACGTGGTCCTCGTGGGCATGGGTGATCAGGAACGCGCGGACGTTGGCCCGGCGCTCCTTGAGGTAGGTCACGTCGGGCACGACCAGGTCGATCCCGAACATCTCCTCGTCGGGGAACATCAGGCCGCAGTCGATGACCACGATGTCGTCGCCGTACTCGAAGACGTACATGTTCTTGCCGATCTCGCCCACCCCGCCCAGCGGGATGATGCGCAGCGGTTGGTCGGTTGAGGCCATGGGGTCCTTTGAGCGGTGCGGGTTCAGAACAGGGTCAGTTGGTCGGCGTCCGGCTCGGGCGGGTAGCCGGGCGGGACGAGCGGTTGACCGGTGACCGCCGAGGGCTGGGCGGGGGCCGCCACGGCCACGGCGTCCGCCACAGCAACGGCGCCGGCCCCTGCGCCGACATTGGCCATGGGCACGGCTGCCGCCTGGGTCGCCGCCTGTTCGGTGGCCCCGGTCGTCGTCGCCGGTTCGGTGGTGACGGGCGCCCCGGCGGCGGCCCGCCGGCGCCGGGCTGCCTCGAGCGTCGCCGGCAGCCCGGCGATGTCGGCCAGGAGGGTCCCCCGGTTCGAGCCGTCGTACAGGGCGAACGCGGGGTGGTACATCGCGAAGGTCAGCGCGTCTCGTGCGCCAGTCTCCGGACGGGTCGGGTGGGCCGTGCCGTGGACTCGGCCGATCCGCTCGCCGGGCATGAACGCATTGAGCGAGTGCTTGCCGGCTGTGACCACGACCGCCGGATCGAGGACCTCGAGCTGGCGGCGCAGGAACGGGGCACAGGCCGCGATCTCGTCGGGCTGCGGGTCGCGGTTGCCAGGCGGCCAGCACTTGACGACGTTGGTGATGAACACGTCCTGGCGCTGCCAGCCGACCGACTCGATGAGCTCGGTCAGGAGCCGTCCCGAGGCGCCCACGAAGGGCCGCCCGGCCTCGTTCTCATCGCGTCCGGGGCCCTCGCCCACGATCACGACCTCGGTGTCCGGATTGCCCTCGCCCGGGACCGTCCTGGCGCGCCGTTCGTGGAGGCGGCAGCGGGTGCACACGGCGATCTCCGCGGCGATGGCCTCGAGCGCGGCGCCGCGCCCAGCGTCGGTCACACTGCGCTCCCGACGGCGGCTCGGGTCGACGCCGGCCGGATCCAGCCACGCTCGACGAGGAGCTCGGCGATCTCGACCGCGTTGGTGGCCGCACCCTTGCGCAGGTTGTCGCTGACGATCCACAGGGCCAGGCCGCGACCGTCGGCGATCGATTGGTCGCGCCGAACGCGCCCGACGTAGATCTCATCGTGACCGGCCGCGTCGACCGCCAGGGGGTAGACGTGCCCGGCCGGATCGTCACGGACGACCAGCCCTGGCACGGCCGCGAACAGGTCGCGGGCCCGCTCGGGCGAGATCGGGTCGCGGGTCTCGACGTGGACCGCCTCGGAATGGCTGGTGAAGACCGGGATCCGGACGGCCGTGCACGAGATCCGCAGCTGCGACAGATGCAGGATCTTGCGGCTCTCGGTGACGACTTTCCACTCCTCGCGGGTGTAGCCGTTGTCCAGGAACACGTCGATCTCGGGCAGCGCGTTGAAGGCGATCTGGTGCGGGTAGACCGCGGCCGTGAGGGGCTCGCCCGCGCCATGAGCCCGAATCTGGTTCTCGAGCTCGGCAATCGCGTCGGCGCCCGTCCCGGACACGCTCTGGTAGGTGTCGACCACGACCCGCTCGAGACCGACCGCGTCGCGCAGGGCCATGAGCACTGGGGCCAGCTGCATCGTGGAGCAGTTCGGGTTGGCCACGATCCCCTCGTGGAGGGCCGCGTCGTCGGGGTTCACCTGGCTGACCACCAGGGGCACGCCGGGCGCCATCCGCCAGGCGCTTGAGTTGTCGATCACGGTTGCGCCGCGAGCGACAGCGGCCGGCGCGAGATCTTCCGCGACCGAGCCACCAGCCGAGAACAGGGCGAGGTCGACGCCGTCGAACGCCTCGGGCACGGCTTCGACGATCTGGTGATCGACGCCGTCCACGGAGACGGTCGAGCCGGCGGATCGCCCGGAGGCCATCAGGCGCAGCTCGCCGATCGGAAAGCCGCGCTCGCCCAGGACCTCGATCATGGTTCGACCGACCAGGCCGGTGGCGCCGACGACCGCTACGGTCAGTGGCTGAGGGGTCATCCCGGGCGCGACTCCAGTGCGATCCTTCTCGGTTCCGGGCACGGCGGGAGTATAGCAGCGCGCCGGCGGTCTCCCGCCCGCGCGCCCCCGGCCACGTACAGCGACGGGCGAGCCCGCCGCAGATCGGTCAGACCGGTTCCTTGGCCAGGTGGCGCTGCATTGCCGCCTTGCGCGACAGGTTGATGCGACCCTGGCGGTCGACCTCGGTCACGACGACCATCACCTCGTCGCCGACGGACACGACGTCCTCGACGGTCGGCACGTGGTAGTCGGCCAGCTCGCCGATGCGGACCAGGCCTTCCTTGCCGGGCAGGATCTCGACGAATGCGCCGAAGCCCATGATCCGGGTGACCTTGCCCAGGTAGAGCGAGCCGATCTCGACCTCCCGGGTGAGCGACTCGATCCAGGTGATCGCCTTGCGGCTGTTCTCGCCGGAGACGGCCGCGATCTCGACCGTGCCGTCGTCCTCGACATTGATCTCGGTCGAGGTCTCTTCCTGGATCTTGCGGATCATCGAGCCACCCTTGCCGATGATCTCGCGGATCTTCTCGGGATTGATCTTGATCGTGATGATCCGCGGCGCGAAGTCGCTCATGTCGGAGCGGGCCTCGGGCATGACCTCGGTCATCTTTTCCAGGATCTCGAGGCGCGCGGCGAGGGCCTGCTTGAGGCCGCCCCGGATGATCGCCTCGCTGATGCCCTGGACCTTGATGTCCATCTGGAGGGCGGTGATCCCGTCGCGCGTGCCGGTGACCTTGAAGTCCATGTCACCGAACGAGTCCTCCTTGCCGAGGATGTCGGTGAGGACCGCGAAGCGACCGTCCGGCTCGCTGATCAGGCCCATCGCCGCACCGGCGACGGGTGCCGAGATCGGCACGCCGGCGTCCATCAGGGCGAGGGTCGAGCCGCAGGTCGAGGCCATCGATGTCGAGCCGTTCGACGTGACGCACTCGCTGACGACCCGGATGACGTAGGGGAACTCGTCGTGGCTGGGCAGGACCGGCAGAAGGGCCCGCTCGGCCAGGTGGCCATGGCCGATCTCCCGCCGGCCCGGTCCACGCATCATCTTGTTCTCGCCGGTGCTGTACGGCGGCATGTTGTAGTGGTGGATGTAGCGCTTCTCGGTCCTGGGGCTGATCGTGTCGATCCGCTGGACGTCCGAGGACGACCCGAGGGTCGCCACGCTGAGGGCCTGGGTCTCACCGCGGGTGAACAGGCCCGAGCCATGGGCCCGCGGCACGAGGCCGACCTCGACCGAGATCGGTCGCAGCTGATCGACGGCGCGGCCGTCCATGCGGATGCCCTCCGACAGGACGAGCTCGCGGACGGTCTTCTTGTGGACGAGGCTGAACAGGCTCTTGCTGACCCGTGCCTGGCGACGGGCCGCCTCGAGCAGGCCGGGTGCGTCGCCGCCAGTCCGGTAGGACTTGATCGCGGCGGTGATGCCCTCGGCCAGGGTGGCGACCCGATTGGGCAGGTCCTCGGCGAACACGTTGAGCAGCTGGGCGGTGGCCTGCGCATCCGGCAGCGCGCGATGGGCCTCACTCAGCTCGATCCCGAAGAACCGGGCCAGCTCGCCGAGCTTGTAGCTCTCAGCCCAGTCGGGGTAGCCCTCGCGGGCCAGGACCAGGGTGTCGAAGTAGGTCCCCGGCTTGAATCGGAAGCCGTCACCGGCGGCGTGCTCGAGGAAGCCCAGGTCGAAGCCGACGTTGTGGCCGACAAGGATCGCGTTGCCGGCGAATGCCTGGAAGTCCTCGACGGCCTTCTTGGGTGTGGGCGCGCCCTTGACGTCCTTGTCGGTGATGCCGTGCATCTGGTGGCCGACGATCGAGCGGCCTGGATCGACGAAGGTGGAGAAGGTGTCGACGACCTTGCCGGCATGGACCCTGACGGCGCCGATCTCGAGCAGGTCGGCCATCTTGGGATCGCGGCCCGTCGTCTCGACGTCGACGACGACGAATTCGGCCTTGTCATCGACCGCCTTGGCGAAGGCCAGGACGGAGTCGGTACCGGGCTCGAGGTAGGGCAGGCGCTTGTCCTTGCCCGCGGCCGCCTGGAGCTCGAGCTGGAGGTCGATCAGCGGCTGGATCGCACGATGACCGAACAGGATGGCCTCGGCCATCACGTCCTCGGGCAGGAGCTTGGCCCCGGCCTCGACCATCATGATCGCGTCGCGGGTGCCGGACACGATCAGCTCGAGGTCGGAGTCGGCCAGCTCGCTGTAGGTCGGGTTGACCACGAACTCGCCGCCGATCCGGCCGACGCGCACGGCGCCGATGGGACCCTGGAACGGGATCTCGCTGATGGTCAGCGCGGCTGACGCGGCGATCGTGCCGAGGATGTCGGGGTCGTTCTCCTGGTCGGTCGAGAGGACCGTGATGACCAGCTGGACGTCGTCCTTGTAGCCCTCCGGGAAGAGCGGCCGGATCGGCCGGTCGGTCAGGCGGGCGGCCAGGATGGCGGCCTCGGACGGGCGCGCTTCGCGCTTGATGAACCCGCCGGGGATCTTGCCGGCCGCGTACATCCGCTCCTCGAAGTCGACGGTGAGCGGAAAGAAGTCGAGCCCGGGTCGGGGCTCGGAACGGTTGGCGGTCCCGAGGACCATGGTGTCGCCGTAGCGCACGGTGACGGAGCCACCGGCCAGGCGAGCGAGCCTGCCGGTCTCGACGGTCAGCGTTCGACCGCCGAATTGCGTCTCGAAGATCTGAGACACGGGAATCTGTTCCTCCTTATCGTGCAGGGAGGAGCGACCTTGCGGGCGCGTGGCCCGCCGTTGGTGTCGGACGCGAATGAACCCCGGGTGATCCACCCAGGGGTCCGGAGCGGCGATCGCCTAGCGGCGGAGTCCCAACCGTCCGATGACGGTGCGGTAGCGCGCGTTGTCCTTCTTGATCAAGTACGCAAGAAGGCGGCGGCGCTGGCCGACGAGCTTGAGGAGGCCGCGGCGCGAGTGGTTGTCCTTGGGAAAGCTCCGCAGGTGCCCCGTGAGCTCCTTGATCCGCTCGGTCAGGAGCGCGATCTGGACCTCCGGCGAGCCGGTGTCACCCTCCAGGGTGGCGTACGCAGCGATGACCTGTTGCTTCTGTTCCCGCGCGAGCGGCACTCGGTCCTCCGAACACGAACTTACCTAGACGTCTTTTCTATGACCGGCGGAGGATAGCAGGATTGACCCGAAGCGGCAAACCTCGCCCGAACGAGATCCTCGTCGGCGATCCCGCTTTCCGAGCTCCCGGGCCGAGCTCGACGGACGAGTCCCCGACGCTGACGAGCGCCCGGCGCGGGCTGGTCTGACGACCGGCCGCGGTCCAGGCCGGCTCGACGGCGCCGGCGTAGCGGCCGGGCGGCGGGAGCGCCACCGGGACGGCGAAACGGACCCGCCCCAGGTCGTCGGTCAGGCCGGTGGCGGCCACCGGTCGACCCAGCAGATGGCGGGCCGCGGCCAGGTCGCCCGCGGCGATGTCGGCCCGGATCGTGCTGCTTCGGACGGGCCGACCGTCGAGCGCGAACGAGGGCACGACGACGACTTCGAAGCCGCGCTGGCGACCGAGCTCCGCCAGCGCTGGTGGCGTTCCGCGACGCTCGTGGCCGAAGGCCGCGTCGGGGGTCATCAGGAAGCCAGCCACCTCGACCCGCGCGGAGAGGGCCGCGACGAATGCATCGAACTCGGTCATCCGGAGCGCCTCGTCGAAGTGCTGGACCACGGTCAGGGCCATCCCGGCGGCGGCCAGCCGGGCCAATCGCTCCTCGGGGTCGCACAGGAGCGGCGGCGCGCTCCCCACGATGATCTCGTCAGGATGGGCGTCGAAGGTGATCACGGCGGGGCGCGCCGCAAGGCGAGCGGCCGTCCGGCGCAGCTCCGCCAGCATGTAGCGGTGGCCGCGGTGGAGCCCATCGAACACGCCCACGACCACGAACAGCCGCCCGTGCTCGGGCCGCAGCCGCTCGATCCCGGTGACGACGTCCATCGTGGCCGGCGGGCGGGTCAGGACCGGCTCGCGGCGGCGACCGTGGCGGGCGCCTCGACCAGCACCTTGTCCGGCGCGAATCGACCGTCGCGGATGACCCCGACGGCCACGATCCGGGCGGTCTCGTCGATGGCGATCAGACGCTCGCCCGGTCCGATCGCGGGCAGGGACATCGCCGGGCGAACGAACTGGCCCCGGCCGACCGCAGCCACCTCGCTGGGGGACAGGATCACCCGCGGGATGGCATCCAGACCGGTGTCGAGCGGCAGCAGGAGTGGCACGAGGCCGGCCGGCCCGGACTCGGTCGCGGCCCGGATCGCATCCAGCGAGTGGGCCTCATCGAGCCGGAATCCGCCCGACGCCGTCCGGACCAGCGCTCCGAGATAGGCGCCGCTCCCAACGGCGCGACCCACGTCCCTGGCCAGCGAGCGGACGTATGTCCCGGCCGAGCAGTCGACCTCAACGATGGCGATCGGCCGGTCGGGATCGGTGACATCCCACTCGATCAGCTCGAGCCGATCGATCGTCACCTGGCGAGGCGCCAGGACGGGCGCCTGACCGGCTCGGGCCAGGGCGTAGGCCCGCCGTCCACCGAGCTTGATCGCCGAGTAGGCCGGTGGAACCTGGTCAGCCGTCCCGACCTGGGCCGCGAGCGCGGCCTCGACCGTCGCCCGGTCCGGTGCCGGGCCGTCGGCCGGGGTCAACTCACCATCGAGGTCATCGGTGGTCGAGCTCGCACCGAAGCAGATCGTTGCGCGATACGCCTTGCGATCGCCGAGGTGGTACTCGACCAGCCGCGTCGCCCGGCCCAGGAACAGAGGCAGCACGCCGGTCGCGAACGGGTCGAGCGTCCCACCGTGGCCGACCCGCCTGGTGGCCGCCAGGCGACGGACCAGCGCGACGACGTCATGCGAGGTGGGCCCGGCCGGCTTGGCCACGACCAGGATGCCGTCGAGGCTCACCGGTCGATCGCGTCCGCCAGGCGCCGGGCTTCGACGAGCACCGCGACGCGCGCCGCCGGCAGCGCCAGGTTCACGGTCGCCCCGGCCGCCCGGGCGTGCCCGCCGCCACCGAACGTGCCGGTCAGCTCGGTCGCATCGACCCCGCCCGGTCTGGTCCGGACGCTGATCCGGGTCGCCGGGCCCTGCTCCTTGAACAGGATCGCCACCTCGGCCCCCTCGGCCTGCGACAGGAGGTCGATGATCCCCTCCGAGTGCGCCGCGTCAGTGTCGGTCGCGGCGAAGTCGGCGTCGGTCAGGGTCGACCACACGACCCGGCCGCCGTCGGCCGACTCGAGCCGCCCCAGGACCCGCCCGAACAGGCGCAGCTGGGCTTCGGGCTTGGATCGGTACAGCCGCCGCGAGATCTCGCTCAGCGGTGCGCCGGCCTCGACGAGGGCGGATGCGACCGCCAGCGTCCGCGGCGTCACGTTGGGATGGGCGAAGGTGGCCGTGTCGAGGACGATGCCGGCCATCAGCACCGTGGCCAGGCTCCCCTCCCCCGCATCGAGCGGAACCGCCAGGCGGGTTGCCAGCAGGGTCACCATCTCGCACGTCGCGGCCGCGTCTGGATCGATCCAGTCGGTGGCCCCTTCCGCGGCATTCGAGAGGTGATGGTCGATGATGACCCGGGGCAGGTCGGCGAACAGTCCCGGGTGCCGCTGCGCGACCGCCCCGACCCGCTCGAGCGAGCCGCAATCGACGATCACCAGGAGGTCATAGCGGCGGTCCGGGTCGGGGTCGGTCCGGATTGCCTCGACGCCGGGCAGGAAGGCATAGAGCGGCGGGACCGGGTCGCTGCAGACAGGGGTCGCCCGGCCGCCATGGGCCTCCACGAGCGTCCGCACGGCGAGCGCGGCCCCGAGCGTGTCGGCATCGGGGTTCTCATGGCTGACGACCAGCACCTCGCCGCCCCGGGTCAGCGCCGCGACGACGGCATCCGGCACGGCCCTCGCCCAGTTCGTCAGGTCGACGCTCACGACTTCGGTCGCCGGGGACGGCGACGGGTGGGCGTAGCGGTGTGGCCGCTCTGGCCGGGGTCGCCGTGCCTGGAGCCGGGCTTGGAGCTCGGCCGTGCGGTCGCTTCGCCCGTTCGGGTCGGACCGGTCGAGCGGCGCGAGCGGCGCGAGCGGGCCGGCGGCGGCGGTTCCGCCGCCGGTGGCGGCTCGTCGGCCAGGTCGCCCTCGTGGCGAAGCCGGACGATCGGGGTGGGCAGCGTCTCGTCGTCAGGAGCCAGGTCATCGGGCGTCCGGCCCGCTTCGAGCTCATCCAACAGGTGGAGCAGGCGCGTACCGCGCTCGAGGGTGTCGTCGAGCCGGACGTGGAGCACGGGGATCCGGCGCAGTCGCAGGCGCGAGCCGAGCTCACGCCGCACGAAGTGCATCACCCCGTCGAGGGCGGCCATCGTCTCCTTGCGCTCGGCCTCCTGGCCGATGACGCTGACCCAGACCCGGGCGTGGCCCAGGTCCGGCGCGGTCTCGACCCGGGTGACCGTGGCAAAGCCGACCCTGGGGTCCTTGACCTCCCGGGTCAGGATCGCCCCGATCTCCTGCCGCAAGAGCTCGTCGATCCGATCTGTTCGCTGGGTCATTCGTGTTCTGGCAACCTCAACCGGCCCCCGAGACTCGCTCTCCGGCGGCCGAACTCAGGCTGCGCCAGCGCTGGGCCGGAGGATTCGGAGGATTCAGCCGGCAGAGACCCGGCTGACGGTCTTCTGCGAGAAGCACTCGATGATGTCGCCCTCGACCAGGTCGTGGTAGCCGGCCAGACCGATGCCGCACTCGAAGTTCTTCTCCACCTCGCGGACGTCGTCGCGGAAGCGCCGCAGCGACTCGATCCGGTCGGTCGCCACGACCTTGCCGCCGCGCCACACTCGGGCGCCGCCCCGGACGATCCGGCCATCGGTTACGTAGCTACCGGCGATGACCGTGTTCTTGCCGACCTTGAAGATCTGGCGGACCTCCGCTCGACCCTCGACGACCTCGACGACCTCCGGCTCGAGGAGGCCCTTGAGGGCGGCGTCGATATCGTCGGTCAGCTTGTAGATGATGTCGTAGGTGCGCACGTCGACGCCCTCGGCCTCGGCCGAGCGACGGGCGGTCTCGGTCACCTTGGTGTTGAAGCCGACCACGATCGCGTCCGAGGCGGTCGCCAGCATGATGTCGTTGTCGGTGATATCGCCGGCGCCCTCGTGGAGGACGTTGAGGCGGACGTCCTCGGTCGAGAGCTGGTCGAGCGCGTGGGTGATCGCCCCCAGCGAGCCCGAGACGTCGCCCTTGATGATGATCCGCAGCTCCTAGGCCTGGCCGGCCTGGATCTGGCGGTAGAGGTCCTCGAGCGTCGCCCGGCCGCCGTCGCCGGACTTGGCCGTGGCCTGCGCCTTGCGCGCCTCGACCATCGTCCGGGCTTCCTTCTCATCGGCGACCGCGCGCAGGATGTCCCCGGCCTGGGGCACGTCGGACAAGCCCAGGACGACCGCCGCCGTCGACGGGCCGGCCTTGGTCAGCCGCTTGCCGCTCTCGTTCTCCAGGGCGCGGACCTTGCCATAGGTCTCGCCGACGACGATCACGTCGCCGACGCGCAGCGTGCCGGTCTGGACGATCGCCGTGGCCACCGGCCCGCGACCCTTGTCCAACTCGGCCTCCACGATAGTGCCGATCGCAGGTCGCTTGGGATTGGCCTTGAGCTCCTGCAGATCGGCCACCAGGAGGATCATGTCGAGCAGCTCGTCGAGACCCTGGCGGGCCTTGGCCGAGACGGGCACGAGGGGGGTGTCGCCGCCGTACTCCTCGACGATGACGTTGGCCTCGGACAGCTCGGTCTTGACCCGGTCCGGGTTGGCGTCGGGCTTGTCGATCTTGTTGAGGGCGATGACGATCGGCACCTTCGCCGCGCGGGCGTGGGCGATCGCCTCGAGGGTTTGGGGCATGACCCCGTCGTCGGCAGCCACGACGACAACCGCGATGTCGGTGACTTTGGCGCCGCGTGCGCGCATCGCCGTGAACGCCTCGTGCCCGGGCGTGTCGAGGAAGACGATCCGGCGCCCGTCACGGGTGACCTCACTGGCCCCGATGTGCTGGGTGATGCCGCCCCGCTCGGCGGCCGCGATCTCGGTCGTGCGGATGGCGTCGAGCAGGCTCGTCTTGCCGTGGTCGACGTGGCCCATGACGGTGACGATCGGGGCCCGCGTCTCGAGCAGCGACGCCTCGTCCTCCTCGTAGAGGACCTCCTTGGTCGCCTCGCCGGGAGCCTCCTCGGCGTCGGCATCGGCCACGCCGGCACTGGCGGCAACCGTCTCGGCAACCTCGTATCCGAGCTCTCCGGCGACGAGCGCCGCGGTGTCGCGGTCGATCAGCTGGTTGATCGTGGCAAAGATGCCGCTCTTGATCAGCTCGCGGATGACGTCGGCGGCGTTGACCGCCAGCAGCTCGGCGAGCTCCTTGACCGTGATCGTCGCCGGCAGCTCGAGCGCGCCGCGTTCGCGCGGGTCGGCGACCTGGACGGCCGCCTGGCCGACCCCGCCCTCGCGCCGCGGCGGCTTGCGCGGGCCGCGCCGGCCCCGGGTACCGCTCCTACTCCTCGCCACGTGGTTTCCCTCCTTCGTCTGTCATCGTCATCGTTCGGGCCCGCTCGGCAAGCTCCTCGCGGAGCCCGGCCGGCAGGGCCGCCCCCAGGGCTCGGCTGAGCGAGCCCTTCTCGAGCGCTCGGCCCCAACAGGAGCCATCGGCACACAGATACGCGCCGCGGCCGGGTCGCCGACCGCTGGGATCGGCCACGACCTGGCCATCCGGAGTGCGCACGATGCGGACCAGCTCACGCTTGGCGCTCGTCGTGCGGCAGGCGACGCAGGTCCGGATCGGAGCCGACCGCCGCTGGCCGCTCACGCCAGGGCGGGCTACGACGATACCTCCGCGGCCGGTTCAGTCTTCTTCTTGCGGATGGCCTTCGGCTTGGGCTCCGTCCCGTCGCTGCCGCCGGCCGGCACGACGTCGGCCAGCGCCGGGCTCTTGGGCCCTGACGGCTTGGCCTTGGGGGCCGCCTCCGCTGCTGTTGCCTGCGCGGCTGGCGTCTTGGCCGCTGGCTTCGCCTTGGCCGCTGGCTTGACCTTTGCCGCGGCCTTGGCCGTGGTCCTGGTCTTGGGCGCCCCGGGGGTCTCGACCCCGTCGGCGGCCGGAGCCTTCTTGGCGCGTGTGGTCTTGGGCTTGGCTGCCGTCGTCGGGACGGCGTCGCCGGTCTCCTCGGCCGGTGCCGCTTCGGCCGCAGGCGCCGGCCCGGCGGCCTCGGCTGCGGCCGCGGCCTTGGCCTCGGCCACCGACACGTCGCTCCGGATGTCGATCCGCCAGCCGGACAGCTTGGCCGCCAACCGGGCGTTCTGACCCTCGCGGCCGATCGCCAGCGAGAGCATCCGCTCGGGCACGGTCACGCTGGCGATGCGATGCTCCTCGTCGATCGATACGTCGAGGACCTGGGCGGGGCTGAGGGCGTTGGCCACGAAGATGGCCGGATCGTCGTTCCAGGGGATGACGTCGATCTTCTCGCCGGCCAGCTCGGCCACGACCGCCTGGACACGAGCGCCACGCTGGCCGACCGTCGCGCCAACGGGATCGAGCCCGTCCTGGCGGCTGGCCACGGCGACCTTCGAGCGCGAGCCCGCCTCGCGCGCGATCGCCTTGATCTCGACCGTGCCGCTGTGGATCTCGGGCACTTCAAGCTCGAACAGGCGGCGTAGAAAGTTCTTGTGAGCCCGACTCACGAACAGCTGGGGTCCGCGCAAGCCGCGCCGAACCTCGAGGACGTAGGCCTTGACCGGCTGACCGATGCGGTAGTGCTCCAGGCTCGACTGCTCGGTCGTGGCCAGGACCGCCTCCGCCCGAGCGACGCCACCCTGGCCGGCCAGGTCGAGGATGATCGCCCGCGGCTCGACCCGGTTGACCGTTCCGGTCACGAGCTCGCCCTCGCGGCTGGCGAACTGATCGTAGGCAACGTCGCGCTCCGCCTCGCGGAGCCGCTGCAGGACCACCTGCTTCGCGGTCTGGGCATGGATCCGGCCGAAGGCCTCCGGATCGAGCTCCTCGGTCTCGACCAGGTCGCCCACCTGGGCGTTGGGGTCGTGGGCGCGGGCGTCCTCGCGGGTGAATTCGGTCAGGGGGTCGGCGACCTCGTCGACGACCTGTCGAGCCCGAAAGGTACGGATCCGGCCGGTCTCGCCGTCGATCCGGACCTGGACGTCCTCGTTGCCCTCGGTGCGGCGATAGGCCGACTGGATCGCATCCTCGACGGTCCGGATGAGCTGCTCGCGGGGGACCTGCTTCTCGGCGTTCAGCTGCAGGAGCGCAGTGACGAAGTCACGATTCACGTTTGCCTCCCGTCACGACTGCTGCCGACGCGTCCCGCCGAACCCAAATGACGGCCCGCTCAAAAAGAAACGTGGGGGTCACCCACGTCACGGAGCGGCCGTTCAGTTATGTGCACTATACACCCGGACGGGTGGACCTCCAACCGATGGGGCGGGTCCCGTCTCAGGCCAACGGCACCGTGCCGGCGGCGCCGAACCGCCGCTCCACGTAGCCGTCGAGGAGCGCCAGGAACTCGGGCACGATCGCGTCGCCGCGCAGGGTCCGATCGAGATGCCCGTCGACGAACACGGGGGCGACCGGCTCCTCGAAGGTGCCCGGCAGGCTGATCCCGATGTCGGCGTGCTTGCTCTCGCCCGGCCCGTTGACGACGCAGCCCATGACCGCCACGCGGAGGTCCTCGACACCGGGATACACGGCGCGCCAGACGGGCATCTGCTCCTTGAGGTAGGTCTGGATGTCGCGGGCCATCTCCTGGAAGAACGTGGACGTCGTCCGGCCGCAGCCGGGGCAGGCGCTGACCTGGGGCAGGAATGAGCGCAGCCCGAGCGACTGGAGGATCTGCTGGGCGACCTCGACCTCGAGCTCGCGCCCGGCGCCGGGCTCCGGGGTGAGCGAGACCCGGATCGTGTCGCCGATGCCCTCGGTCAGGAGCAGGGCCAGCCCGGCGGTCGAGGCGACGATCCCCTTCATGCCCATGCCCGCCTCGGTCAGGCCCAGGTGGAGCGGGTAGTCGCTGCGCGGCGACAGGCGCCGATAGACATCGACCAGGTCCCCCACCCCCGACACCTTGGCCGACAGGATGATCCGGTCGTGGCCAAGGCCCGTCGCCTCGGCCAGCTCGGCCGAGCGCAGGGCCGACTCGATCATCGCCTCGATCATCACCTGGCGGGCGTCGCGCGGCTCGGCCGAGCGGGCATTGGCGTCCATCAGCTCGGTCAGGAGGGCCTGGTCGAGGGAGCCCCAGTTGACCCCGATGCGGACCGGCTTGCCATGCTCGATCGCGGCCCGGACGATGGTCTGGAAGTGCTCGTCGTGACGCTTGGCCCCGACGTTACCGGGGTTGATCCGGTACTTGTCGATGGCCGCCGCCATCTCGGGGTACTTGGTCAGCAGGAGGTGCCCGTTGTAGTGGAAGTCGCCGATGATCGGCACGTCGACGCCGAGGCCCCGGACCTTGCGGACCATCTCGGGGACCGCCGCCGCGGCCTCGTCGGTGTTGACCGTGACCCGGACCAGCTGGCTGCCGGCGTGCGCCAGCTGGGCGACCTGGATGGCGGTCGCGTCGGCGTCAGCCGTGTCGGTATTGGTCATCGACTGGACGACGATCGGGTGGGCGCTCCCGACCGGGACCCCACCGACGTCGACGCTGACCGTCGACCGGCGGCGTGGCCCGGTCACCGCCCGCGGCCCGGGTTGGTGACGTCGAAGAACGAGATCCAGGCCAGGAACACCATCAGGACCACGAACCCGACGAGGTAGGTCAGGCGCTCGGCCCGGATGCTGATCCGCTGGCCGGCGACCCGCTTGAGCAACAGGACCAGGATCCGGCCGCCGTCCAGCGGTGGGAAGGGCAGGATGTTGACCACGGCCAGGTTGGCCGACAGGAGTGCCGCGAAGTAGAGGGTGTATACGAAGCCGAGCTGCCAGAACACGTTGCCAACCTGACTGGCGATACCGATCGGGCCCACCACGGGCGGCGCCTGGGTTGGTCGGGAGACGATCGAGTCGGCGAGGGTCCGAAGGCCGTCCCAGATCAGCGTCAGCGCCTCGCCGGTCCGCGCCGCCGCGGTCGCGAGCGCGGTTCCGGGCGGGTTCTGGTGATAGGCGATCGTCCGTCCGAAGGCGATCCCGAGGGCACCCCTGGCCTGCGCCTCGGCCGGGGGGCGCAGCGTGGCGATGATCGTCTGACGCGTCCCATCGGCGTGGACCACTTCGAGCTGGACCGTCTGCCCGGCTCGGTCGCGCAGGCCCAGGGACGGATCCTTGAACCCGTCGAACTCCTCGCCCTGGATGGCCACGATCTTGTCGCCGGCGACGAGCCCGACCGTAGCCGCTGGCGATCCGGCCTGGACTTCGCCGATGGTCAGCTCCCAGGTCGGATTGGCCAGGGCCGAGATCCCGAAGAAGATCACGAAGGCAAGGACGACGTTCATGACCACGCCGGCGACCAGGATGACCAGCTTGACCGGGAGCGCGGCGCGCACGAACGAGCGCGGATCGTCCGAGTCGCCGTCCTCGCCCTCGAGCCGGACGAAGCCCCCGATGGGCAGCCAGTTGAGCGTGTAGAGCGTCTCGCCCCGCGAGCGCAGGACCTTGGCGCGGGGCGGGAAGCCGAGCCCGAACTCGAGGACGCGTACGCCGGCCAGTCGGGCGGTGATGAAGTGGCCCAGCTCGTGGATGACCACCAGCCCGCCGAGCATCACGAAGAAGATGACGATCGTGATGAGGCTCTGGAGCGCTGCGGTCACGATGGTGCGGCTCCGGATCCGAAGACGGCCCGCACCTCGGCGTCGAGGGCGATCAGCTCCTCGACATCCGGCGACTGGTCGGCGCCGCCACCGAAGCGGGCGACGGCCGCCTCGAGCGTCCGGGCGATCCCCGGGAAGTCGAGCGTCCCGCCCAGGAACCGGGCGACCGCCACCTCGTCCGCGGCGATCAGCGCGGTCGTGGCCCGGGAACCGGTCCGGCCGGCGTCGCGCGCGATGCGGAGCGCCGGGAAGCGCTCCTCGTCCGGGGCGCGGAAGTCCAGCCGGGCGATGGCCTGGAGGTCCGGCGGCAAGACGTGAGAGACGTGGCGGGTCGGGTAGGTCACGGCGTACTGGATGGGGAGGCGCATGTCCGGTGTTCCGAGCTGCGCCTTCAGCGACCCGTCGATGAACTGGACGGCCGAGTGGACGACGCTCTGCGGGTGGATGACGACGTCGATCACGTCGTAGCCGACATCGTACAGCCAGTGTGCCTCGATAACCTCCAGGCCCTTGTTGGCCAGGGTCGCGGAATCGATCGTGATCTTGGCGCCCATGGACCAGGTCGGGTGGTGCAGCGCCCGCTCGGGGGTCGCCTCGGCCAGCTCCGCGGGACTGGACTCGAGGAACGGCCCGCCCGAGGCGGTCAGGATCAGCCGGGCCACACCGGCCATGGCCTCGCCGGCCAGGCTCTGCCAGATGGCCGAGTGCTCCGAATCGATCGGCCGGAGCCAGGCCAGCGGGCTGGCCAGCGGATCGTCGGGCCGGCCGACGGCAACCGCCGCCGCCCGGGCGCGGGCGAGGGGCATGACCAGGTGACCACCCGCGACCAGTGTCTCCTTGTTGGCCGTGGCCACGATCTTGCCGGCGTCGAGCGCCGCCAGGACCGGCCGCAGGCTGACGATCCCGCCCGTTCCGACGATGACCAGGTCGACGTCATCGCGGGTCGCCAGCCGCTCGAGCGCGTCCGTGCCACCCTCGACCGACGTTCCCGGCGGCAGGTCGAGCCGCCCGGCCGCCGCGGCGTCGGCGGGCAGAGCCACCACCGCCGGCCGCAACCGCCGTGCCTGGGCTTCGAGGAGCGACGCCTGGCGGCCGGTTGCCAGAGCGACGACCCGGACCGCGTCACCCAGTCCCGCCAGGACCTCGACCGCCTGGCGGCCGATCGAGCCGCCCGAGCCGAGCAGGGCGATCCGCAGCGGCGGTCCGGCCGAGTCCGAACGACTCATCGCCCGAAGGTCAGCAGGTACAGGGTCAGGACCGGCGCGGCGAAGAGTAAGGAGTCGACCCGGTCGAGGATCCCGCCATGGCCGGGGATGAGCTGGCCCGAATCCTTCGCGCCGGCGGCCCGCTTGAGCAGCGACTCGGCGAGGTCGCCGGCCTGGGCGGCCAGGCCAACGGCCGGTCCGACGATGAGCGCCTGCCAGACCGGAGCACCCGCCGCCCACAGACCCAGTCCCAGGACGATCGTCGTCGCGGCCAGGCCCCCGAACAGCCCGGCATAGGTCTTCGAGGGCGAGATGTGGACCAGGAAGCGGGTCAGCCCCGTCGCCTCACCGAAGCGCTCGCCAAAGGACCGACCGATGAGATACGCGCCCGTGTCGTAGGCCCACACCGACAGCACCAGGATCAGGACCCACGCCCGGCCACCGTCGAGGATCGCCGCCAGGGGCGCTCCCGGTGGCAGATCCGGGGCCGCTTGACCCACCCGGACCACGAAGCTGAGGAGACCCACGTAGACCCCGCCAAAGACCGTCCCCAGCCAGCTGGCCAGCCCGTCACCCGGGTCGCGGCGGGTGAACGCCCCGACCGCCGCCAGCATGACCGCCACGGCCACGAGCAGCGCCGCCGAGCCGGCCAGGTCCACGGGCACGGCCGCGTCGACGACCATGGCCAGGGCAATGGCCATCCCGAGGCCCACGAGGACGGGATAGCCGGCCGCCCGGAGGAGCCGGAGCGCCTCCAGCGAGCCGAGCCCGACGGCGAGCAGGATGACGGCGCCGAGCCAGGGCTCGCCAAGCACGAGCACGACCACGAGCGGCGGGACGAAGATGAGGGCGCTGCGAGCCCGCTGCTCCACCGGCGCGCTCCTAGCGGCCGAAGCGACGGGTCCGGCTGGCGAACTCGAGCAGCGCGGCGTCGAAGGCTTCAGCGTCGAAATCGGGCCACAGCAGCGGTGAGACGTAGAACTCCGCGTAGGCCGACTGCCAGATCAGGAAGTTGCTCAGGCGCTCGTCGCCGCCGGTCCGGATGACCAGGTCGGGGTCGGGCAGGCCGGCCGTGTAGAGCGCCCCGGAGACCGCCGCCTCGTCGATCGCGTCCGGGGCGATGCCGCTCGCGGCGAGCTGCCGGAACGCGTCGACCAGCTCGGTCCGCCCGGCGTAGTTGAAGGCGATGTTGAGCCGCAGGCGCTCGCCGCCGGCGGTCGCATCGAGCGCGGCGGCCAGCGAACGGCGGGTGGCCGGGGGCAGCTCGTCGAGGCGGCCCAGGAGGCGCACCTGGACACCCTGACGGCGGAGCTCGTCCGTCTCGCTCCGGACGGCCGACTCGAGCAGCCCGAACAGCCCGGCCACCTCGTCGTCGGGACGGGCCCAGTTCTCGCGACTGAAGGCGTACAGCGTGAGCACGGGCACGCCGCGCCGCACGGCATGTCGGAGCAGGCCCCGGATCGCCTCCACCCCGGCGGCGTGACCCTCGAGCTCGCTGATCCCGCGGGCCCGTGCCCAGCGCCGGTTGCCATCCATGATGATGGCGACGTGACGGGGCGCCTCTTCGACGGGCGCGATCCGGTCGGGACCGGGCGTCCCGGGCTCGGTTGGGGGCGTAGCCGCGGCGATCGAGGGCGGGCCGGCCGGCGACCCACCCGGGGCATGGGCGATGGGCGGAGCGTCGGTCGGTCGGGCCAGCGGCGAGCGCGGCACTAGACCTCCATCACCTCGTGTTCCTTGTGGCTGCCGGCCTGGTCCACCTCCGTGACGAAGCGGTCGGTGAGCTTCTGGAGGGTGTCCAGCTCACGGTGCGACGCGTCGGTGCCCAGGTCGCCGTCGCGCTCCTCCTTGCGGATCGCGTCGTTGGCCTCCCGGCGCAGGTTGCGGATCTCGACCCGCGCCTCCTCCATCCGCTTGTGGACGGACTTGACGATGTCGCGCCGGCGTTCCTCGGTCAGGGGTGGGATGTTGAGCCGGACGACGGCCCCATCGACGTTGGGCATCAGGCCGATGTCGCTTTTCTGGATCGCTTTCTCGATCGCGCCGAGGACGCTCCGGTCCCAGGGCTGGATCACGATCTGGTGGGCTTCGGGGACGCTGATCCCGGCGAGCTGGTTGAGCGGTGTCGGTGTGCCGTAGTACTCGACCACGATCCGGTCGACCAGCGAGGTCGAGGCGCGGCCGGTCCGGAGGGCGTTGAAGTCGCGCTCCATAGCCTCGATGGCGCGGGCCATCTTCCGTTCGGCCGCGGCCAGGATCTCGGTGCTCATGCGCCGCTCCCTCCCGAGATCAGGGTGCCGACGGGCTCGCCTCGGGCGACCCGCACGATGTTGTCCGGCTCGTTGAGGTCGAACACCACGATCGGCAGATTGTTCTCCATGCACAGGGAGACGGCCGCCGCGTCCATGACCTTGAGCTGGTCGCGGAGCAGGTCCGCGTACTCGAGCTCAGCGTAGCGCCGGGCGCCCGGATTCGTCACCGGGTCGCTGTCGTAGACACCGTCGACCTTGGTCGCCTTGAGCAGGACCTCGGCGCCGATCTCGACTGCCCGGAGGGCGGCCGCCGAGTCGGTCGTGAAGTAGGGGTTGCCGGTGCCGGCCACGAAGATGAGCACGCGGCCCTTCTCGAGATGGCGTACGGCGCGCCGGCGGATGTACGGCTCGGCGACCTCGTGCATCGCGATGGCGGTCATCACCCGAGTCGGGATCCCAACCTTGTCGAGCGCGTCCTGGAGGGCCAGCCCGTTCATGACCGTGGCCAGCATCCCGATGTAGTCACCGGTCGCCCGGTCCATGCCCCGCGCCGATGCGGCCAGGCCCCGGAAGATGTTGCCGCCGCCGACGACGATGCCAACCTCGACGCCCAGGGCCTTCACCTTGGCGACCTGCTCGGCGATGATCCGGCAGAACTCGGGATCGACCCCGTACTGGCGGGACCCGAGCAGGGCCTCCCCGGACAGCTTGAGCAGGATCCGCCGGTAGCGGACGGGCTGCGTCGCGGGCGCGTCGACCGGAGCGGGTTGGCTCACAGCTCCTCACCGAGCTCGTAGCGGCTGAATCGCCGTACGCGGATGTTTTCGCCGATCGTCGCGATCGCCTCGGTGACCAGGCTGCCGACGGTCTGATCGGTGTCGCGGAACGGCTGTTCGAGGAGGCACACCTCCTTGAACCACTTCTTGAGCTGACCCTCGACGATCTGGGCCCGGATCCCCTCGGGCTTCTTGAGGGTCGCCTCGTCGGTCGCCAACTCGGCCTTCTTGGCCTCGACGACCTCGGCCGGGATCGACTCGGCATCGACATATTCCGGACGCATCCCGGCGACCTGCATGGCCAGTTCCCGGACGAGCTTCTGGAACTGCTCGGTGCGAGCCACGAAGTCGGTCTCGCAGTTGACCTCGATCAGAACCCCGATCCGGCCGCCGGTGTGGATGTAGCTGCCGATGAGTCCTTCGCGCACGTCCCGGCCGGCCTTCTTCGCCGCGGCCGCCTGGCCACGTTCGCGTAGCAGGCCGACCGCCCCCTCGAGATCGCCGCCGGTCTCCTCGAGGGCCCGCTTGCAGTCCATGAATCCGGCGCCAGTCCGCTCGCGCAGCTCCTTGACCGCCTGGGCCGAGATGTCCGCCATGCCTGTCCTGTGCTCCTGTTCGCTGTCGCCGCGGGCAGGTCGTCGGCCCGCGTTGTGATGGTCGATAGATGCCCGCCGGGACACCGGTCAGCCGGCGACGATGCCGCCCTCGTTCGACTCGGCCTTCTCGATCGCTTCTCGAGCCAGCTCGGCAGCAATCTCGTCGGGCGACGCCTCGGCCGGGGCCGGCTCGGCCTCGGCTGGGGCGCTGCGCGCGCCGGGCAGCAGGTCGTCGTCGTCGGCATCGGGCTCGAAGGTCAGCGCCGCCCCGCCGGCGAGCGCCGCGACGAGCGCGTCGGACGGCTCGCCTTCCTCGATCTCGGGTTCGGCCGAGGCCGCGATCTCCGGCTCCGGCTCGACCGCCGCCCGCTCGGCCCGCTCGCGGCTGCCCTCGATGGCCGCCTCGGCGACCAGCGAGCACAGCAGCCGGATCGCCCGGATCGCGTCGTCGTTGCCGGGGATGACGTAGGTCAGCTCGTCGGGGTCGACGTTGGTGTCGCCCGTGCCGACCAGGGGAATCTCGAGCTTGTTTGCCTCGGTCACCGCAATCCGCTCGCGGTGCGGGTCGACCACGAAGATCAGCCCGGGCAGGCGCTTCATCTTGCGGATGCCGCCCAGGGTCGCGGTCAGCTTGGTCAGCTCCTCCTGGAGCTTGGCCGCCTCCTTCTTGGACATCCGCTCGAAGTCGCCGTTGGCCTGGCGCGCCTCGAGCTGTTCCATGAGGGCGATCCGCTTCTTGATCGTCACGAAGTTGGTAAGCATGCCGCCCAGCCAGCGCTTGTTGATCCAGGGCTGACCGGAGCGGGTGGCCTCCTGGGCGACGGGCTCCTGGGCCTGCTTCTTGGTCCCCACGAAGAGGACCTGCTCGCCGCGGGCGACCGTATCGGACACGGCGGCGAGGGCGACCTCGAGACCCTTCACGGTCTGGGCCAGGTCGATGATGTGGATCCCGTTGCGCTCCGCGAAGATGTACGGCTTCATCTTCGGGTTCCAGCGGCGGGTCTGGTGGCCGAAATGGACACCGGCCTCGAGCAGCTGGCGCATGGAGACGTTGGGCACGGGGACGGACCTCCTGTTCGGTTCTGACCTCCGCGCGGCCTCATCGTCGGGGACCGGACCCGTGGGACCGGCACCGCCCCGATCGGAACGGACGCGCGTGTGTGCTCCGCCACGCTGGCGGGCCTGGAGTCGGCTCGCGGCTGGCGGGCCGGGCGGGAGTGTAGCACAGGGTCGCCCGGCGCCCAGACGGGGCGATCAGCCGCCCAGGGCGTCCCGATGATGACGCATGCGCGGCGGTGCGCCCGCGACCGGTGACGGCTCGACGACCACGAGGTCGACCCGGGCCATCGCAGCCGGCAGAGCCCGCCCGTCGGGCAGGGCACCCGTCTCGAGCAGGCTACCCAGGGCGGCGCGCAGATGGGCCCGTTTGCGCCAGTCGAAGGTGTCCTCGGGCAGGCCGAAGTCGCGCCGGACGCGCCAGCGGACCTCGACGACGACGACCGCCCGGGGTGGTCCGGGGTCGAGCGCGACGATGTCGACTTCCTTGCGGCCCAGCCGCAGGTTGCGGGCCAGGACCGTCCAGCCGAGGGCGGCGAGGTGGTCGGCCACGAGCGTCTCGGCCGCATCGCCGGCCCGCTGGGCGGGCGTCCTGGAGCCCGTCGGGGGGCGAGCCATCGGGTCAGTCTGGGGATCGGCCCTCACCCCCGACTTATCCGCCTTCGGCCCCGTCCCCGGGTGCCTCGCTGCACCGGCCCATCGTTTCACGGGGGCGGTACCGTCGGTTCGCTGCACGGTCGACATCGACGATGGCATACTCGCCTTCGACGCGGACAACCGATCACCGCCAACCGCCCCGTGGCAGTCCGGATCGTGCTCACCACTTCCGGTTCGCGTCTGTCCCCCGCTATCCCCTGACCATGGGCGGTCGAGTCCCACCGTCGTCGTGCCCCATGCACGACGTTCCGGCAGTGAGGAGGCACGACATTGCGAGTGATGGAAAACGGCGCCCAGAGGGCGTCCCGTCGAAACCGCGCGGGCAGGCTGCTCGCGCTCCTCGCGTCGATCATGGCCCTGAGCGCCCTGGTCGTCGCTCCGTCTTCAGCCAGTGCCGCCACGATGAAGGTCGTGATCGTGGTCGGCCCAGTGGAATCCACGACGGCGCACTACATCAGGGATGCCCGGGCCCTCGCCAGGCAGGCCCGCGGCTACGGCGCCGCCGTCACGGAGATCTACAGCCCGCGAGCCACCTGGGCCAAGGTCAAGGCCGCGGCGCAGCACGCCAACGTCCTCATCTATCTCGGTCACGGCAACGGCACCCCGAGCCCGTATCCCTACAGCACCTCGACCAAGAACGGTCTCGGGCTCAACGCGCGCTCGGGTCACGGCAACTCGAACGTCAAGTACTACGGCTCGGCCTACATGAAGATGATCCACCTGGCGCCCAATGCCGTGGTCATCCTCAACCACCTGTGCTACTCCGCCGGCAACTCCGAGCCGGGACGCGCGGCACCGACCACCAAGGTGGCCAAGCAGCGCATCGACTACTACGCCTCGAGCTTCCTCAAGACCGGAGCCAAGGCGGTCTTCGCCGAGCCGAAGGGCAGCGCCGCATACATCCTGACCGGGCTGTTCACCACCACCAAGTCCATGCGTGAGATCTTCAACATGGGCGGCGGTGGGACGATCTCGTTCTCGTCCAAGCGACGGCCGGGAGCGACGACCATCGCCAAGCTCAAGGTCCGCTCGGTCACGGGCTATCTCGACGTGACGGCGGCGGACTTCCGCTAGCTCGCCGCCGGGTCGCGATCGGTCCGGACCGGTCGCGACCGGCCCTCGTTCAGACCAGCTCGAGCTCGGTCTGCTCGCCGTAGAGCACCCGCTGGGCGGTCACGAAGCTCCGCCGGTGAAACGCGGTCAGGCCCAAGGCGGTCATGGCCGCGCGATGCTCCGCGGTGGCGTAGCCGGCGTTGTGCTCCCAGCCGTAGCCGGGATGGCGCGCGGCAAGCCTGGTCATGAGCCGATCGCGGACGACCTTGGCGACGACCGACGCGCAGGCGATCGAGTAGCAGCGGGCATCGCCGTCGACGATGGCGGTGTACGGCCCGACCTCCTCCTCGAAGCCCCGGATGCGCAGGCCGTCGACGAGGACGTGGTCGTGATCGCCGATCCGGGCGATCGCCCGGCGCATGGCCAGGTGGGTGGCGTGATAGATGTTGAGACGGTCGATCTCCGCGACCGAGGCCGCCCCCACCCCGACCGTGATCGCCCGACGGCGAATGATCACCGCCAGCCGCTCACGCTGGGGCGCCGAGAGGGTCTTGGAGTCGCGCACACCGGCAATGCGCTTGCAATCGGGACGCATCAGGACCGCCGCGGCCACGACCGGGCCGGAGGCCGGCGCCACACCCACTTCGTCGACGCCGATGATGCGGACCCGTCCCTCGCGCCAGTGGCTGCGCTCGAAGCGGAGGCTGGGGACGATCGGCGCCATCGCGCCCTAGGGTAGCCGACCGGGCGATTGGATGGGCAGCTCCACCGGCGGGCTCGGCAACGGCGGCGGGCCCGGCCCGGCGGCGGGCTCGGCCCGGCGCCGGAGGCTCGACCCGGGCGGGGCTCAGCCCGGGCGACGCTCGCGCAGGGTTGCGGCCTTGCCCACCCGCTTGCGCAGGAAGTACAGCTGGGCGCGCCGGGCCACGCCGTGTCGGATGACCTCGATCTTCTCGATCCGGGGGCTGTTGATCTTGAACGTCCGCTCGACGCCGACGCCGCTGGCGATCCGGCGGACCGTGATCGTCCGGGTGATTCCACCGCCCCGCAGGCGCATGACGGTGCCCTCGAAGACCTGGATCCGCTCCCGGTTGCCCTCGACGACCTTGGCCGACACCTTGACCGTGTCACCCGAGGCAAGCTCGGGCAGATCGGTCCGAATGTGGTCCTTGACGATCTCGTCGAGCACGTTCACGGCGGTTCCTGCTTCTCGTCGGGCAGCGCGGGCTGCGGGATGGGCGATCGGGAGGGGCGGTCGGGGATGGTCGTCAGGACGACCGACGTCGGAGTATAGCACGCGCTCAGGCCGGGCCCGACCGGAGTCATGCCCTTGAACGCCGGGGTCAGCTCGGGTCGTGCTCGTCGGCCTCGGCCTGGATCTCCTCGAGGAGGGTCCGCTCGAGCGCTGTCCAGAGACGCTCGACGAGGAGGTCGGGGCGTCGCTCGAGGGTTCGGCGGATCGCCTCGCGATGCCGCCAGCGCGCGACCGCCGCGTGGTCGCCGCTGGTCAGGACCGCCGGGATGGTGGCGCCGTCGAAGTCCGCCGGGCGGGTGTACTGGGGGTACTCGAGGAGCCCGTCGGCAAAGGATTCCTCGACCGT
The DNA here is from genome assembly GCA_034666965.1 of Chloroflexota bacterium. Taxonomy (GTDB): domain Bacteria; phylum Chloroflexota; class Limnocylindria; order Limnocylindrales; family CSP1-4; genus Chersky-267. The sequence goes on along the minus strand of JAXDKT010000037.1, from coordinate 7,660 downwards.
CGACTCGGCGTCGATGGCACCCGGCAGCAGGCGCAGGATCGCGTCGATCACGACCAGCGCCGGCAACTCGCCGCCGGTCAGGATGTAGTCGCCGATCGACAGCTCGAGGTCGACCAGGCCACGAATGCGCTCGTCGACCCCCTCATAGCGCGGGCAGACCAGGATGAGGTGCGGGCGCTCGGCCAGGTCGATGGCGCGCTCCTGGCCAAAGCGCTCCCCGACCGGGTCGAGCAGGATGACGGTCGTGTCGGCTCGGCGCAGCTCGGCCAACGCGGCGGCCACCGGCTCGGGCCGAATGACCATGCCCGCGCCGCCGCCATAGGGCTGGTCGTCGACCGAGCGGTGACGGCCGATCCCCCAGCGGCGCAGATCGTGGACGCGAACCGTGGCCAGGCCACGCTCCTGGATGCGGGCCGGAATGCTCTCGGCGAGCGGTGCCGCGAGCATGGCCGGAAAGAGACTGAGGACGTCGAGCTCGAGGGTCACGGTCGGTCCTGCGCCTCGGCACGGCCGGGCGGCTCGGTCCGGGAACCGCTCCCGGGCTCGGGCTCAGCCGGGGGCTGGGGCTCGACCTCGGTCGTGCTCGCGTCGGCCTCGGGTGGTCGCGGGCGCGGTGGGTCGCCCCGGCGCGGGCGAGGCGACCGCGCCGGCTTCGGGGGCCGCACCGGCCCGAGCTCGAGGGCCGCGGCGTCGACCACGATCTCGCCCCGGCGCGGGGCGAAGATGCGGATGAAGTCGCGGACGGCGGGCACGTCGAACTCGCCGCGCGGGCCCCCGCGCACGACATAGACGTCGTTCTCGCCCACGCGGTAGATGTCGGCCACCGTCCCCAGCTCCTCACCATCGAGGCCCAGCACGGGCGTGCCCACGACCTCGTGCCAGTACGCGGCGCCGCGGGCGGGCTCGTCGCCGGGCGGCACCTCGGCTTCGAGATACGCCCCGCGGAGCGCGTCGGCCGTGCTCCGATCGGGGATCTCCTCGAAGCGAACCCGCCAGCCGGGCCCGTCGGGTATGGCGATCGCGTCGCTGATCGTGAGCGATTCCTGGCCGCCTTCGCGATAGACCACGGCCCCGCGGGCGAAGCGCGCCTCCGGGCGATCGGTCAGGATCTCGACCCGGACGGCCCCGTTCAGTCCGTGGACGCCCCGCACGAGGCCGACCACGAGCCGGGTGGCGATGGTCAGACGATCTCGAGCGAGACCGGCTCGCCTTCTCGAGCGGAGGTCACCTTGAGCAGCGTCCGGAGCGCCTTGGCGACACTCCCGTTGCGGCCGATGACCTTGCCCATGTCGTCCTCGGCGACGTGCAACTCCAGGACGATCCCGTCTCGGTCGCGCGTCTCCTCGACGCGAACCGCTTCGGGATCGTCGACCAGCGACCGGGCGACGTATTCGACCAGCTCCTTGGCATGCATGGCGGCGGCCCTACTTTGCCGCGGGCAGGATGCCCGCGTTCCGGAACAGGCGGGCGACCGTGTTCGACGGTTGGGCGCCCTGAGCGAGCCACTTCTTGGCCTTGTCGGCGTCGACCGCGAACTCGATCGGCTCCGTGCGCGGGTTGTAGTGGCCGATCGTTTCGATCGACCGCCCGTCGCGGGCATTGCGGGCGTCGGCGACGACGACCCTGTAGGTCGGCTGCTTGGTAGCCCCGACGCGGGTGAGGCGGATGCGAACGGCCATCTGGGGAAGGCCTCCTTGCTGGTGCCCGTGTCCGGGCGTTACGGGTTGACGACGGTCACGACGTAGCGGGCGCGGTAGGTGTCGCCGTCGGTCCAGCCTGCGCCGACGAACACGTCGAACGGCTGGACGTAGGGCTTGACCTCGACGCTGTAGTTGGATCCCGGCTCCTGGGCGATGATCGGCTCGACGAGCGTGCGGACCGCGGCCAGGTCGACGAACAGGAGCGAGGTGTTCTTGGCCTCGACTCGATGGATGGCGTCCTTGAAGCGGGCCTGATCCGCCAACGACTCGCCGGCCTTGACGTCCACGATCGACTTCACCCAGGCCGGGCTGAGGCCCACGATGACCACGCCGCCCTGGATGGTGTACGAGACCTCGGCTGGCCCCGGGAACGGCAGGAACGGCGCGGCGGCGCTGTTGCCGGCCAGCCGAGACAGGTCGGTCACGGTGATGGTGGTGATGGTCCCCGCGCCGTATGCCTCGTCGCGGGTGGTGACCCCGCCGGACGAACCGGCGAGGGCAATCAGATTGCGCAGCTCGGTGACGACCTTCTCGGCCGCCGCGACGTCGTTGGGGACGATCACCAGACCGCCCGTCGGGGTCTTGCCATCGGACGTGACCACGACACCGACGTCGCCGATCCAGCCGACCAGATGGTCGAGCCCGCCCACGCCGGTCAGCACGCTGTCGAGCTGCTTGATGGCCGCGGCCAGGCCGGGCTGGGCTCGGAGCTGGTCGAGCTCGACGGCCACCAGCTTGTTGACGTCATGGACCTCGACCAGGACGGCGGTCGAGGCGGGCAGACGCGCCGCGATGGTGCTTTCGTGCTCGGAGATCTTGGGCGCCGTCGCGACCACCGGCGAGACGAGATCGGTGACGATGGCATCGCTCTCGATCCGGCCACCCCCGGCCAGCCAGGCCGGGAGCTTGTCGCGCAGGGTGCTGCCCATGCCCAGCCCTGCGTCCGGGCCGAGCGATTCGCTGAGCTTGGTCAGCGCATCGACGTAGGCCTTGAGATCGGCGTAGGTCCGGACGACCTGGTCGCTCCTGACGCCGGCCATGGCCGAGGTGAATGCCGGCGAGGCACCCAGCCCATCCCGACCGTTGCGGTCGAGTGCCGCCTTGACCGATGTCTCGTCGCCGACGAGGAGGACCTCGCCGGTGGCCGCGGCGACGACCTTCGGGCCGAATTCGGGCGTGTTGACGGTCAGGGTCAGGCCACGGTACGTCTCCTCGGTGGTGGTCCCGGATTCGACCGACTTCACCCAGGCGATCGCGGCCGCCGGGTCCTTCTGGGTCACGACCAGCAGCTGTCGGTCGCCGATCTGGTCTGCGAACGTCGTCGGGAAGCTGGTGACCGAGATACCGACCTGGCCCCCGAACCAGGGCTTGATCTGCCTGCTCCAATCGTGCTTGTTGTCGGTGGCCTGGTTGACCAGCTTGTCGAGCGTCTCGTCGAGCTTGGTCTCGAGACCGGCCTGGTCGGCGAAGCCCGGAAAGTGGGCGAGGAATCGCCCGAGGTTCTGGCGCTGGTCGCCGGGCAGGTCGCCGCGGACCTCGATGTAGGCCACGGCGTCAGCCGGGGTCCAGGCCGCAACCACGGACCTGGACGAGGCGCCCACCAGGGCGAACAGCCCGGCCGTGGCCAGGGCGACGACGACGAAGGCAACCAGGCCGGCCACCGCCCAACGGGAGCGAGGCGGCCGCTGGACCGGGCCAATGGCGATCCGGGTGGGTGCGGCCGCGGCCGTGGCGATCGGCTCCAGGCTGCCCTCATCCGGAGCCGCCGCCGGTGCGTCGGACGGGCGTGCCCCACGGGCGGAGGTCGGGGCCTCGGGTGGCACGGCGGCGCCGGGCTGAACCGCCGGCGGTGGCGTGGCCTCGGGTTGCGGATCGGGACCCTGCCCGATGGTGCGGTCGTCGGTCATCTGTACGATCCCCCAGAGTTAACGGCGTGCAAGCAGGCCCGCGGCGGCACGGCGTCCGCCGGCACCCGAGATCTGCTTCATCAGCTTCTGCCACTCACCAAACTGCTTGACCAGGCGGTTGACCTCGGTCAGGTCCGTCCCGGCGCCGCTCGCGATCCGGCGACGACGGGAAGCGTTGAGCACGGTTGGATCGCGCCGCTCACGCGGCGTCATCGAGCGGATGATCGCCTCGACCCGGCTGAGGTCCCCGCGATCGACGGCCGCCTGGGCCTCCTTGGCCATCCCGCCCATTCCGGGGATCATCCCCATGATCTGGCCGAGCGGTCCCATCTTCTGGATCTGCTGGAGCTGCTCGAGGAAGTCCTCGAGCGTGAAGCTGCCCTTGCGCAGCTTCTCCTCCATGTTGGCCGACTGCTGTTGGTCGAACGTCTCCTGGGCGCGCTCGACGAGGGTCAGGACGTCGCCCATGCCCAGGATCCGGCCGGCCAGGCGGTCGGGATGGAAGACGTCCAGGGCATCGATCTTCTCGCCCGTGCCCAGGAACTTGACCGGCAGCCCGGTCACCGCGCTGATCGAGAGAGCCGCGCCGCCCCGCGCATCGCCGTCGATCTTGGTCAGGACCAGCCCGGTCAGCGGCAGGGTGCGCTCGAACGCCTCGGCCACGGCCACGGCCTCCTGGCCGGTCATCGCGTCGACGACCAGGAGCGTCTCGACGGGCTTGACCGCAGCGGCCACGGCGGCGATCTCGGCCATCAGCGCATTGTCGACGGTCAGCCGACCGGCGGTGTCGACGATGACCACGTCGCGGACGCCCTGTCGGGCGGCCTCGACGCCGCCTCGGGCGATGTCCACGACAGCCGTGCCGGGCGCCGCCCGAAAGACCGGGATGTCGAGGCTCTTGCCCAGCGTCTCGAGCTGGTCGGCGGCGTTGGGCCGGTACGGGTCGGCCGCAACGAGGAGCGGCCGGCGGCCGAGCTTGACCACGTGGCGGGCGAGCTTGGCGGCGGTGGTCGTCTTGCCCGAGCCCTGCAGGCCGGCAACCAGGATGACCGCCGGGTTGCCCTGCAGATGGAAGACACGATCGCCAGCCGAAAGGAGCGCGACCAGCTCCTCGTTGACGATCCCGACCACCTGTTGGCCCGCCGTGAGGCTGGCCAGGATGTCGGCGCCGATGGCGCGCTCCCGGACTCGGGCGATGAAGTCCTTGACGACCTTGAAGTTGACGTCCGCCTCGAGCAGGCTGAGCCGGATCTCGCGCATCGCCGCGTCGACGTCGGCCTCGCTGACCCGGCCACGGCCGGTCAGGTTGCCGAGGGTCTTGCGCAGGCGCTCGCTGAGCGTGTCGAACATCCGGTTGGGCTGGCTCCGTTCGGCTCTGGGGCGACGCCGATGGTCGTCCCGGTGGCGCGCGGGTTCTGACGCGCCGAGGCGGGGGCAGTGTAACGTATCGGCCCCGGCCGCCCGTCAGCTCCATCGTCCCGCCGGTGTCGGCAAGCACCGGACCCGGGGACGCGCCACGATGAGCGCCATGGACCACGCCCGCCGAACCGGCTCGGTCTGGCGCAACGGCGACTTCGTGCGACTGTGGATCGCCGGGACGATCTCGATCTTCGGGTCGCTGGTTACCCGGACCGCGCTGCCCTTCGCGGCAATCCTCGCCCTGGGCGCGGGACCGATCGAGATCGCGATCCTGCGGGCACTGCAGCTCCTGCCCGGGCTCCTCCTCGGGCTGTTTGCCGGGGCCTGGGTCGACCGGCTGCGGCGACGCCCGATCATGATCGTCGCGGACATCGGCCGGGCCGTCTTGCTCGGCTCGATCCCGGTCGCCGCCGTGGCCGGCGTCCTGGGCCTGGGTCAGCTCTACCTGGTGACGTTCCTGGCGGCCGGGCTGACCACGTTCTTCGACGTCGCCGATCGGGCGTATCTGCCGACGGTCGTCCAGCCGAGCCAGCTCGTGCCCGCCAACAGCGCCCTGACGGCCAGCGCATCGGTCGCCGAATTCTCCGCCTTCGGTGTCAGCGGCTTCCTCATTCAGCTGTTCAGCGCGCCACTCGCGATCGCGGTGGACGCGGTGTCGTTCCTCGTCTCGGCGCTGTTCCTTGGGTCGATCCGGCGACCGGAGCCAGCCCAACCCCGGGTCGACGCCCGCGAGCCCGTCCTGCGCGAAATCCGCAAGGGACTGCGCCTTGTGGGTGGGTCGCCGATCCTGCGCGCGCTGGCCGGGGCCGGGGCCGCGTCGCACGTGATGTGGGGGGTCTTCGGGACGTCGTACCTGCTCTTCGCGAGCCGGGACATCGGGCTCGGACCCGCCGCCATCGGGGTGATCGCCGGACTTGGCGGCGCGGGGTCATTCGTTGGGGCGGTGCTCGCCGGCCGGTCGGCGCGACGGCTGGGGGTGGGCCGGACGATCCTGATCGGAATGCTGGGGTTCACGATCGGCAGCGCGTTCATTCCGCTCGCGCCGCAGGGCGCCCTCGTCCTGGGGGCGGCCTGCCTCATCGTCCAGCAGCTGGTCGGCGACTCCGCAGGGACCCTGTTCGAGGTCACCCAGGTCTCGCTGACCCAGTCCGTGGTCGAGGATCGACTGCTCGGCCGGGTGAACGGCTCGATCCGCTTCTTCGAGGACGTCTTCCAGCTGGTCGGGACCGTCGTCGGTGGCCTGCTCGCCGAGCTCCTGGGCCTGCGCGCGGCGATGGCCTTTGGCGTCCTCGGCGGGCTCGTTGCCCTGGGCTTCCTGTGGTTCTCGCCGATCCCGCGCCTCCGCACGATGCCGGCGCGACCGGCCTTGGCGACGCCCCCGGTCGAGCGCCTGCCGCTGACCGAGTAGCTAGGCGAAGAGGGCCGCGACGAAGCCGTCCGGATCGAATGGCAGCAGGTCGCCGACCTGCTCGCCGACCCCCACGAAGCGGACCGGGACCCCGAGGACGGCCTCGATCGCGAAGACGATGCCGCCCTTGGAGGTCGAGTCGAGCTTGGTCAGGACCACCCCGGTCAGGCCGACCGCTTCGTGGAATGCCTTCGCCTGAGCGAGGCCGTTCTGACCGGTCGTCGCGTCGAGCACGAACAGGACCTCGGGCTTGGTGCCGGGCAGGCGCCGGTCGATGACGCGCCGGATCTTCGACAGCTCGTCCATCAGGTTGACCTTGGTGTGGAGTCGGCCGGCCGTGTCGGCGATGACCAGGTCCAGCCCGCGGGCGACAGCCGCATCGAGCGCGTCGAAGACGACCGCGCCCGGATCGGCGCCGGGGGCGTGGGCCACGATCTGGGCCCCCGAGCGCGAGGCCCACGTCCCAAGCTGCTCGGTGGCCGCGGCCCGGAACGTGTCCGCCGCGGCGAGCAGGACGGTCGAGCCCGCGTCGCGGTAGCGGCTGGCCAGCTTGCCGATCGTCGTCGTCTTGCCGGTTCCGTTGACGCCGACGACGAGCACGACCGCCGGCTGCCCCGAGCCGGCTGGCTGGGGTCGCCACTCACCCGGCTCGCGGGGCACGAGCAGGGCGGCGAGCTCGGTGCGCACCGCGGCTTCGGCGGTCGGCGCGTCGCGCCGGGCGCGGGCCCGCTCGACGATCTCGATCGCCAGCGTCGCGCCGACATCGCCGGCGATGAGGGTCTCCTCGACGTCGTCCCACGACGGACCCTCCGGGCCGCCGCCGAGGTAGCCCCGCAGCCGTCCGATGAACCCGACCCGGCTCTTCTCCAGCCCGGCGACGAGGTCGCCCGGGGTCGCGTCGGCGCTGGTCTGGCCGGACATCTCGTCCTCGTTGGGAGGCGCAAGCCTGGGCTCAGGGCCCGCATCGGCCATGGGCGAGGGCGCAGGAGTCGAGACCGGCGCCACAGCCACGCCCGGAGCCGCGTCGGCCGGAGCCGCATCCGGGGCTGGAGCCGCGTCGGCCGGAGCCGCGTCCGGGGCCTGGCCGGCGTCGTCCTTCGGCCGTCGTCGCCAGAACACGATCGGGCGCCTAGCCGCTGACCGGATCGAGCGCGCCGGCGCCGTTCCCGGTGGCGCGGGCCGCGATCGCCGTCGCCTCGTCCAGCCGGAGGCTGATGACCCGGCTG
>JAXDKT010000036.1:0-3783 GCA_034666965.1 Chloroflexota bacterium | reverse complement strand
CACGGACCCGGCCGCGGCCACCTGCGCCCGCGGCCGACCCGGCCCGCGACGCCTGGCGCGGCGGTCCGCGGGCGAAGGCCGCCAGGGCGGCGCCCGAACGGCGGGCCCGGTTCGAGACCAGCTCCGGGATCGAGATCGCCGACGTCTACACCGCCGCCGACCTGGCCGGCTTCGATCCCGCAGCGGAGCTCGGCCTGCCGGGCGAGTATCCGTTCACCCGGGGCGTCCAGCCGACGATGTACCGGAGCCGGTTCTGGACGATGCGCCAGTACGCCGGCTTCGCGACGGCAGCCGAAACCAACGAGCGATTCCGCTATCTCCTGGGACAGGGGCAGACCGGTCTGTCCGTCGCATTCGATCTGCCGACGCAGATGGGCTACGACTCCGACGCCCCCCAGGCGGAGGGCGAGGTCGGTCGGGTCGGCGTCCCGATCGGCAGCCTCGTCGATATGGAAGCCCTCTTCCGGGACATCCCGCTCGACTCCGTGAGCACCTCGATGACGATCAACTCGACCGCCCCGATCCTTCTCGCGTTGTACGTCGTGGCGGCCGAGCGCCAGGGTGTCGCCCGCGCCGCCGTCAGCGGTACCACCCAGAACGACATCCTCAAGGAGTACATCGCCCGGGGCACCTACATCTACCCGCCTCGGCCGTCGATGCGTCTGGTGACCGACGTATTCGAGTTCTGCGCGCGCGAGCTGCCGCGCTGGAACACGATCTCGATCAGTGGCTATCACATGCGCGAGGCGGGGGCGACGGCCGTCCAGGAGCTGGCCTACACCCTGGCCGACGCAATCGCCTACGCCGACGCAGCCGTCGCGCGGGGTCTCGACATCGACGCGTTCGCCGGGCGCCTGAGCTTCTTCTTCGCGGCCTGGAGCGAGCTCTTCGAGGAGGTGGCCAAATTCCGGGCGGCCCGCCGGATGTGGGCCCGAATCGTCCGCGAGCGCTACGGCTCGAGCGATCCCCGCTCGCAGATCTGCCGCTTCCACGTCCAGACGGCCGGCTCGAGCCTGACCGCCCGGTCGATCGACAACAACGTGGTCCGAACGACCGTTCAGGCCCTGGCCGCGATTCTGGGCGGTGCGCAGAGCCTGCACACCAACTCGCGTGACGAGGCTCTGGCCCTGCCGACCGCCGAGGCCGCCCGGCTGGCCCTCCGCACCCAGCAGATCCTGGCCCATGAGTCGGGCGTGACCGAGACGCCCGATCCGCTCGCCGGCTCCTACTACGTCGAGACCCTGACCAACGAGCTCGAACGGGCCGCCTGGGAGGAGCTCGACGCGATCGAGGCTCTCGGCGGGACGATCGCGGCAATCGACCATGGCTACCAGCAGCACCGGATCCAGGAGTCGGCCTATCTGGTCCAGCGCCGGATCGAATCGGGCGATCAGGTCGTCGTCGGGGTCAACCTCTTCCAGGACGAGGCCGGCGCGACGCCGCCCATCCACCGGATCGATCCCGACGGGGAACGCCGCCAGATCGAGGGCCTCCGGCGGGTCCGCGCCGAACGCGATCCGGCCGCGTGGGCGACCGCCCTCGATCGCCTGGCCGCCGCCGCCGCCGGCGACGACAACGTCATGCCCGCCCTCATCGAGGCGGTTCGTGCCTTCGCCACCGTTGGCGAGATCAGCGACCGGTTGCGGGCGACCTGGGGCGAGCACCGCGAGCTGATCACGGTATGACCGGCGCGACGCTGCCCGATTCGATCCGGGGCCTGGGACGCATTCACCACGTCGCGGTGGTCGTCGGCGATCTGGACGCCTCGCTGGCGTTCTATCGGGACGTCCTGGGACTGCCGCTCGAGACCGTGCTACCGATTCCATCCGACCGAGTCACGATCGCGTTTCTGCCGGTCGGCGAATCGAAGATCGAGCTCGTCGCGCCGGCCGACGACACGACCGGGGTGGCTCGGTTCCTGGCCGCCAAGGGCGAAGGCTTCCATCACGTCTGCTTCGAGGTCGTGGACCTGGCCGAGACCCTGACCCGGCTGGCGATCGATGGCGTCGAGCTGATCGACACGGCGCCGCGCAAGGGCGCGGAGGGGCCGGTGGCCTTCCTCCACCCGCGCTCCTGCCACGGCGTGCTGGTCGAGCTGATCGAGGCACCCGGCGGCCCATCGTGGGGCGCGCTCGGCTACTGAGCGGCCCGCGAGGCTGATCCTCGCGGCCAGGGAGCGGCCCGCGGGGCGGCCGGCCTCTCGCGGCTAGCGGCTGGCCCGCGCCCAGAACCGACCGTCCACGGCATCGACCCGGATCGGAAGCTGGTACGCCCGCGACAGAGTCTCGCCCGTCAGGGTGGCCCCGATCGGGCCCGCGGCCAGCACCCGGCCCTGGGCCAGGACGAGGGCGTGGTTGAACCCCGCCGGGATCTCCTCGACGTGGTGGGTCACCAGGGCCAGCGCGGCCAGGCTCGGATCCGCGGCGAGGCCCTCGATCCGTCCGATCAGCGCCTCACGGGCGCCCAGATCGAGTCCTGCCGCGGGCTCGTCGAGCACCAGCAGCTCGGGCTCGGTCATCAAGGTCCGGGCGATCAGCACGCGCTGCCGTTCGCCCGACGAGAGGGTGGCGAAGGTGCGTCGGTCGAGCCCGCCCAGCCCCAGTCGCTCGAGGGCGGCCCCGGCTCGGGCGACATCGTCCGGTTCGTACGCGGCCCACCATGGGGCAAGTGCCGCGTGGCGAGCGCTCATGACCACGTCCACGGCCGGCAGCCGGTCGTCGATGTCGGCGGCAAGGGCGGCGCTGACGAAGCCGATCCGGCGTCGCAGCTCTCGGGCGTCGACCGTACCGATCCGCATGCCCATGACCTCGACCGTGCCGCGGCTCGGCCAGAGATAGCTCGCGGCGACCTGGACCAGGGTGGTCTTGCCCGACCCGTTTGGCCCGACGATCGCCCAGCGCTCGCCTGCTCGGACGGTCCAGTAGGCGCCATCGAGGATCCAGCGTCCAGCGCGCCGGACGCCGACGCCGGTCAGCCGGACGACGACTCCGGGTTCGGGCTCGACCGGTTCGACCACCGGCTCACAGAGACCAGGCGAACAGGACGTCCGGGGCGCGCTCAGCCGCTCGACAGAACTCGACGATGTCGCCGGCCAGACCGCGGATCCAGGGCTTCTCCTCGCGGGGCAGCTCGCCCAGCTCGTCGTCGAGGAGGTCCAGCCAGCGACCGGCAATCGCGGCGATATCGCGGTCGTGCAGCCGAGCGATGGTCTCGATCCAGCGCCGGTCGACCCGCTCGACGGTGCGCCCGGAGATCTCGCCGGGACCGTCGAGCTCGCGGCGCGCATCCAGGAAGTCGTTTGGCTCGGCGCTGTCGAGGACCGATCGGACCGCCTCGCTGAACAGGTCGAGCCAGGTCGGATCGAGGCCGGCGCCGAGCGACAGATGGGCCACGAAGCGACCCGGCTCGGACAGTCCCGTCAGCTCGTCGCTCGCGACCACGACCAGGATCGCCTGGGTGTCGCCGGCGACGAGCTCCATCAGGGCGCCCATGAACGACTCAGTCCCGGTAGCCGGCGGCGCGCAGGATGGCCGGCAGCTCCGTCGGTGAGTCGGCCACCCGGATGCCGGCCGCCTCGAGCGCGGCGACCTTGGACGTGGCCGTCCCCGATCCGCCCGAGATGATCGCTCCGGCATGGCCCATGCGCTTGCCTTCGGGCGCAGTCCGCCCGGCGATGAACGCCGCCATCGGCACGCCGCGCAGGTGCTCGCCCGCCCAGGCCGCGGCCTCTTCCTCGGCCGACCCGCCGATCTCGCCGATCAGCACGATCGCGTCGGTCTCGGG
>JAXDKT010000035.1:0-17251 GCA_034666965.1 Chloroflexota bacterium | reverse complement strand
CGCGAGCCGGGCCCCGGAGCCCGCGATGCGTCCGCCGCAGCCAGCCAGCCCGTCGGGGCGAGCGAGGCGATCATGACCCGGCCGCCGCGCTGGGGCTGGACGGTCGTGGCGCGCAAGGAGCTGAGCGACCACCTGGTCGGCGCCCGCTCGCTGGTGTTGCTCATCGCGCTGGCCCTGGCTGCGGCCATCCCGCTCTACTTCGCGTCGGCCCGGATCCGCGACGCCGCGCCGGCCGCGACCGGTGCCCCCGCCGTCTTCCTGGCGCTGTTCACCCTGGGCTCGACCGACTTCCCGATCCTGCGAGTCGACGCCTTCGTGGGGATCGTGGCGCCCCTGCTCGGGATCGCCTTCGCCTTCGACGCGGTCAATCGCGAACGTGCCGAGCGGACCCTGCCGCGCCTGCTCGCTCAGCCGATCCACCGTGACGACGTGATCAACGGCAAGTTCGCGGCGGGGCTGATCATGATCACCCTCGTCCTCGTGGCGATGACCCTCCTGATCGCCGGCTTTGGGCTCTTCCGGCTGGGCATCGTGCCGACCTCGGGTGAGGTCGTCCGCATCGCGCTGTGGGTCGTCGTCACGATCCTGTACGTGGCCTTCTGGCTGGCCCTCGGGCTGCTCCTGTCGGTCGTCTTCCGGCGAGCCGCGACGGCGGCCCTGGTGGGCTTCGGGCTGTGGCTGATCGTGACCATCTTCGGTGGGCTGATCACCTCGCTCGTGGGCGGGCTGATCGCCTCGAGCTCGGGCGCGACCACGGTCGACGCGGCGCTCCGGGCGGCCCAGGTCCAGCAGCTCGTCGACCGGCTTCTGCCAAGCACCCTCTACCGCGAGGCGTCGGTGGTGATCCTCGACCCGTCGGTGACCCGACTGTCGGTGCCGCTGACGGTGGGCCAGCTCGATCAGGCCCAGCAGCAGATCTCGTCGCTCCTGTCGCTCGACCAGAGCCTGCTCCTGGCCTGGCCCCAGCTCGTTGCCCTGGTCGGCCTGACGGTGCTCCTGTTCGCCCTGGCCTATGTCGGCTTCCTGCGCCAGGAGGTGCGGGCCTAGCCGACGGGCACGATCTCTGCGGCGTGCTCGTCGCCGGCGGCCTCGAGCTCGCTCGCCGGGAGCTGCGCCCGGCGGCGCTCGACCAGGCTCGGGATGAGCTCCGACCAGTTGTGCCCCACGACGCGCACGCGGACCCGCCAGGCGTTGGCGACGGCCGCCTCGAGCAGATCGCGCTCACGGGCGCGCAGAGCATCGTGATCGAGCTCCCCAAAGGCGATCATCGGCGCGAACGCCGCGAATGGCGGGAAGGTGTAGGCGTCGTCGGTGTTGTCGATCAGGCGCTCGATCGTCAGCTCGAAGCTGGGCTCCTCGGCCAGCGGCGGCACGCCGCGCTCCATGATGATGACCGTGTCGATCGGGGCCCGGTCGGTCATGTCGCAGTCGATCAGCGACTGGACGTGGTACTTGGGCGGCGGGACCAGGAGCTGGACCCAGGCGTTGATGCTCACGATCGGCACGTTGAGCCGACCCAGAGCGTGGCCCGCCGAGCGACCCTCCTTGGAGTGGACCCGGCTGCGGATGGCCAGCATGATCCGATCGGCCCGCGGCAGCGCCCCCTCGTTGACGGCGCTCATCGTGTGCGAGCTCAAGGTCATCGGCTTGGGGTAGCTCAGGATCTCGCCGGCGGTGGTCAGGATGGCCATGTCGTCCGAGATGAAGCCCCAGCTGCGCTGCATCAGGAGGCGCAGGACCGTGCTCGTCTTGCCCGTGTCGGTCTGGGCCGACATGATGATCGCCCCGCGCTCGGCATCGATCGCCGCGCAGTGGAGCAGGACGTAGCCGCGCGACACGAGCCAGAAACGCAGCAGCGGCTCGACCATGTTCGTGTACAGGACGTGGTGCGACCAGGTCAGCAGCCAGTTGGCGTCGAGCTCGACCCGCTCGCCGATGCGCACGTCGAAGGCGGCCGACAGGACGCCCAGGTGCTCGCGATAGCGGATCGTCCCGTCGGATCCCTTGACGGTCGCGACGTGGAGTCGCGGTCCCCCGCCGATGAGCGTGCGTCGGATGACCAAGTCCGGCTCGACCCGATGGGCCACGTTGAAGGCCGCCAGCTCGGGCAGGTTGACCGTCGAGGTGATCCGGACGATGCCGTGGACGTCGTACTGATAGGCGGCGTCGAGGCGAACCTGCTCGCGTCGATCGCGCCCGGCCCAGATCCAGTTGTCGGCCACGAGGTAGCGGACCCCGAAGGTCAGCCCCAGGGCAACGAGGTTCGAGATGAGGTAGTGGATCCCGCCGACTTCGGTCAGGACATGGAGGACGGGCAGCCGGATGACCTGCGTGGCGAGGTTGAGCAGGTTGAACGTGAGGTAGCGCCAGACCAGGTGCCCACCCACCTCGCGGCCGCGGAACACCCACAGCTCGATCAGGATGAAGTTGCTCAGGGTCGAGACCTGCGACGACAGCAGCGCCGCAATCAGGAGTTGGTCTTCGCCCATCGCCAGCACGAAGGCGTGCAGCGCCGCCTCGTTGACCAGGATTCCCGAGAGGCCGACGAGCGCGAACTTGGAGGGGCTGAGCAGTGACCGGAGGAGACGACGCACCCGCGGCCGGCGGTGCCAGCGCGTGGGGTCCTGGATGTCCGGGTCGGGCGTCGTCACAGATCCCTCAATACGGGCGCGGGTCCGCCGCATCGTAATCGAGCCAGAAACGGAGCGTCAAACGTGGCGGACGCACGGAAACGCCCGAAGGAACCAATTGGTCCGCCGATCCGTGGCCGCTGATGCAAGCACCCGCGACTCGGTTTCGTCGTACCCCGGTCCACAGTCGTCATCGCCGGTGCAAGCACCTGCGACGGCGCTGATGGTCCGTCATGGCCCCTTCGGGCAAGACCTACCTTACGGGCGCGATTGCGACCCTGGCTATGGGGTTATCCACGAACTTGAGCCCAGGCGGAGGCATTCGTGGGCCGTTGTCCACGGTCCGTCCACGGCCGCGGGTGACGGCAGCTCGGACAGGAGGCGGGCGGTCAAGGAGTCACTTCGAACACCAACCATCGGCTGCTGCTGAGCGTGTCGACTTGCATCGCGTAGCAGCCGGGCGAGGAAACCCCCAGATAGCTGTTGAAGATCCGCCAACCCGGAGGCTGATTGCTGGTGCTTTCGTACGAGAGGATGGGGAGGCGTAGTTCGTGAGTCGGCTCTGAGCCGCCGTCGAATCGAACATCTCCCGGAGCATCGATCCGATCGCCCCGGATGAGGATGGGCCCTGGTTCTCGTGGGTCCGCGATCCAGACCTGCTTGATCAGCCGATCGCCGTCGCTCTGGGCCGAGTTGGCCAGGCTCACGGAGCTTCCGCCCGCGAGGTATATGGGGCCGGTGCCGAGCGCTACGTGGATGAACGGCACGGAGCCTGTCGTCGAGGTGGCCGGGCATGTCGACCGGCCTGGGTTCGGAAGCTGCAGCGAACGCTCGAGGCGAGCGAACGCCTCCTCGATGGGCTTGGCCTCGAAAACGACGATGGATGAGCGCTCACCGGTATCGATCTGAATCCCGTAGCAGCCGGCCACCTTCAAGCGAATCGCGGTCCTCGCGACGACCGACCGACCGTCGATGGATATCGCTGGCTTTGTCGCGGAATCGATCTCTAGCTCGTGCATTGGCTCGACCGGATCGCCGAAGCCAAGCTCACCAGGGCCATCCAGACGAGCGCCGCGCACCAGCGCCTTTCCCGTGAAGGCGGGCGTGGCCGTCCAGAGCACGTCCATCCCTTTCCAGCGACCGCCGGGCGCGTCCTCGAAGAACGCGCTACCGGCTGCGTTTGGAAGCCGCAGCCGCACCGGACCGTCGCCGAGGAGCGCGGTCTGTCCGTCTCCTGGTTCGCTCGTCGTGCTGACGGGGCATGGCTGGCCCACGCCGACGGTCGGCAATTTCAGTGGTCGCTCCGAGCTTGACGGCGAGGGCCCCGATCCGATGCCGCCCGAGGGCCGCATGACGAGCAGCGCGACGACGACGGCGAACGCCACGGTGAGGACAGCGGCCAGCAACCCCGCCATCGTCTGCGCGGGAAGGTGCCGAGTGCGTTGACCTCGGATCATCGCGACGACATCTGCGTCGGTCGGTCGCTGGCGCGTCCGTCGAGATGACTCACGGACGAGGAACGCGCGAATCTCCGCCTCGTCGGAGCGTTCGTTTTCGGTCGGGTCATTGCTGTCCATGGGAGCCTCCGAGGACCGCCCGCAGGCGGGCACGGGCTAGACGAAGACGCGATCGGGTGGTTTCTAGCGGCACACCGGTCAACTCGGCCGTCTCCACGATTGAGTAGCCCGCGTAGTAATGGAGAACCAGCGCCGCTCGCTGCTCGACCGGAATGGAGCCGAGCGCCGCCTCGAGATCCAGATCGCGATCGTCTGCCGGGGACGGACTGACCACGATTTCGCGCGGCCATGCCTGCCAACGAGCGACGAGGCCGCGCCGGCGATGTTCCAATCGGATCGCCTCGTGCACGACGATGCGATGGAGCCATGCCGCAAGACGATCCGCGTCACGCAGGTTGTCGGTGTGTCTCCAGGCGCGCTCTAGCGCCACCTGCACGGCATCCTCGGCGTCGGTTCGATCGCGGCAGATCAGAACTGCTATGCGCAGGAGCCGATCGTAGTTGTGAGCGACGAGTTCCTCGAGCGCCGCGACATTGCTCGCGTCGTGTCGCTGGAATCGGGCGCGCTCCACCATCACAACATCTTGACCCGCAGACACGCCGATTCGGGTCACATCCCGACCCATGCCCGGCGAGCGCATATGGGGTCGAGCGCGGGGAGCAAGAAAAACGCCCGGAGGAACCGTCGATCCTCTGCCGAGTCCCCTGAAGCAAGCTCCAGCGGTCTCAAGGCTTCGGTCAGCGGCCCCTTCGGGCAAGACCACTATCGCCGCGGGCGGTCGATCGTCGCTAGCGGCTTATCCACGAGCTTGGAACTTCCGGGCTCCGGATCGATGCGGTTTTCCACCGCCCATCCACCGGCCCGCGACGGGCACATGAAAACGCCCGAAGGAACCAATCAGCTCGTCGATCCGTGGCCGCTGATGCAAGCATCTGCGACTCGGTTTCGTCGGACCCCGGTCCATCCTCGTCATCACCGATGCAAGCACCTGTGATGCCGCTGATGGGCCGCTCCGGCCCCTTCAGGCAAGACCTACGATACGGGCGCGGTGTCGGCCGTGGCTATGGGGTTATCCACGAACTTTGGCCTGGATCGAGGCATTCCTGGCTCGTTGTCCACGGTCCGTCCACGGACTCGGGTGACGAGTGGTGTCCGGATGGGTCCGGCCCGCTTCGGAGCGGTCAGATCTCGAGCGGCCAGGCGTGCCCGTCCAGGCTCGGCAGCCCATCGGCATCGAGCCGCACGATCCGGTCCGGGATCACCCCTCCCCCGCCATCGGGGGCCGAATCCACCAGCCGCCACGTGCCCGGCTCGGTCCGGGTGACCGTCCACGATTCGGCCCGCGGTTCGAGCCGATCGTCGACCCGCACCAGATCGACCCGGCTTGTCCCGTCGACCTGGAGGCGATCGGCCAGGCCCGCCACGACCACGGCTGCCGCGGCCGGCGACCCGTCGACGAGCCCGGTCAGCCGATCGAAGGTCAGATGCCGGACCCCGGTGGGCGTGACCACGTTGCCGTGGAGCGCGGTTCCGTCCCGGTCGGGGTGGAGGGTCAGCAGCCCGGCCGCCGTCGCGATCTCGAGACGCACGAGCCGGCCCGCGGGTGCGCTCTCGAGCAGGACCACCCGCACGACGGTGCCGTCGACGCTGGTGACCTCGCGCCAGCGCCGTCCGCGTCGCCCATCGGCCACCGACCAGACGAGCAATCCGCCGCTGGGCAGCACCGCACGGCCGCCGCGTCGGAGCGCGTTGCCGGCCATGGTCAGGCCCGCGCCGCCCGAGCGGCGACCGACTCGAGCTCGCCGGCGAGGGCCGGTGCGACTCGGCCGCGAATATGGACTCCGTCGCCGTTGTAGTCGATGTCGACCGAGCCACGCTCGCGGACGCGGGCCAGCAGGTCGCCGGCGGCATAGGGCAGGTCGAGGTCGACGTCGACCCACAGGGAGGCGAGCAGGCTGCCCAGCTCCGTCCGCAGGGCGTCGAGCCCGAAGCCGGTGACCGCGCTGATCGGCACGGTCCCGGCCACGATCGGCGTCGGCTGCCCGGGCAGGTGCGCGACCCGTTCGAGCAGGTCGACCTTGTTGAGCGCCACCAGCCGCGGCTTGTCGCCCGCGCCCAGCTCGTCCAGGACGGCCTGGACGGTCGCTCGGTGTTCCAGGGCGTGGGCGTCGGCGGCGTCGACCACCTCGACCAGGACGTCGGCCCGGTTGACCTCCTCGAGCGTCGCCCGGAAGGCATCGACCAGCTGGTGCGGCAGCTTGTGGATGAACCCCACGGTGTCGGTCAGAACGGCCGTCTGCCCGTCACCCAGGCTGACCTGGCGGCTGGTCGGGTCGAGCGTGGCGAAGAGCTTGTCCTCGGCCAGCGTCACGGTGCTCCCGACCAGGGCGTTGAGCAGGGTCGACTTGCCCGAGTTGGTGTAGCCCACGATGCCGACGGTGGGCATCAGCCGTCGGTCGCGGCTGCGGGCCGCGGTCTCGCGCTGCTGGCGGACCTGCTCGACCCGCTCCTTCATCTTCTTGATCCGTTCCCGGATCAGTCGGCGGTCGGTCTCGAGCTGCGACTCGCCCGGTCCGCGCGTGCCGATCCCGCCGCCGGTCCGCGACAGGTGGGTCCACAGCCGGGTCAAGCGGGGCAGCTGGTACTCGAGCTGAGCCAGCTCGACCTGGAGCCGGCCTTCGTGGGTCTGGGCGTGCTGGGCGAAGATGTCCAGGATCAGCCGGCTCCGGTCGATGACCTTGACCTTGAGCAGCTCCTCGAGGGCCCGTTGCTGGCTGGGCGACAGCTCGTCGTCGGCGACGAGCACGTCGAAGCCGGTCTCGTTGCGGGCCGCCACGAGCTCCTCGGCCTTGCCCTTGCCGACGTACCAGTTGGGGTCGATATGGCGGCGGTTCTGCCACTCGGCACCGACGACGTCGGCCCCGGCGGTCGTGGCCAGGCTGGCCAGCTCGGCCAGCGAATCCTCGACGGGCCAGCCGGCATCGGCCCCGGTGTCGACGCCGACGAGGAAGGCGCGCTCGACCGGCGCGGTCAGATCGATCATTGCCTTTGGCACTGGCGAAGGATAGACCGTCAGGCCCGTTTCGGACGCCTTAGGGCCCGATCCTCGCCAGGGAGATGTCGCCGGCCAGGCTGCTCGCCCCCGCGTTGAGCGGTCCGATCGTGCCGCCGGTCGGGTAGTAGCCGTCGGCGACCACCACGACGGGGTAGACCGTGCCCGACGCCAGCCCGTCGACCCGGAATTGACCGTCGTTGCCGGCGACCGCCTGGGCCACCACTTGGTCCTCGCTTGGTGCTCCATACCAGGCTTCGGCATCGGTCCCCGGGCTGAGCAGGTAGATGACGGCGCCACCGATCGGCTGGCCGCTGTCGACGTCGACGATCCGGCCCGTCAGGCTGACGCTGCTCTCGCTCGTTCGGGGGCCGACGACCGTCTCGGCCGAGGCTGCGGCCTTGAGCGAGGGCCCCACGAACAGCTCGAGCCGGTAGCGCCCGTCGGGCAGCCCCCGATCGAGGTACAGCGAGAACGTCAGGCAGCCGCCCGAGGCGGCGTTGCTGCCCAGCCGCAGGCCACCGCGCAGGACGACCTTGTCATCCAGCCGCCACTGGGTGATGACGTCCTCGCCCGGCACCATGCTCGTGAAGCCGAACAGCGCCAGGATCTGGCGCGAGGCCTGCGGGTACTCGGTCAGCTTGGCTCCGGGCACGCACGCGTCGACCGTGTCGGTCCAGGTCTGGAAGGTCACCCGCTCGGTGCCGGTGCCGGGCACGACGTACTGGCTGTTGAGCGTGGGATGACCGCCAATCGCGGCCAGGATGAGCGGCCGGACGAGGCCGATCGGGCGCACCAGCGAGTAGCCGCCGACGTCCTCGCGTCCGCGCGTCGGGATGCCCACGATCCGGCCGTTCGTATCAGCCGCGAGACCGCCCGAGTTCCCGTGGCTGACCACGGCGTCCGTCTTGATCCAGGCTCGGGTCCCGATCCGGTCGTCACCCAGGAACCCCGACACCTCGCCACTGCTCAGGCTGATCGTGTCGCCGCCGATGCCCGGGAAGCCAATGACCGTGAGCCCATCGCCGACCCGGAGCGCGTCCGAGTCGCCGACCTGGACCGTCGGCAGGCGGAGCGTCCCCGATGAGATCGGCGAACCGTCGAGGTTGCGGTCGATCTTGATGAGCGCGGCGTCCAGGTAGCCATCGGCGGCGACCACGCTCGCCCGGTACCGCTGGACCGGTGGCCGGTCCTCGGCCTCGACGACGGCCACGACGAGACCGGCCGGATCGCGGACCGGGGTCGGATCCTGGTCGTAGATGGCCAGCCCCGCAGCGCTCGGCTTGGCCACGTGGGCGTTGGTCAGGATCAGGCCGTCGGCGCCGATGATCGTGCCTGAGCCCCAGCCCACGACGCTGGTCGGATCGCCCGCCACGGACAGCTGCTGAACCTCGACCGTGGCGGCGATCAGGTCGGCCGGACCGGCGGCGACGATCGCGGGCTGGGCCGCAATCGGCCGGGCTGCCATGGGCCCCGCGGCGACGGCGACGCCGAAGCGAGCCGCGACGGCGGCCACCGGTCGAGGATCGACCCGGGCGGCCCGCGAGAGGCTGTCGACGACCTGCTGACGGAAGCGGTCGTAGCGCTCGACCGCCGCGGCGAAGACCGTCTGGGGCGCCTCGAGCCGGACGGCCACCACGTGGTCGCCCTGGACGAAGTGGTCGTCGACCGCCTCGACCACGACCGGCGGTGCCGCGCCGCTGTCGGCGAAGGTGTAGCGCAGTCGCTCCGTGTCGACCGCGCCGACCTTGGCCGGCGTCTCGTCGACCAGGGTGAAGGCGCTGAGCAGGGTGGTCCGGTCGGTGACCCGTTGCCGGGCCGCCTGGTCCAGGGCCGCCTGGCCGGGGGCATAGCGCTCGACGACGTAGCGCTGGTCGGGGTCGAGCGGGTCGTAGGCGCTCAGGATGGCATCGCCCACCGGCTCGCTGACGACCCACCGGGCGGGGATGTCGTACGTCCGACCAGCGGCCTCGATCCGGCGCGTTCCGTCCTGGACGGTCGAGCGGAGCACCAGCCCGGCCAGGATCGCGGCGGTCGTCAGGGCGACGACGGCCGCGGTGGACCAGCGCTCCGTCCGGCGCCGCGAGGCGCGCCCGGCGGCGCTCGTCAGGGCGGTCACGTTGCCGCCTCCGCCGCCGGCGGCCCGGGCAGGCGCAGCTGACGGCGGATGAGGGTGGATAGCACCACCGTGACGGCGATCGCCAGGGCAGCCGCCAGGCCGAGCCCCAGCCAGGGGCCGACCACGCCCGGGCTGGTTCCCGAGATGCCGCCCGCCGCGGTGGTCCCGCGCAGGAACGTGAAGACGCCGTTGAGCACGGCCGCGACCGCGACGCCCAGGGGCATCCACCAGATCGGTCGCTCGTCGAACTTTTGGCGGCCCAGGCAGTAGCCGATCACGCCGCCGAAGCTGGCCTGGGCCAGCGCGGTCATGACGACCCGGATCGCAGCGGCCCCGAGGTCGGCCCCGCCGGATGCCACGATGAACTCGACGTTGAGGGCGGTCGCCAGGCCGATCCCGGCCGCGCTGCCGTACACGATCCCGTCGACTCGCTCGTCGAACTCTGCGGAACCGTAGACCGAGAACCGGACGATCGCGTACACGGCGAAGGCCTCGACCGCACCGACCACCAGGATCGAGCCGAGCAGGTTCACGGCCGGCGAACGCGGTAGCCAGGTCTGTACGGCCAGGGCGTTGGACAGCAGCGGGATGACCACCGCGGCGCCGACCAGCGCCGCCAGGATGGCTACGCCGATGACCATCGAGCGCGGCTCGGGCTCGCGCCGGTCGCGGCGGTAGAAGAAGGCCAGCCAGATCGCCGCCGGCACGACCGCCAGGACGATGCCGGTGGCGCTCAGGGCGATCCCGCTCAGGTTGGGTCGGAGGGCGGCGTCGAGGACGGAGACGACGGCGAGAAAGATCGCCAGGACGGCGATCGACAGCAGATCGACCCGCCAGTGGGCATCCGCCCGCCGGGTGGCCCGCTCATAGTGGCGATCGCAGTACGCCTCTGACCCGACGACGTGGGTCGCGGGCTCGTCGCAGACGCGGCACTGGTCCGGCATCCCTTCCTCCGCGCGTCAGGTTGATTGGACGGTACCGAGGCTGTCAAGCCTCGGCTACGAACCGCTCCACGGCGGCCCGGGCCGGGTCGTCCGGGTCCATCTCGGCGTCGAGCCAGACGATCTCGGGCTCGGCCCTGAACCAGGTCCGCTGGCGCTTGGCAAACGCGACATTGCGGGCGATGTCCACCTCGATCGCCTCGTCGACGGAAGCGCGCCCATCGAGCACCGCCCAGGCCTCCCGGTAGCCGATCGCGGAGAACGCGGGGCGTGCTGGATCGAACCGTTCGCGGAGCCCGCGGGCCTCCTCGATCAGGCCAGCCGCGAACTGGCCTCGGGCACGTTCGCCGATCCGGCCGCGATGGACCGCGGGCGCGACGCTAAGCCCGAGCCAGGTGACCGGACCGGGATAGCCCCGCGGAGGCGGCAGGCTCGCGTCCCCCGCGAGCTCGGCGATCTCGAGCGCCCGGACGACCCGGCGTGGATTGGCCAGGTCGACCCGCCCGGCGAGCCCGGGCGCCAGCGCGCGCAGACGCGCGGCCAGCGGCGCCACGCCGTCGGCACGCAATTCGGCCTCGATCCGGGAACGGACCATCGCGTCGCTGGGCAGAGCCTCGGTGGCCAGGCCGCGGGCGATCGCCCGGAGGTACAGCCCGGTCCC
This sequence comes from Chloroflexota bacterium, assembly GCA_034666965.1. Classification (GTDB taxonomy): domain Bacteria; phylum Chloroflexota; class Limnocylindria; order Limnocylindrales; family CSP1-4; genus Chersky-267. The sequence continues at coordinate 6,331 of JAXDKT010000035.1, read as the reverse complement.
CCCGACGAGGATGGCCAGCCCGCCACGATCCGCAATGCCGGCCAGCGCGCCACGGACGTGTTCGGCGTAGTCGGCCACGCTGAACGGTTGGTCGGGATCGACCAGGTCGAGGCCGTGGTGTGGGACGCGGGCCCGATCCGCCGGATCGACCTTGGCCGTTCCGACGTCGAGCCCGCGATAGATCTGGCGCGAGTCGGCCGAGACGATCTCGGCAGCGATCCCGTCCGCGCGCAGGCGTTGGGCGAGGCGCAGCGACAGCCCGGTCTTGCCCGTGGCCGTCGCCCCCGCGATCACGACCAGCGGCGGGAATGACTCCCTCACCGACGCTCAGGCCGGCGTCGTGCCGCGCAGGGCGTACGGACCGGCATGTTCGATCCGGGCCTCGATCAGCCGGCCAACGAGCTCCGGACCGCCGGCCAGATGGACCAGCTTGTGCTCGCGGGTCCGGCCCGAGACCGTGGTCGGTCGGGGCTCCACGTCGTGCCTCGCCGGCGCGCCATCGTCGTGCCCGTGGCTCCGTGCCGCGACGACGCCCTCGACGAGGATCTCCGCCGTGCGGCCGAGCCAGGCCCGGTTGCGCTCGAGGCCGATCGCCTCCTGGACGGCGAGCAGCTCGTTGAGCCGGCGACGCTTGTCCGCCGCGGGCACGTCGTCGGCCAGGTGGCTGGCCGGCGTGCCCGGCCGAACGGAGTAGGCCGCCGCGAAGACCTGGTCGTAGCCCACGGCCTGGAGCAGCTCCAGCGTCGCCTCGAACTGCGCCTCGGTCTCTCCGCAGAACCCGACGATGACGTCGGTCGAGATGGCGATCCCGGGCACGGCCGCACGGATCGCGCTCAGCCGCTCGCGGTAATGGTCGACGGTGTACTGGCGGCCCATCCGGCGCAGGACGGCGTCGTCGCCCGACTGGACGGGCAGGTGGAGGTGCTCGCACACGGACGGGCAGTCGGCCATCGCGGCGATGAGCCGATCGGACAGGTCCCACGGATGCGAGGTGACGAACCGGAGGCGTGGGATCGCCGGGACGCCGTCGGCGGTCCGGATTCCGTCGATCGCCCGGATGAGCTCAGCCAGGTCGGGCCGGCCGGCGAGGTCCAGCCGGCGACCGGCCCAGCGCTCGGTGTCGATGTGGCCGAAGCGCGGCTCGGCCGGGAGGTCGTGGCCGTACGAGTTGACGTTCTGGCCGAGCAGGGTGACCTCGCGGTAGCCCTGGGCGGCTAGGCTGCGCGCCTCGGCCACGATCTGGTCAAAGGGCCGGCTGCGCTCGGGGCCGCGGCTGAACGGGACGATGCAGTAGGTGCAGGTCTTGTCGCAGCCGTACACGATCGGCAGCCAGGCCGCGATCGTCGATTCGCGAGCGACCTCGCCGCGACCAACCGCGGCGGCGCGGGCGGCCGGCAGGCGATCGGCCGCTCCCACGACCGCCCGGCCGACGAGCGCCGTCGATCCCGTCGCGCCGATCGGAGCCTGAGCCGAGGCCAACCCCAGCCGATCGACCAGCTCGCCCTCCTCGTCGGGCCGCAGGAAGAGGTCGACCGCGGGATAGCGCCGGCGCAGCCCGGCCCGGTCGGGCTCGCGTACGGAACAGCCCGTGAGCACGACACGCAGACCCGGGTTGACCGTCTTGAGTCGAGCCAGGTGGCCCTGCCGGCCGATGACCTTCTGCTCGGCACCCTCACGGATCGCGCAGGTATTGATGACCACCAGGTCGGCCGCATCGAGGCTGGACGCCTCGGCACAACCGGCGGCCAGCAACCGGCCGGCCATCTCCTCGGAATCGCTCCGGTTCATCTGGCAGCCGAGGGTCCAGATGTGGAAGGACGGCAGGGCCCGGGCGTCGGGGCGGTACTCGGCCAGGCGATCGTCGCTCGGAGCCTCCGGGCGGCGCGCGCTCGTCCCCGCGGGCGGCGGCGGAGCGAGCTCGAGGATCGGCAGCTGGCGGGTCATCTGGCGTTCGGCGATCCGGTGCGATTGCGGATTGGCGGGGCGCTCGCGTCGAGCACGGCGAGGAGTCGATCGCCGACCTCGGGCGGGACCCACAGCTCGGCGTGAGCCGCGGCGTAGGGGCCGGTGTCGCCATGGTAGTCGGTCCCCCCGGTCGGGACGAGGTCGAGCTCGGCGGCCAGCGCACCGACCTCGGCGACCGTCGCCCGGTCGAACGTCCGGTAATAGACCTCGAGACCGCCCAGGCCGGCGTCGCGCAGCTCGCGGACGACCGCCCCACGCTCGCGGGCCTCGGAGAAGTGGGCCAGGACCGGCAGTCCCCCGGCCGCGCGGATGACGGCGATCGCTTCGATCGGGCCAATTCCCTCGCGCGGAACGTAGGCCGGCCGGCCCCGACCGAGCAGCCGCGCGAAGCCGTCCTCGACGCTCGTCACGTGGCCCTTGGCGCGCAGCAGCCGGGCGACCGTTGGCCGGCCCAGCGAGGCCGTCTGGGCCGGGTCGAGCGTGGCGGCGACGTCGTCGACCGAGAGGCCCAGCTCGCGCAGTCGCTCGAGGGTTCGAGTGAACCGGATCCGGCGCTGGTTGCGCTGCGCCGCCAGCGTCGCCTCGAGGGACTCGTCGGCCGGGTCGACGCCGAGCCCCAGGACGTGCACCTCGCTCTCCCACAGCTCGGGCACACCGGCCGTCAGGCAGTTGATCTCGACCCCGGGCAGCAGGACCAGGCCGGCGGGCAGCGGTTGCGCGTCCTCGTCGGTCAGCTCCCGGTAGGCCGACAGGTCATCGTGGTCGGTGATCGCCAGGAGACGGACGCCCGCGGCCGCGACGTCGGCCACCAGCGCCGCCGGCTCGAGCACGCCGTCCGAGCGCAGGGTGTGGGTGTGGAGGTCGATGACTGACGGTCCCGGCGGGGCGACCGGGTCCTGGGCGGCGTCGTGCCGCCGGCGGGGCACCGGGCTCAGACCTCGACGAGGCGCTGGATCCGTTCGATCGCGAGCGCCCGGCCGGTGGCCGGATCGATGTCGATCTGGGTGGCGTTGAGGACGACCGCCCCCTCGCCCACCTCGAAGCGCGTCGGGAGCGCGTTGATGAAGCGGGGCAGGACCGTCCTCGGCGCAAAGCCAATGACGCTGTGGACCGGGCCGGTCATGCCCAGGTCGGTCTGGTAGGCCGTGCCCCCGGGCAGGATCCGCTCGTCGCCGGTGACGACGTGGGTGTGGGTCCCGACGACCGCGCTCACGCGTCCGTCGAGGTACACCCCCAGCGCGTTCTTCTCGCTGGTGATCTCGCAATGGAAATCGACCAGGCGGACCGGCGGGAGCGGGTCGGCCGACTCGTCGAGGAGGCGGTCGAATTCGGTGAACGGATTGTCGATCGGCTGCATGAACGTGCGGCCCTGGAGGTTGATGACCGCGACGTCGGTCCCGTCCAGCGCGCCGTGGACCACCCAGCCGCGGCCGGGCACGTCGTGGGTGCCGTAATTGAGAGGCCGCAGGACCCGGTCCGAGGAATCCAGGAAGGGATAGATCTCGCGCTTGTCCCAGATGTGATTGCCGGAGGTGATGACGTCGACCCCTGCGGCGAAGAGCGACTCGGCCAGCGACGGGGTGAGGCCCATCCCACCGGCCGTGTTCTCACCATTGGCCGTGACGAAGTCGATCCCGCGGCTCTCACGCAGCTCGGGCAGGGTCCGCTCCAGGGCCAATCGACCCGGCTTGCCGATGAGGTCGCCCACCATCAGGACGCGGCAGGCTCCCGCCGGTCGAGCGGCGTCCCCGTTGGCGGGATTGCCCAGTCGGGTCCGTCCGGGCGCGTCGTCCTCGGGCGCGCCTACTTCGCGTACTCCACGGCGCGGGTCTCGCGGATGACCGTCACCTTGATCTGGCCGGGATAGGTAAGCTGCTCCTCGATCTTCTTGACGATGTCGCGGGCCAGCCGGGTGGCGGTCAGGTCGTCGATCTCCTCGGGCCGGACCAGGATCCGGACCTCGCGCCCGGCCTGGACCGCGAACGAGCGCTCCACGCCGGCGAAGCTCTCGGCGATCGCCTGGAGATCCTCGAGGCGCTTGACATAGGTGTCCATCGACTCGCCCCGGGCGCCCGGCCGCGACGCGCTGATGGCGTCCGCGATCTGGACGATGGGTGCCTCCACGCAGGCGTACTCGACCTCCTGGTGGTGGGCGGCGATGCCGTTGATGACCTTCATCGGCAGGTTGTGGCGCTGGGCGATCTGGGCGCCGATGGCCGCATGGGGGCCCTCGACCTCATGGTCGACGGCCTTGCCGATGTCGTGCAGGAGGCCGCCCATCTTGGCGATCTGGACGTCGGCGCCGACCTCGGCCGCGATGACCGCCGCCAGGCGGCTCGTCTCGACCACGTGGTTGAGCACGTTCTGGCCGTAGCTGGTGCGGTACTTCAGACGGCCGAGGAGGCGGATGATCTCGGGCGGCAGGCCCGGCACGCCCGCGTCGTAGGCGGCCTGCTCGCCGGCCTGGCGCATGACCAGGTCGACCTCGGCCCGGGCCTTGAGCACGACCTCCTCGATCCGGCCGGGGTGGATCCGGCCGTCGCTGATGAGCTTGGTGATCGACAGTCGGGCGATCTCGCGCCGGACGGGATCGAAGCCACTGAGGACGACCGTCTCGGGCGTATCGTCGATGATCAGGTCGATCCCGGTGGCCTGCTCGAGGGCGCGGATGTTGCGGCCCTCGCGGCCGATGATCCGGCCCTTCATCTCGTCCGACGGCAGATGGATGACGGTGACGGTGTGCTCGGCGGTGTGATCGGCGGCGACGCGCTGGATGGCGGTCACGATCACGTCGCGGGCCTTCTCGTTGGCGTCCTCGCGGGCCCGGCGCTCGATGGCCCGGGCGACCTTGACGGCATCGTGCTCGGCCTCTTCGCGGACCGCCTCGAGCAGGATCGTCTTGGCGTCCTCGCCGGATAGCCCGCTGACCCGTTCGAGTGCCTCGATCTGGTCCTGGTGGGCGCGGGCGACCTCCTCGCGGGCGCGCTCGATGTCGCGTTCGCGGTCGATCAGCTTGCGGTCGCGACCCTCGAGCATGTCGGCCCGCTGGTCGAGCTGCTCGTCGCGCTGGAGGAGGCGGCGCTCGAGGTTGGCCAGCTCGGTCCGCTTCGCGCGGGCCTCGTCTTCGGCCTCACGCTGGAGGCGGATCTTCTCTTCCTTGGCCTCGAGGATCAGATCCTTCTGCTGGCCACGGGCCTTCTCGACGATGAGGGCCGCCTTCTCCTCGGCCTCCTTCATCGCGCGGCTCGCGAACAGGCCGCGCGCCACGAATCCAGCTATGGCACCGCCGGCGAGAGCCAGCAGGCTGACTCCCGCCACGACGAGCGGATCCATCGTGTCTTCCTCCCGCCCGACCGTCTCCGGTCGAAGGTGTGTTCGATCGAAGGAATCCGGAGGGCGTCGACGAGATTGGGCGTCGCGCTCGGGCCGGTCTTCCCGTTCGGCGCCGCGAGGTTGCGGCGCAGCTACGTTCCAGCGCGTAGCCTACGGCCGGCGGGATGAGGGGTCAAACCGTATCCGTCGGCGACCGTGGCGAGCCGGTCCCGGCTACTCCTCGGGCGGATCGCCGGCCGCTGCGGTCATGAAGCCGGCCGCCAGTCGGGCCGCAATCTCCGGGCCGAAGCCGCTGCGGGCGAGCAGGGCGTAGGCACGCGCCCGTCGCTTGCGTGGATCCGTCACCCGCTCGAGGTCGCGCCGGCGACGCTCGAGCAGCCGAGCCGCGGCCGCCTCGTCGGGCTCGACCCGTTCGGTACCGGCCTCCGCGTCGGAGGTGCCGGCCGTCCCGAAGGGGTCGTCCGACTCGACCTGGCGGCGTTCCTCGAGTGCGGCGGCGATCACCGATGGCTCGACGCCGCGCAGCCGCAGCTCGCGAGTGAGCGCGATCTCGCCCCGCGGTCGGGCCCGATCACGCGACTCGATCCAGTGCCGCGCGAAGGCCTCGTCGTCCAGCAGCCCGATCCCGAGCAGGCGAGCGATGGCACCGTCGATGAGCTCGGCCCGATACCCGGCATCGGACAGTCGCCGGCGCGTCTCGGTCACCGAGCGTGCCCGGGCCTCGAGAAAGCGGTACGCAGCCGCCAGGACGACCTCGGGGTCGTCGATCGCCGCCCGCCGAGCCCGCCGTTCGGCGTACGACTCGCGCGGCGCCCGGCGCCCGGCGGTCATCGCGTCCGGCTCGCCCGCGATCCCCCTACTCGGCCTCTTCGATGCCCTCGACCGGAACCACGACCTCGTCGATCCGGCCCCGGATGCGCCGCTCGATCTCGGCACCGATCTCAGGGTTGGCCCTGAGGAAGTCCTTGGACGCCTCGCGGCCCTGGCCCAGACGGGTCTCGTCGAAGGTGAACCAGGCGCCGGTCTTGCTGAC
>JAXDKT010000034.1:0-20600 GCA_034666965.1 Chloroflexota bacterium | reverse complement strand
GTCGACCGATCGGGGCGATGATCCGATCGATGATCCGCATCACGTGGTCGTCGTTCTGGAAGACGACGTTGGTCAGCTCCAGCTTGCCCGAGCGCTCGATGTAGACCTGGCGCGGGCCGTTGACCATCACCTCGGTGATGCTCTCGTCGCGCAGGAGCGGCTCGAGCGGCCCGAGGCCGATGATCTCGTCGGTGATCTGCTCCAGCATCCTGACCCGCTCGGCGCGGGTGAGGGCCAGGCCCTCTTCATCGATGACCTTGCCGAAGATCTCCTCGATCTGGCGCCGAACCTCGACCTGATTGGACAGGTCGAGCTTGGGATCCAGGTCCTGGATGACTCGATTCTGGATACGGAACTTGACGTCGCGGAACGACTCCCGTACGGGGCCCTGCGACATCATCCGGCTGGACTGCGTGGGCGGAGGCGTGCCAGCGGGCCCGGCCGGACCCCCACCTGCCGGTGCCGGCAGGTTTTCCGAGGGTCCCCCGGGGGACGACCCAGGACGCGCGCTCTCGATCCGCTTGAGGAGGGACATCGCCTTACACCCCTTCAGGCCCGCGAGGGCCGACTGCTACCGCCATGCGAACAATGACTTGCGGGAACCCGGCTTGGCATCCTCGGGCACCGTCTCCTTGCGTTCGCCACCGGTGATGGCGCTCGCCAGTCGAACGATGTCCTGGGACACCTGGGCTTCCCGGTTGGACAGGACGAACGGCACGCCGCGATTGAGGGCGTAGACCACGCTGCGCCCGTCGCTCACGATCGTGTGGTCGACTTTGCGACCGATCGAATGCTCGACGTCCGCGACGCGGATTCCGAGCGTGGAATCGGCTCGATTGAGGATGAGCTTGATCTTCGAACCCTCGTACCCGAGCTGGTGGGCGACCTCCAGAAAGAGTCGCATGTTCTTGATGCTCGTGATTTCGAGGGTCAGTGCCGTCAGGATCACGTCGGCGGCATCGAGGATCGCCAGGGTTGCGTCCCCGAAGCTCGCGGTGCAGTCGACGACGACCAGCTCGTGGGTCGATCGGAGCACCTCGATGATCTTGCGGATGCCGGCCGGGGTGATCATCTCGGCCATCTCCGGCGAGGGCGGCGCCAGGAGCACGCGCAGTCCCGAAGAATGGTTGATGACGAAGGTGTCGATGGACTCGGGCTCGCCACCGGCCTCCATCTCGGGGACCAGGTCGGCGATCGACTTGTTCTTCGGGTTGAGGTTGAGCAGCACCCCGACGTCGCCGAACTGGAACGAGCCATCGATGAGGACGGTCCGGAGGCCGAGGTCGGCCGCGGCCGCGACGGCGAAGTTGACCGCGATCGTGGTCCGACCGACGCCGCCTTTGGGGCTGAACACGGCCACGACCTGACCCGGTTCCCGGCCTGCCTCACTCGCGGCCTTGGCGGCCGCAACCGTGGTGACAGTGATCCGACCCTGCTTGTCGCGCTCACGCGTGTAGACCTGGCGGATCGAGGCGGTGAGCTCGTCGCTGCTGAACGGCTTGACCAGGAACTCCCGGGCGCCCGCGAGCATCGATCGGCGGAGGTAGTCGGACTCGCCCTGGACGGACATCATCACGACCGAGGCCGTGGGGACCTCGGCGGCCAGCTGCTCGGTGGCGGCGATGCCGTCCATGTCGGGCATGTTGATGTCCATCAGGACGACGTCCGGACGAACCCGGCCGGCGATCTCGAGCGCCTGGCGCCCCGAGTCGGCCGCTCCGACCACCTCGATGTCGCTCTCGAACCCGAGGAGCTTGGTCAGGTGGTCGCGGGTCTCCGCGATGTCGTCGACGATGAGGACCTTGATCGTGTCTGCCATGGTCTGGCGTTCAGCCTTTGGTTGCCGCGCGTTGCGATGGAGGGTCAGTGCTGGCGTGTGTGCTGGTGGACCGGCTGACGGGCGCGGGATCCGCTGGGATCTGGCGCGCCCGTCGCCGCTGGCTTACGCGGTAGTTCGCGTGATGGCGCTCGCGGAGAGTGGTGAGGTCGAACGCCTCCGTCACCCACCGCCTACTTCGGAAGGATTGCCTCGACGATCTGCGGGGGCAGGACGGCGTACTCGTCGACCAGGGTCTTGAGGATCACGCCGGTGGTCGGATCGATGCCCGGCTCAGTCGGATTGCCGGCGTCGTCCACGTAGTCCTTCGGTGAGCGCAGGACGAGGCTGATGCAACCGTCGACCTGGGCGTACTTGATGACTTCGGACTGCTGGGCGGTGACCGCCAGGATGACGATCTCCTTCTGGCCGTTGAGGGTCGTCCCGCCGGAACCCGGCGCGGGCGATGCCGTCGTCACCGTCTGATCGACGGGCGGCAGCTGGGTGCCCACGACCTGCATGTTCTGCAGGAGCATCTTGACCGACAGTGTCGTGCCGACGTTCTCGAGCGACGTGACGGTGTCCGTCTTGCTGTCGACCGTCAGGAAGGGGAAGGCGGTGCCGCATGCGATCATGCCGCCATCGCCCGAACCCTGCGCGCCGAAACCGACGACTGCATCGACCCGGTCGCCCACGTTGATGAGGGTCCCGACGCCGGAGATCTGGTCGACCTGGACCGACTGGGCGCGAAGCCCCTTCGGCAGGAGCGGACCCGGTGGCTGCGCGCCCGGATTACCGGTCGCGAACATTGCCTGGGTCATCTGGGCGTTGGCCGTCACGTTCGTGCGGACAATCTGTCCGACGACCTGAGACGGGTCGCCGACCGCGCCCGGCAGGCGATTCTGGACCAGGACCTTGTGCGTCGTCAGCATGTCCGAGCGGACCTGCGTCCCAAGGGGGATGTCGACCTTCGCCGTGACGGTGTCCAGCTCGGTGACCGGCTGGTTCCCGCTCGGATTTGGCGGACTACTGAACAGGAAGACGATCGCGACAAATGCGACCGCCGCAAGGACGACCCCGACGAGCAGGATCAACCGATTCGATCTCTTCAAAACCACTCTCCCAGCCGTGTGACAGGTGGCACCACTGTAGCATCGGGGAAAGGGCGCGCGACTATACCAAAGGCCTAGGACCATTAGGAGGAAATGGCCAGAAAACCCGTTCGGTTTGTGCGTGGAAGGGGTCCCCGGCGTCTGCCCCCGCGACCCGTCGGGCGGTCGCTTCGGGGCCGTTGCCTCGGTCGGTGCGAGGACCGTTGCACCGTGGCCTCAGGGGCCGTGGGCGTGGGGCGCCGGGCCCATGGCAATGGGGCGCCGGAGCCGTCGCCCGAGGCCGGGAATCGACGAGCGGTCCTCCGATCGAAGGACCGCTCGTCGGTGTCGACGGGCCGGGCGCGAGACTCGGCCCGACCGGCGCTAGATCGACGTACCGAGCCGGCTCAGGATCGTGCTGATCTGACTGCCCAGGAACAGAAGGGCAAGGATCGCGACGATTGCGATGAGGGCCAGGATCAGGGCGTACTCCGCCAGCCCCTGGCCATCCTCATCTGTCTGCGAAGGAAGGATGAGTGCGCGGATGAGCGACAACACCGATATCGAGTCCTCCTTTCCTCGAAGTCCCTCGTGGTGAGGGCCCCACGGGCCGCCGGCCTCACGATCGGGTCGGGCCGGTGTTCGGTCCGGATGGGAGCGCCACACTATGGGGCGGTTAGGAGGGTGTCAATACGGAAGGGGTGAGGCGCAGCAGTCGCGCGGGGCCAGGCTCCTCGGCCCTGAAGGGTCCGGGCACAGCAGCCGGGAATCGATCGACGCCGGACCCAGAGGGCCCGGCGTCGGGTCGTTTGTCGTCAGCCGCGTCGACCTGGTCGACGGGCTCCCGTGGTGTTCGGTGCTAGACCGAGCTACCGACGGTGCTGAGGATCTTGCTGACCTGCCCGCCCAGGAAGAGCAGAGCAATGATCGCGACGATCGCGATGAGGGCGAGGATCAGCGCGTACTCGGCCAGTCCCTGGCCCTCCTCGTCGCGGTTCAGCCACGCGAGGAACGAATTCACGAGCGCCATGCCGTTAGGCCTCCTGGATGATTGCACACCCCCAGTCGAGGGCCAGCTGAATATAGGGTGGACGCTCGACTCGCGACACTAGCCGGATGGTACCGGTCAGGGATGACCTATTCGGTCCTCACGGGAGCTGGCTGCTGAGCCAGCCCAGCACCGCCGCGACCTGATCGTCGAAGAAGACCAGCAGCACCACGATGACCAGGATGGCCAGGCCGAGGATGATCCCGTACTCGACCAGACCCTGACCGGCTCGCGGCGTCACCATCGGGTGCGGGCCAGCCGACTCAGCCGGTCGGCGGCAGATCGATCGTGACCCGGACCTCCGAGCCGTCTTCGACCAGCTCCGCGCGAGCGCCGATGGTGGCCGCGCGAGCCTGCACGTCCCGCCACGATTTGGCTGGCAGTCCGATCGGGGCCACGCTGGCCGCCCGGGCCGCCGCCCGCTCGTCACGGCGATCTTCGATCATCGCGGCCAGCGCCGCCGGTATCTCAGCTTCGGGTTTGGCCCGCCCCCGTCCCCGCCAGCGGCCGCCCTCAGCGTCGCCCGAAGGCGAGGCCCCGGATCCCTCCGGCGCGGCCTCATCGGGGGCATCGCGGACCGAACGGACGACGGCCTCGAGCGTGCCCTTGGTCCAGTCCAGACGGACCTCGACCCGGTCGGGATGCCCGGTGAGGTAGCCGGCCAGCGACTCCTCCACCATCCGGAACATGCCCGACTCGATGTCCATTGGCAGGCGCCGGTCCGCGCCCATCGACTCGAAGTCGATCCGCACCTGGGCGCGCCGACCGCGATCCCGCGCCGACCGTCGCAGGGTGGGCACCAGACCCAGATCGTCGAGGACCATGGGCCGGACGTCGAAGATGAACGACTTCGTGGCGTCGAGCGTGGACTGAACCATGGCGATGAGCTCGCGAACCTCCGGCTTGGCGGCGGCCGGATCGCTCGACATCAGCCGGTCCACGATCTGTGCCTGGAGGACGATGTTGGTCAAGCTCTGGGCGGGCCCATCATGCATCGCCCGGGCGATGTCGCGGCGGAGATCCTCCTGGGCCGCCAGGATCATCCGCGAGACGGCCGGCGATACTCGTGCGCCGGACTCCGTATCGCCCAGCCCGGGGCCACCAGGGACGGGGTCGTCGGCCCCGGCGGCACGCACGCCCCCCGCTCGAGACAGCAACGGGACCGAACCACCGTCGGGCAGCGTTCGGAGCTGGCTGGCGATCGCAGCCAGTCCATCCCGGTAGCGGCGCAAGACCTTGATCTTGCCGTTGAGGACGTCGACCTGCGACTCCATGACGATGGCGCGCCTGGTCAGCGCCAGGAGCTGGGCGCTCTGCTCCAGGAGTTCCGTCGGATCGGACGGGGTGTCACGCCCCGCCGCCACTCGGGCCGCCATGGCCGCACGCTTGGCCTCGTGCCGCTCGCCCTCGGCGGCCGCCTGCTCGATGAGCATGTTGATCTCGACCAGCTCGGCGTCGAGGATGGACAGGTCATGCTCCACCCGTGCCGCGAGATCCGCCGGACTGTCGTGCCGGGCGAGCTCGGAGTCGGCGCTCGAGGTGCTGGATCCGGGTGATGTCGTCATCGCAACCTGTGGTTGACCCCCGCGCGGTCTCGGCCGATCAGTCCTCGGGCATCCGGATCCAGCCCTGGCGCATGGCATAGACCACCGCCTGCGTGCGGTCGTTGACCGACAGCTTGCGCAGGATCGAGCTCATGTGGTTCTTGACCGTCTGCTCGCTGATCGAGAGCGCATAGGCGACCTGCTTGTTGGTCATCCCCTGGGCGATGTTGTCGAGGATCTCGACCTCACGTGGGGACAGCGGGGCGAAGATCGGGGCCGCATCCTGGCCGTAGACCGCCAGCTCACGGAACTCCTTGAGGACCCGCGAGGCGACCGCCGGCTTGGCAAACACCTTGTCATTGATGAGGTACTCGCCGGCCGACACGCGGCGGATGATCGTGACCAGGTCGTCGGGACCGACGTCCTTGAGGATGAAGGCTGCGGCGCCGGCCTTGATCGCGTCGAACAGGGCGTCCTCTTCCTCGTTCTGGGCGAGGACGATGATCCCGACGGAGGGCAGCTCGCGCTTGATCCGCTGGGTCGTCTCGATCCCACCGGGCGTGGGCAGGGTCAGATCCATGAGGATGATGTCGGGCGAGGTTTCCAGGGCGAGCTCGATGGCGCTCCGGCTGTCGTCGGCCTCGCCGACGATCACGAAGTCGGGCTCGCGCTCGAGCAGCCCACGGACGCCCATCCGGAAGAGGGCGTGATCGTCGACCAGGAGCAGCTTGGTCTGCTCCACATTGCGTCGGTCGGGCCCTCCTCGACGTCGATCGGGACCCGAATAATCCATTGCACTCATGTGCTCTCCTTTTCGAGCGGGACAGCCAACCGGACGACCGTTCCGGCGTCCGGACGGGATGAGACTTCCAACGCGGCGCCGATGAGCTCGGCGCGCTCACGCATGAATTGAAGACCGAAGTTGCGTCGGCCACGGCTGGCAACCGCGCCCACGTCGAACCCTAGCCCGTCGTCGCGGACCTCGACGATCCAGGCCTCGTTCTCGACCCTGGAAGCGATCGTGGTCCGGGTTGAATTGGCGTGCTTGCGCACGTTCTGCAGGGCTTCCTGGACGACCCTCAGGACGACGGTCTGCTGGGCATCCCCGAGCATCGCATCGGGGGCCTGGAGATCCGTCTCGACGGTGAGGCTGGCCAGGGCCGCCACCGTCTCGGCCGCGTCCACGATCGAGGCGTCCAGGCCCAGCTCGTCGAGCAGTCGCGGTCGGAGCTGGCTGATGAACGTCCGGACATCGCCCAGCTCGCGGCGGAGCATGTCGCGCATCAGGCGCAGCTCGGTCCGGGCCAGGCGCGGGTCGGTATCCATGACCCGCTCGATGAACTCGACCTGGAAGATCGCGTTCGAGAGGGCCTGAGCCGGTCCGTCGTGGATCTCCTGGGCAAGCCGGGCTCGCTCGGCCTCCTGGGCCTCGACGATGCGCATCTCGACGTCGTGCGGCCGATCGGCCCCGTTGTCCTCCGGGACGAGGCTGGCGTCGCCGCGCTCGAGAAACAACCAGGTGCTCTCCAGGCTCCGATGAGCCAGCTCGAACCGGGCCAACTCGACCTGGTGGGCGCCGATCTCGGCCTCGAGCCGCTCCACGTCGGAGCGCAGGGCGCGCAACCCACCGTCGGCCGCGCCCGGTTCGATCGGCACGGCGTCGGCCAACACGGCGTCGGCCGATACGACCTCGGCGTTCGAGTCGCTACCGCCGCCGATCCGCTCGCGGCGGGGTCGCCGTTCGAGCGCATCGAGCTCTTCGCGCAGAGCCTGGTAGCGTCCCAGCTCGACGAGGTAGTCCCCTCGGTAGCGTGCGGTCACCTCATCCAGGCGATTGGCCGAGTGGGTGAGCGCGGCCTTGGCCTCCGCGTGGAGCTCGTCGAAGCGGCCCGCTCGAGCATCGCCCGCTCGCGTGGCGTCCATGTCGCGGGAGTATAGGGGTCCGGCCATCAGAGGCAGCCGATCTCGAAGACGCGGGTCTTCGCCAGGGAGCGCGCATCGGCCGGGTCGCCGGGCGGGGGACCGAGATCGATCTCCGTGAAGCAGTCCGCACCCGGCGCTGTCGTCCCCAGGACGCCCGGCCAGGCGCCACGATCCTCGTCGGTCATGACCAGGTAGCGGGCCCCGGGGAACGACTTCGCCAGGTCGACCACGTCGGCCGGGCTCTCGTCCGGAAGGCCAAGCGTGCGTACCCGGCGCGCCTCGGCCAGCCAGATCGGGAAGTCGGTGACGATCGGGCCGGCCGTCGCGTCGAGCGGCCGCCCGATGGCGGCCATCCGCTCGGCCAGCAGCTGATAGCGACGGGCGACCTGGCTGGACTGGTCGGCGTAGGTGGTGAGTGCCAGGCTGAACAAGACCGCCGAGGCGATCGTCAAGGTCGGTCCCAGCCAGGCCACTGGCCGGGTCCAGCCGCGCCATTGACCGGCTCGCACGATCAGGGCGTCGAGGGCGGCCAGGGCACTGACGATGAGGAGCACGTGGATCGCCCCAGCGGCGTGGAGGAACGTGCCCCAGGTGGTCGCCACCGGAAACAGCAGGCTGGTCACCAGGAAGGTCACGACGGCAAACACGACCAGGGGCCGCAGCGAACCGGCCGCCGCGGCCCACGGCAACGCCACGAGACCGATGACCGAGATCGGAAAGCCCGGCGCTCCGAGCACGTTGGCCAGGTTGTGCCAGATGCCCTCGACCCTGAGCTCGAGCAGGCGAGCCGGGCCGATGGCCAGATAGCGCGAAACGGTGGGCGGATCTCGCCAGGCGAAGATGTCAAAGCCGGTGACCGACAGCGCATTGGCCAAGGCCTGACCGGGGAGCGGGTTGCCGAATACGGCCCAGTCGCGGATGGCCCACGGGGCGAAGAGCACCAGGGCGATGGCGGCCGGGACGGCGACCAGGGCCAGCCGACGGCCGCGCGGCCCCTGCCACCAGACCAGCCCGGCCCAGGCCAGGGCGATCCAGGCGGCCTCGTTGCGGGTCAGGGCGGCCAGGCCGAGGACGACACCCAGCCCGATCAGGCGCGGATCGCGCACGATCCGACCCGTTGGTGGCCGGCGCAGCAGCCGGGTCATCAGGAGAGTCGCGGCCAGGACCAGCGCGGCGAATGGCATCGTCGAGTCGGGCAGCGCGCCGAACAGGACGAGCGGGAGGTAGACGACCGCCGTCAGGCCGGTCCCCAGGGCCAGCGTCCGTGCCCGTCCGAGCGGCAGGCCGCGCTCCTCGCCAAGATCCAGGGCCAGGCGCCAGGCGAGCACGGGCACCAGTGAGCCGACGAGGACCGCGGCGATCTTGGCGGCGTCGAAGGTGGGACCCAGGAGGGTCATCGCCGGCAGCGCCAGCAGGCTTGGCAACGGCAGCCAGACCTCGAACGCCGGGCGCGGGAAGACGAGTGGCGGCGTCTGGAAGCTCCAGATGGCATCGCTGACCCAACCCCGGCCCTCGACGATGTTACGGGCCACGCCCACGTAGTAGGCCGTGTCCTCCGGCGTCGGGAAGGACAGGCTCGAGGCGAACGCGGCCCGGACCACGAGTGCCGCCACGAAGATGAGCCCGGCGCTCAGCCAGGCCTCACGGGCGCTCATCGAAGGCACCGATCGTCGCCGGCGGCGATGCACACGGGGAACAGGGCCGCATCCGAACCGGCCCAGGCGGTGGCTCCTTCGGCGCCGGCCGGGATGCCGACCGGCGTGCGCCAGACGCTGGGTCCGATCCAGCTGGCGTGGAGCTGGTCATCCTTGAGCAGGTCGGCCAGAGCCAGGATCGTGTCCTGCCGCTCGACCAGGAGCCAGCGCGCGCCGTAGGCCCGGGCGACCCGCTCGATCGTGCCGATCGGATCGTCCGGGGCCACGACCCCGGGATGTCCGGTCCAGTACTTCAGCCCGCCCGTGTCGAGGCTCATGACCACGTCGTCGGGTGCGGCACCGGCCGCCGTCAGGGCGGTCCCCGCGGCGATCTTGATGTCGCGTTCGGTCGTCCACGTGGCCCGTGTGGCAAACGAGAAGCTGACCCCGACGAGCATGGTCAGCACCACGGCGGCACCGATGAAGACCCGACTTGCCTGGGCCGGATCCCATGCCCGGCGCCGGACCGCCGCCCAGGCGACGACCCCGGCCACCCCTTCGAGGGCAAGGATCGAGGCCTGCGGGGCGAGCGCGACGGCCGAGTGAATGAAGGTGCCGTTGGGAACGTGGACCGCCGACACGAGCGCGGAAAACGCAAACAGCAGGGCGGCATACACGAAGAACGGCGCGAAGTCCGCCGATCGACGGCGCAGCCAGGCCCCGACCACCATGAACGGGGCGAGGACCACGCCGGCAACCAGAACAACGAAGCTGATGACCGCCTGGACCAGGCCCGTGACCCGGCTGGAGACCAGCGGGCCGAGCCCCTGCCCCAGGAAGGTCGAGAGGGTCGGATGCCCCTCGATCGAGTTCATCTCGGCCAGGGATCGAATCCACAGAATGCGGCCCGACGCCGAGGATGGCGAGATCGACCCGAAGACCGCCAGCTGGCGCGCCCACCAGGGCGCCATGACCAGCACGAACAGGCCCAGCGCGGCGATCGCCGACCACCAGGGCAGGGCGGCTCGACGCGCCGTCCGCCAGGCTCGGTACCGATTCCACACGAAGAGCAGGCCAAGGGCAGCTCCGACGAGGATCCCGTCGTTGCGGGCGAGCATGGCCAGGCCGGTCAGGACGCCGGCCGCGGCAAAGGCCCGCGGGTCGCCCTTCAGGCCGCGGGCGCCAAGCCACAGGGCGCCGAGGACGATGGGCTGGAAGAGCGAGAAGTTGTCGGGCTGGGCCATGAACACCACCGCCGCCGGGACCGCGACCAGGATGCCGGCCCCCACGGCCACGTCGCTGCGCCCCCCGGCCTCCCGGGCGAACGCCCAGGTCATCGGGGCGGCCAGTGAACCGATCAACGCGAACGGCCAGGCCGCGGCCCAGGCCGTGGCACCGAGGATGGCCAGGAACGGGACCTGGACCAGCGCGGCCAGCGGCATCCAGTGGGCATTGCTGGGGATCGGCAGGACCGGCTGGGCCGGGATCGAGCCGCCCAGATCCACGAAGGTCCAGATAAAGTCGATGTTGAAGCCGTGGCCGGCCTGGAGGGCCCGGGCGACGTTGACGTAGTAGTAGGAATCGACGTAGGCGGGGTCCGGATACAGTGCGATCAGGACCAGCCGCACGAGCACGGCGAACGCGTAGAGACCGAGGGCGGTTCGCATCGCCGGTGCAGCCTAGCACCGGGCACCCCGGACTCAGCCCGGTACGAATCACCCATGACCGCGGCCATCCGGGCCGGTACTGAGCCCCCTCGCGGCGGGGTAGCATCGTCCCCGGATGAGCCTCTCGATCCGGGCCAACGCTGTCGCCCGACCGTCCCCGATCGTGCGGCGCGCGCTGCGCGACGGACTCGGCCTCGCCGGTCTCGCCTTTGCCGCCTACCTCTTCCTGGTGGTCGCCCCGGCTACCGGGACGTTCGGCTTCGACGCCCATGCCTACTGGTCGGTCGACCTGGCCGACCCGTACGCCGTACCGGCCGGGACGTTCGATGCGTTCACCTACACACCCGTGATCGCGAGGCTCTTTGCCCCCTTCGGCCTGCTCAGCTGGCCGGCCTTCCTGTGGCTGTGGACCGCGATCCTGATCGGGACGGTCGTCTGGCTCGGCTGGCGGAGCGCGCTCCTCGTGCTGGCCTTTCCGCCGGTGGCCCTCGAGCTGTACCACGGCAACGTCCACCTCCTCATGGCGGCGGCCATCGCCCTCGGCTTCCGCTACCCGGTCGCCTGGTCGATCATCCTGCTGACCAAGGTCACCCCCGGCGTGGGGCTGGTCTGGTTCGCCGTCCGTCGTGAGTGGCGCCCGTTGGCGATCGCGCTCGGCTTCACCGCGGCGTTCGTGGCGGTCTCGGTGCTGGTCGACGGCCGGCTGTGGCGCGCCTGGCTGGAGGAGAGTCTTCTCAAGACCGCCGGCGGGGCCGCGCTCAACCAGTTCTCGATCCCGATCCCCCTGCTTGTCCGGCTGCCAGCGGCGGCGCTCCTGGCAGCCTGGGGCGGTCTGACCGACCGGCGCTGGACGGTGCCCGTCGCGGCAACCCTGGCCCTGCCCATCCTGTGGCCCAGCGGGCTGGCGGTCCTCGCCGCACTGTGGCCGATCCTCCAGCGCCGGCATGAGCTCGAACCGCCAGCATCGTCGCGGGCCCGGCCCTGATGCCGACGCGCATCCGTCGTCAGGTCGTGGGTCGCCTGCTCCTGGCGGCGGCCATCGTCCTCAGCCTGGCCACGATCGCCAGCTGGTGGCCGCTCCCCTGGGTCAACCTCGACGGCGATCGGATGCTGGAGGCCTCCCAGGTCTTCCTGCGGGGCGGCGATCCATACGGGATCCCGGGGTACCTCTACTCGCCCCTGGCGCCGATTCTCACGGCGCCGCTCGCGCTCGTTCCGTACGGTCTGGCGCTGCTCCTCCTGGTCAAGGTCGAGCTGGTCGCCGGGTATGCCTGGGTCCGCTTCGGCCCGCTGCTGGCCGTCGCCGTGTTGCTCTCGCCGCCGGTCTTCTCCGACCTCGTGCTGGGCAACGTGAACCTGCTCCTCGTCGCCGCGGCGGCCTGGATGATCGCCAAGGGTGGAATCGGGCCCGGCGTCGTGTCCGGCATCCTCTTTGCGGCGTTCCCGAAGCCCATGCTCCTGCCGCTGCTCCTGTGGGTCTTCGTCTTCCGGCGGCGATCCGCCCTGGGGTGGCTCATTGCTTCGCTCGTCGCCACCGCGGTCGCCGTGGCGGTCGTTGGGCCGGGGAGGTACGCCGAGTTCGTCGCGCTGCTCCTGCGCGGTGGCGATGTCGGCTCGAGCTTCGTGGGCAGCGCTGGGCTCAGCTCCTTCAGCCCCGTGGCTGGGTTCGTGGTCGGCGTCGTGGCCGCCGGGATCTTCGTCTGGAGCATGCGCTCGCGGGACTGGACCACGTCCCTGGTCGCGGCGGCGGCGGCGGGAATGCTCGCCGGGACGTACCAGACCCTCAACTCGGCCGAGCTGCTTCTGGGCGTCCTGCCCTGGTACGCGGCGCTCCATCCCAGGCGCGCCCCGCTCGTCCTCGCGGCCGTCTTTGGCGCGGTCGTGAGCCTGCCGCTCGCGGCGATCGCCACGTTGGCGGTCGCACTCGTCCCGCGATCCAGGGCGGAGCCGGCGATCGACCGTCTTCGCGCGTGGCTGCCCAGCCGCAAGGGCCCGGCTACTGCTTCCTAGCAACATCGGTCGTCGCCGCCTGGGTCGGTCCGCCGGGCTCGAGCCAGGCAGGCCAGCGCGAACCGGCCGCCAGCGCGATGCCGACCACGGCTACCCCCAGCCACAGGCCCAGCATCGTGTACGTGGCCACGCTCAACGCTGCCACGAGGGCCACTTCGCGGCGTACTACGAGCATAGCCGGCAGCAGCAACAGCAACCCGAACATGCGCAGGCTGGGACTCCCGACGATCATCAGGATCCCGAGCCAGGCGACCGCCCCGCGCTGCGGTAGCGCAAGTGCAGCGATCATGGTCGCCGCCGCGAGCAGGACACTGGCGCTGGCCGGCAAACCGTGGGTCAGTCCGGCCCCGCCAAGGGGCCAGTCCGGATCGGAGCCGCGCGCGAGCTGCGCAAACCAATCGAACCAGAGGCCCGGTCCCGTCAGGACCAGGCTGATGGCGATGACGATGACGACGATCCCGGCACCCAGCAGGGCGGCCCGTGGTCGCCGGCGCAAGACGAGGAACCAGGGGTGAGCTTGGGCCGGCTTCATCGCGCCGTTGACGACCGCCAGCAGGCCGTCCAGCCAGGCCGGCCGGCTGTCCTCGCCCACGAGCCGCTCGGTCGGATTGAATGCCGCCTTCGCCGCCGGCCTTCGGTACAGGAGCCCGACGAACGCAGCGAACAGGACGACCTGGATGTTTCCGCCGATGAGACCCTCGAAGAAGGGCGGCCAGAGCAGCACGAACGGCAGCCACCGCCATGGGATCGACAGCCGGCGGCAGGTCCAGGCCGCCGCGGCCACCCCCGCCGCGAGCCAGCCGGCGACGACCAGACCGCCCGGCAGGAGCACCAGGGGAGCGATGACCGGCAGCACGAAGGGCGGGTAGAAGAAGGGCAGGTCGGGACCAACTGGGGCCTGGAAGCTGGCGGCCAGGTACGGCTGACCACCGTCCAGCCAGCGACGGGCGGCGCGCAGCGGAATCTCGACGTCGACCCCGACCGGATACGCAGCCAGAAGGTCCCTGACCGCCAGGACCACCACGATCCCGGTCATGATCCACAGCGCGCCGCGCAGCATTCGATCGGGCTGGCCCGACGGGTCGAAAGCGCGCGCGATCACGGCGCCAGGGTCGTCGTGAAGTTGAGGAAC
The DNA here is from genome assembly GCA_034666965.1 of Chloroflexota bacterium. Classification (GTDB taxonomy): domain Bacteria; phylum Chloroflexota; class Limnocylindria; order Limnocylindrales; family CSP1-4; genus Chersky-267. Next base: position 6,735 of record JAXDKT010000034.1, on the reverse strand, counting down.
GCGAACAGCCCAAACAACCCGAGCCAGACGATCGGCCACGCCGCGCGGAACCATCCGGCGCGTCGGCCGGCGAGCCAGCCGGCAAACGGCCAGGCGACGACGAGGTAGCGGGGTGCCGACAGGATCCGTCCTCCGACGAAGACGCTGGCGAAGACCGTCACGGCCCAGGCGGCATGTGGTATCGGGGTCCGGTCGGGCCGGGCATAGACGAACAGAAAGGCGTAGACGATCAGGACCGCGGCGAGGATGAGGAACAGCGGATCGGATCTCGTCTCGATCGATCCGCCCGTGGCGGGGGCCATCGCGGGTGCGTCCCAGGCCGCCTGGCCGTGCAGGTTCGCCAGCGGATCGCCGGTCAGCACCCCGAGATAGGCGTAGAAGCAGGCCAGCGCAAGCGGTCCGGCCAGCAGCCACAGCCAGTGCCGGGTCGGGCGCCGGCCGCCGTCCGCGACCAGCTGGAGCACGAGCGGGATGGCCAGGAACAGGCCCGGCAATCGGGTCAAGGCCGCCAGGCCATAGACCAGGCCCATCAACGGGTAGCGGCGTCCCTCTGCGGCCAGGAACGCGGCGATCACCAGGAGCAGAAATAGCCCCTCGCTGTAGGCCATCGCGAAGGCCACCGAGCCCGGTGCGGTGACCAGGAACACGATCGCGAGGATTGCGGTGTCGTGGTCCAGGTAGCGCGTCATCAACCGGTAGAGCAGGACGAGGGCGACCAGGAACGCGCCATTTGCGACGAGGACACCGGCCACGGCGATGTCGCCCAGGGTGAGGACCGAGGCGAGACGGACGAGGAGCGGATAGAGCGGGAAGAAGACGTAGTCGTGGTACGGACCGCTGACAGGCAGGACGTGATAGCCGTTCGCGGCGATGCCCAGGTAGTACACGGCATCGGATGTGGTCAGGCTGGTCAGGATCGGGGCGCTGGACCAGGCCTTGGTCGGATCCGTCAGGGGAACGTACGCCTCGACCAGGCTGGCGACCACGATCAGGAGCACGCGACTGGCCACGAACACGGCCGCAATCGTCGGGATGACGGTCCGCCAGTCGAGCGGCTCGTCGGTCCGTTGGCCGGACGTGGTGCGCACGGCCGGAGTCTACGACCCGACGATGCGGCCCATCCGGCGCCCACTCCGACTTGTTAGCCTTCGGCCATGCAGCCTCGACCAGGCGGGGGCGCCGCGCCCGAGATCGGCGAGGGACGTGTCCTCGCCACCGGCATCGCCCTGGTGGCCCTGGCGTTTGCCCTCTTCCTCGTCTGCGCCTTCCGCTTCGATGCGGGTCGTCCCGACTTCTTCTACCTTGCCGACGCCTTTCTCCACGGACGGGTCTACCTCGACCATCCATTCGGACCGTGGGACAACGTGATCCTCGACGGCCGGGTCTACGTGCCGTTTGCGCCGTTCCCGGCCATCGCGTTGACCCCGCTCGTGGCGGTCTTCGGTCCGGCCAGCCTCGACCGCTGGGAACAGGTCATCGATTCCGCGATCGCAGCGGTCGACGTCGGGTTGTGCTGGTGGCTGCTCGGGCGGGTCGGCGTGCGCGCGATCGCCGATCGGATGTGGCTCGTCCTCCTGTTCGGGTTCAGCACCCCGATCTGGTGGGTGACCACTCGAGGCGGGGTCTGGCACACCGGTCACCTCATTGCGGCGCTGGTCACCCTTGCCGCCCTGATCGAGGCGTTCGGACGGCGACGCGGCTGGCTGCTGGGCCTCCTGGTCGGTGCCGGCTTCCTGTCCCGGGCTCCGCTTGCGCTGGCCGCGCCATTCTTTGCCTGGATCCTGGCCCAGAAGGAAGGCTCACGCTGGCGGGATCCGCGGTCATGGCCCTGGAGACGCTGGGCGTGGTATGCCGTCGGGATCGCGCCGGCCGTGCTGTTCGCGCTGTGGTACAACGCGGTTCGCTTCGGCTCACCGTTCGAGTCCGGGTACGCCCTGGCCTCGCTGCCGCCCTTCCTCGAGTTCGAGCGCCAGCGGGGGCTGTTCTCGGTGAGCCACCTGGGCACGAATCTCGACTACCTGCTGACCCACCTGCCGACGTTCTTCGTGCGCGATGCCGACGGCCTTCACCTGGTGTTCCCACCCAGGCCCGACGGCCTGGGCATGTCGATCCTGCTGACGAGCCCCGGTCTCCTCCTCGCCCTGCGCGCGAACTGGCGGTCGCGGATGACCATCGCTCTGGGCTTGACGGCCCTCGCCGTCCTGGTCCCGAGCCTGCTCTACTACGGAGGTGGGTGGCTCCAATACGGCTATCGCTACGCGCTCGACTCCATTCCGTTCGTCATGGCCCTGGTGGGACTTGCGGTCGCTCGTGCCGGGTTGCCGGCCTGGGGCAAGCTGCTCATCGTGTTCGGTATCGTGGTCAACCTGCTGGGCGTCTACTGGGCCTACAACCTGTGAGCTCCGGTCGCGCCGGCGTGCTCGGAACCAGCTACGGCCTGCGTCGCCTGTCGGAGCCTCGATTCCAGCTCGTGATCGTGATCCTGCTGCTCGTGCTCGTGCTCGCCTTCCGTGTCCTCCAGTTCGCGCTATTCACCCAGCAGATCCAGTGGGGCTACGACTTCTCGGCGTACTGGACTGCGGCCGGTGACGTGCTCAATGGCCGGCCGATCTACCAGGCGCAGCAGCTCCTGGGCACGTACAGCCCGCAGCAGCAGTACCTGTATCTCTACCCGCCCTTCCTGGCCGTCGTGGTCACCCCGCTGGCGGCCGCCTTCCCGACCGACTATCGCGCGGCGATGTGGGTCTGGGCATTCATCGGGGCGGTGATCGTGGCCCTTGTCGCCGTGGGAATCGCCCGGCTCGAGCGGCTGCCGTCCGACGGACGGCGCCTGGTCTGGGTCGGGGCCGCGTTTGCCTTCCCGCCCGTCGTCGGCGAACTGGTGATGGGCAACGTCCACGTCCTGGTGCTCGGTCTGCTGGCCCTGAGCTGGTGGGGGATCCGGCTGGCCAACCGAGGCGACTCCCGCGGTCAGATCCTGGCCGGCGTCGCGGTCGGCGTGGCCAGCCTGATCAAGGTGTTTCCCGCGCTGATCGTCGTCTGGCTGGTGCTGACCGGGCGGACCAGGGCAGCGCTCTGGTCGGTCATCGCCTTCGCGGTCCTCGCCGCCGTCACATTGCCGGTCACCGGTCTCCAGCCGTGGCTCGACTACCCCCGCGTCCTGGCCAACCTGGGACCACCGGTCGACGTCTACGACACCCTCGCGCCGGCGGTCTGGGTTGGCAGCCTGGTCGGCGCGCCGATCGCGCGGGTGGCGGTCGTCCTGCTGATCGTCGGCGTGCTGGCCTGGGCCGCGCGGCGGCTCGACGACGGCGCCGGATTCGCCTTGGCCGTGACCGGCTCGATCGCGATTGCCCCGGCCCTCTATCACCACTACCTCGCGATCCTGGTCCTGCCTCTCCTGCTCGCGGTCCGGCATACCAAACGCCCGGCGCTGCTTCTGATCCCCTACCTGGCGATGTTCGCGGGCGATCAGCCGGCCCTGGGCGACCTGGCCTGGATCGTCAACCGGGCGATCCCGTCGCTGGGCCTGGTGGCGCTCCTCGTCCTCCTGGTCGCGGACGGTCTGCCCCGAATGGCACTGACACTGGACCGAGCTGGCCGTGCATGGTCGCGAGCCTGATGGACCGATCGGCGGTACGCCTCCCGGTCGTGCTCGGGATCTTCATCCTGTCCGGCGCGGCCGGGCTCATGTACGAGGTGGTCTGGGCGCGCCAGCTGGTCCTCGTCTTCGGCAACACGACCCAGGCGGTCTCGGCCATCCTGACCGGCTTCTTCGGTGGGATGGCGATCGGCAGCGCCCTGGGCGGACGTCTCGCGGACCGGATCCGCCGGCCCCTTCGGCTGTACGGAATCCTCGAGCTGATCCTGGTGGTCGTCGTCGTCCTGACCCCGGTCACGTTCCGGCTGCTGCACGAGGTCTACCGCGGCGCGTTCAACTCGCTCGAGGCCAGCCCCGGGCTGCTGGCGCTGGTCCGGTTCGTCCTGGCTCTGGCCGCGCTGGGCCCGGCCACGATCCTGATGGGCGCCACCCTGCCCACGCTGACCCGCTATCTCACCCGGAACGCCGCGCACCTGACCGAGGCCTTCGGCCAGCTGTACGCGGCCAACACGCTGGGCGCGATCGCCGGGACGATCCTGGCCGGGTTCATCCTGATCGAGCTGCTCGGGCTGACCGGCACGCTCCTCGTCGGGGCGGCGTGTTCCGGGCTAGCCGGGATCGCGTCGATCGTCCTCGATCGGCGGCCGGAGGCGACGCCCGCTGCGGCGCAGACGCAGGCCCCACCAATGAGCGCGACCCTGCCCCTGCCGACCGCGCCACTGTCGCCGCCACCGGTCTCGCCGTCGACGCCGCCCCTGCGGGGCACGCGCTTCGGCTCGTCGACCACGCTCAGGCTCGGTCTGCTGGTGGCCTGCGTCTCGGGTTTGACCTCGCTCGGCTATCAGACCCTGTGGACCCGCCTGCTCGCTTCGGGAACGGGCAACTTCACCTATGTCTTCACGATGATCCTGGTCCTGTTCCTGACCGGGATCGCGCTGGGCGCCATCGTCTTCGACGCGATCCGTCCACGTATTCGGAGCACGGTCGGGCTGCTGGCCGTCGCCCAGCTGGCCACCGCGGTCCTGGCCGCTGTGGGAGGGATCCTGATCATCCCCGAGGCCTCGACCGGGGTCCTGGACCTGGCCAAGTCGCCCGACGCCCTATCCGGCCCGTTCTTCCGAACCAGCGCGCTGGTGGTCCTGCCGGCGACGTTCGTGATGGGCCTCAGCTTCCCCGCCGCGTCGGCCCTCGTCGCCGGCAGCGACGACCAGGTCGGCAGCCGGGCCGGCCTGCTCCTCTCAGCGAACACGCTGGGGGCGATCCTGGGCACCTTCGTGGTGCCGTTCGCGATCATCCCCTTGATCGGCTCACCCGCGGCGCTGGGCCTGATCGCGATCCTGAATGCGGGCCTGGCGGTGATCCTCGCGCTCCGCGGTGGCCTGATCCAGCGCTTGACGCGGATGGTCATCGCCAGCGCCGGGACCGTCGTCGTCGTCGCGCTCGTCGTCGCGATCGGGGCCGGGCGCTTCTTCGTCGACCCGTCGATGGTCCGGATCGAGCGGGCCGGCGGAACGATCGTCCGGTCGGCCGAGGACGAGATCGCGTCCGTCCAGGCGGGCGTCGACAGCAACGGCTTCAAGCACCTGTGGGTGACCGGCACGGCGATGACCCTGCTGACCGTCGATGCCAAGCTGATGCCGATCCTGCCCCTGATCGCCCGCCCGGAGTCGAAGACGGCCGCCGTGGTGGCGTTCGGGATGGGCTCGGCGTTCCGCGGCGCCGTGCTCGCCGGGCTCAAGACCGATGCCGTCGAGCTGGTCCCGTCCGTGCCCGGCATGTTCGGCATCTACTACGACGATGCCGCCAGCGTCCTGGCCAACCCCGCCGGGCACGTGATCGTCGCCGACGGCCGGAATCACATCGAGCTGACCGACCGCCACTACGACATCATCGTGACCGACCCGCCGCCGCCGATCGAGAGCGCGGGCGTGTCGGTGATCTCGTCCGAGGAGTACTACGCGGCCGGCAAAGCCCGCCTGAACGCGGGCGGGGTGATGATGCAGTGGGTCCCCTGGGGCGGCCAGCGGCTCGACGAGTTCCAGGCGCACGTCCGCTCGTTCCGAGCGGTCTATCCGGAGGTGCTCATCGCCTTCGGGCCGGGCGGCTTCGGCCTGTTCATGCTCGGTTCCGAGAAGCCGATCACGTTCGATCCGGCGAACATCGCCGCCGTCCTCGCGCGACCGGGCGTGACCGAGGACCTGTCGTCGGCGTACGACTCGCCCGAGCACGATGCCGCGGGCTGGGCGAGGCGGATCCCGGCGCTGGTCTGGATCTCGGGGAACGACGTCGCGCGGGTCGCGGGCGACGGTCCGCTCATCACCGACGACCGGCCGCTGCCCGAATACTTCCTCCTTCGCCACGCCTTTGGCGGCGAATCGCCGGAAGTGGGCCCGGGGCTGCTCCGGCAGCTCTCGGCGAGGCCCTAGACCGCCCTCCGATGAATGACCACCTGGCCAGCCTGGCGTCGTTCGATTCGCTGACCCTCGTCCTGCCCGCGTACAACGAGGAGACCCGCCTTGGGCCGGCCCTGGACGAGCTGTTCGGCTACCTGCGCCGCCGAGGTGGGCCGCCACGCGAGGGGGCGCCCGACTCGAGCAACCTGCCCGACGCCGTGCGGGTCCTGGTCGTCGACGACGGCAGCTCGGATGCCACGGCCGACCTCGTCCGGGCCCGGCCCGAGGCGGCGGCCGAGGTCCGCGCTGCGGGATCGGCCAACCCCTGGCGCGGCGCCTGGCTCGACCTGCTGACCGTGCCCCATGGCGGCAAGGGCGCCGCGGTCAGGACGGGGATGCTGGCAGCGGACAGCGACATCGTGATCTTCACCGACGCGGACATGGCCACGCCGCCCGATCAGATCCCGGGCCTGGTCGCCGCCCTGGGCACGGCCGATGTGGCCCTCGGCAGCCGGATCCAGACCGACGGATCGGACATGCGCCGGACCCAACCCGCGTTCCGGCGCCTCCTGGGCAGGCTGTTCCATTCCCTCGCCGCGGCCTGGGTCACCGGGCCCGTTCGCGACACGCAGTGCGGGTTCAAGGGGTTCTCGCGAGCCGCCGCGCGGGACCTGTTCGCGGCCCAGCGAATCACCAGCATCGTCTTCGACGTCGAGCTCATCTACCTCGCCCGCCGGCGCG
>JAXDKT010000033.1:0-40036 GCA_034666965.1 Chloroflexota bacterium | reverse complement strand
GCCCTGATCAGCTACTTCTACGCCAAGGCCCGCGAGCTCGCGGCGGCGCCGTACGGCGGTCTGGCCACGGCCGACGGCGAGAAGGCGGCCAATGCCGTCGACCCGATGCGCTACCGCCACGCCGGCCCCAAGCCCCAGACGCGCGAGGCGGCCCTGATCATGCTGGCCGACGGTGTCGAGGCGTCGGTCCGCTCCCTGGCGTCGCGCGACGAGCCCGCGATCCGGGCGATGGTCTCGCGGATCATCGAGGAGCGACTCCACGACGGCCAGTTCGATGAGTGCGACCTGACCCTGCGCGACGTCGAGCGGATCCGCGAGGCGTTCGTGGCCCAGCTGCTGGGGATGTACCACCAGCGGATCGCCTATCCGCAGAGCAAGATCGTGGAGCTCGAGACGCGCCGGGCGGCGGCCGCCGGTGGTGACGCCGGTGGGGACGCTGGTCGGGATGCCGCAGCGGGACCCGACGCTGGCTGATCCGCACCCGATCTACCTGCCGCCCTGGCGGGTGGATCTCACGCTCGGGGCGGGCGTCCCGAGGTTGGTATCCGGCATCGCGCTGGCGCGCGCGGTGGCCCGTGCCCTGGTCGCCGGGGGCGCGCCATCGCCCGCCTCGATCGGGCTGACCCTCAGCGACGATCGCGCCCTCGCCGCACTCAATGCGACGCACATGGGCCAGGACGGCCCGACGGACGTGCTGTCGTTCCCGCTCCTGGCGCCGGAGGCCTTCCCCGGCCGCGAGGGCGTCGTGGGCGTCGACCGCCGACCGGCTGTCGGTGGCGTGCCGCACGCCGCAGGCGATCCGGCGGTGTTCGCCCTGCCACCGGGCATCCGCGTCCACCTGGGCGACATCGTGGTGTCGGTCGAGCGGGCGATCGACCAGGCCCAGTCGGGGCGTGGTGGCTGGACCGGCGATGCCCGATGGTCGCCGGCCGACGAGCTGCGCCTGCTGGTCACCCACGGAACGCTCCACGTCTGCGGCTGGGACCACGCCGATCCGGCCGAAGGGGCGGCGATGCGACGCCTCGAGGAGGAGGTGCTCGCGGTCGTCAGCGGCCTCTGATCGCCAGGCGTCGCTCACGGGACGCCAGGAGCTCGATCGCATCGACCACCGATGTCAGATGTCGTGGCTGCGCATCCGCGGTCGCGTAGACCTCCCGGTCGAGCGCGGTAATGGTCTCGTGGACCATCCGTGCCACCTCGGCTCCGACACCGCTGAGCCTGACGAAGACCACCCTCCGGTCAAACCCAGTCTCCCGGCGCACGCACCCGCGATCGCAGAGCCGGTCGATGACGTGTGTCGCGGTGGACGCCGGCAGTGCCAGAGCCTCACGGAGGTCACCGATTGATGGGTTCCGATTGATGAGAAGCGTCCGGATCACGACGGCCTCGAGCGCATTCAGCCCCGTCGCTTCGAGACGCTGCTCCAGCAACCGGCGCATCTCGAGGTGCCCGACCAGCAGCAGTGCAGGCAACGACCGCTGGAACGTGGGGGCCGGGGCCGTCGCGATCGTGGGGCCGGGGTTCGCGGCCGAAGCGGACGCCAAGCCTGTCGACGGCGCCGGTTCGGGAGACATCGCTGCCAGAAACGTTTCCATCTTGTGGTTCACTCCGGTACTTCATGGAGGAAACGAAATCTCAGGGCGGACAGGGCGGACAGGGCGGACAGGGGGGACGGGGGGGACAGGGCGGACCGGGCCTGGCGGGGCCGCGCCAAACGGCGCCCGTCTAGCCTGATACCCGGGCGTTACCCGCGGCTTATGGCATGGCTGATACCATCGGCGCGGGCCCTCCCAGACGGGATCGGGCCTCGTTCGGCGTGCTGCGGAGGAGTCGACGGCGCGTGCCTGGCCGAGCCGGGCCACGGACGCGATGACGTGGACGCGATGGACGCGATGGACGGAGGTATCCGAGCGCTGGTGAAGATCGTCGTCGGACTGGGCAATCCGGGATCGGCCTACGCCAAGACTCGCCACAACGTGGGTTGGATGGTGATCGACCGTGTTGCCGATCGTGCCGGCTGGGACGGCAAGGGACGCGAGCGCGACGCATCCAGGATCGTCCAGGGTCGCTTCCACGGCCTCGACCTGACCCTGGTCAAGCCGCTGACCTTCATGAACGAGTCGGGGCTGGCCGTGCGCAAGGTCCTTGGCCGCGACCACACGCTCCATTCGGAGCTGCTCGTCATCGCCGATGACTTCGCACTGCCCTTTGGCAAGCTGCGCTTTCGCGAGGGCGGCGGGCCGGGCGGCCACAACGGCCTCGGTTCGATCATCGACGAGCTCGGGACCGAGAAGTTCAGCCGCCTCAGGATCGGCATCGGTGAGCCGGATCGGAACGCCGTCGACCACGTGCTGAGCACCTTCGCGCCGGATGAGCGACAGCGCCTCGACGAGCTCCTGGACGTGGCCGCCGACGCCGTCGAATTGTGGGCGCGGGAGGGCACCAACAAGGCCGCCAATCGCTACAACAACTTCCAGCTGCGCGCGGCGGACGACCAGCTCGTGGCGCCGCCGGGCGAGGTCGACGGACCACCCGGCCCCGACGGCGTCCGCCGGGCGCGCACGGGCTGGCGCCGGCTTCGGCCGGCGAAGGACGAGCGCGAATGACCACCCCACCGCTGCGTGGCAAGCGCGGCGCCGAACGCCGTCTCGGGGAGCGCCTCGCCGATGAGTTCGTGGCTCGGCATGGCGTCTCGACCGAGGAGGCCGTGGACTTCGACGTCGCCGAGGTCGATCGCGAGGTCGAGGACGCCCAGCGGGCCCAGGACGCTCGACGTCCCGATGATGCCCAGCCAGCCGCCAGCCCCACGGTCCTGACCCCGCGGTCCCGGCGGCGGCTGCCCGACCTGGCTGTCCTGCCGCCACTGCTCGCGGCGACCGGCTCCTTCGACGCGCTGCGGGAGCGTCTGGGCGGGCCCGCCGACGAGGTCCCCAAGCACGGCCGGCACGCCGGTCTGACCGCGGTCCCTCACGGTGCCAAGAGCTACCTCGCGGCGGCCGTCGCGCTCGTCGACGGCGGTGAGCGGCTGGTCTGGATCGCCCGCGACGCGGAGATCGGCGATCGTGTGGCGGAAGAGCTCGGCGCGTGGCTGGGCGACGCCGATGCCGTCGCCGTCCTGGAGCCCCGGACCGCGCTCGCCTACGAACGAAGCGAGCTCGTCGCCGACGAGACCGCCGCTCGCGTCGCGGCCCTGGCCGCCTGGCGATCGGGTCGGGCCCGGATCCTCGTCGCCAGCGTCCAGGCCCTCCTCCAGCGGACGATCGACCCGGATGACCTGCCGGTCGCGCCGCGGACCCTGGCCCCGGGCGCCCGGATCGGTCTCGACGAGCTCCTGCGCGAGCTGCTCGACCTTGGCTATCAGCCGACCGTGGAGGTCGCCGGTCGGGGCGAGTTCGCCCGGCGGGGGGGCATCGTCGACGTGTTCCCGCCGGGCGAGTCCCTGCCGGTCCGGATCGATTTCTTCGGTGACGAGGTCGACTCGCTGCGTCGCTTCGATCCGACCGACCAACGGACGGTCGGCCCGGCGACCACCGCCACACTCCTTCCGGCGAGCGAGTTCCTGCTCCCGCGCGGTGGCGCCGGCGAGCTTCGCGGCCGGCTGCGGCGGTCGACCGCGCGACTCCCGGACCGGCTGGCCGAGGACCTGGCCCGGTTCGAGCGGCAGGCCGACGAGGGACCAGGACGGGCGGCCGGACCGAGCGCGTCCGCGCCCGAGTCCGCGTCAACGGCCACCCGTGCCCTCGATGCGGGCGATGCGGCCGAGATCTGGGCCGGGGTCGTCTGCCCGGCGACCGGGCTCGACCATCTCGAGCCGGGCACGCTCCTGGTCCTCGATGAGCCTGGCGACATCGCCGAAGCCGGCGCCTTCCTGTGGCGCCAGGCCGACGAGCGGCGGGCCGACCTGGTCGCCGCCGGTGACCTGCCCCGGGACTGGCCAACGACGTATCTCGGGCCACGCGACTGGAAGTCCCGGTTGCTCGGTGGCCGGACCCTCGAGCTGACCTGGGAGTCCGAGGCGAGCGAGGCGATCGCCGGTGGCGGCCTGAGCTCGGGCGACCTGTTCGGCTGGCGCGAGCCGAGCGTCACCGGGCTGCGAACCGGCCGACTGACCGACGCGGTCTCGGCTTGGGCGGAGGACGGCCAGCGCATCGTGCTGGCCTCGGATCAGGCTGCCCGACTGTCCGAGCTGCTGGGCGAGGCCGGTCGCCCGGTGGCCGCCGTGGGAACGCTGGATGCGGCCCCGCCGCCCGGGGCCGTCGCGCTCATCGAACGGAGCCTCAACGGCGGCTTCATCGGCGGTCCGGACGGGGTCGCGTTCATCACCGACCGCGAGCTCTTCGGCTCGGTCCGGGTGCGCCGGCCGAAGGCCATGCGCCGGGTCGTGCCGCGCGACATCCTCGAGCGGCTGGTGCCGGGGGACCTGGTCGTCCACATCGATCATGGGATCGCCCGCTACGAGCAGATGCTCCGACGCGGCGGGGCGGGGGAGGAACGCGACTACCTCGAGCTGAGCTTTGCGGCGGGCGACCGGATCTACGTGCCGGTGGAGCAGATCCAGCGGGTCAGCCGCTACTCGGGTGCCGAGCGCCCCCAGCTGAGCCGGCTGGGTGGCACCGACTGGCTGCGCACGAAACAGCGGGTCAAGCGCGCCGTCGACGACCTGGCCGAGGAGCTCCTCGCCCTGTACGCGGCGCGGACGTCGGCCCGCGGCCACGCCTTCGCACCGGACACGCCCTGGCAGTCCGAGATGGAGGCGAGCTTCCCATACGAGGAGACGGCCGATCAGCTCCGGGCGGCCGCCGAGACCAAGCTCGACATGGAGGCCGGCCGGCCGATGGACCGGCTGGTGGTCGGCGACGTCGGCTACGGCAAGACCGAGGTCGCGATCCGGGCTGCGTTCAAGGCCGTCCAGGACGGCAAGCAGGTCGCCGTGCTCGTGCCCACGACGGTCCTCGCGGCCCAGCACCTGCAGACGTTTGGCCAGCGCTACGCGGCCTTCCCGATGACGGTCCGCCTCCTGTCGCGGTTCGTGTCCGAAAAGGACCAGGCGGCCACCACCGCCGGGCTGGCTGACGGGTCGGTCGATCTGGTCATCGGCACGCACCGGCTGCTGTCCAAGGACGTCCGCTTCCGCGACCTCGGCCTCGTCGTGGTCGACGAGGAGCAGCGTTTCGGGGTCGCCGCCAAGGAACGCCTCAAGCGCTTGCGCAACGAGGTCGACGTGCTGACGCTATCGGCCACGCCAATTCCGCGGACGCTCAACCTGGCACTGGCCGGAATCCGCGACCTGAGCGTCATCGAGACGCCGCCCGAGGATCGGCTGCCGATCCAGACACGGGTGGCCGAGGCCTCGGCCGGGCTCGTGCGCGACGCGATCCTGCGCGAGCTCGACCGGGGCGGGCAGGTGTTCTACGTCCACAACCGCGTCGAGACCATCGAGGCCCAGGCCGAGCAGCTCCGCCGGATGCTGCCGGGCGTCCGCTTCGTGGTCGGTCACGGCCAGATGGCCGAGGGCGCCCTCGAGAAGGTCATGCTCGCCTTCGCCGGTGGCGAGGCCGACGTCCTGGTCTGCACCACGATCATCGAATCCGGGCTTGACATCCCCAACGCCAACACCATCGTCATCGACCGGGCCGACACCCTCGGGCTGGCCCAGCTGTACCAGCTCCGCGGCCGGGTCGGGCGCTCGTCCCGGCGGGCCTACGCCTACCTGCTCTATCGCCGGCGCGAACGCCTCAGCGACGAGGCCCGCAAGCGGCTCCAGGCGATCTTCAACGCGTCGGAGCTCGGGGCGGGGTTCCAGATCGCCCTGTCGGACCTGGAGATCCGCGGCGCCGGCAACATCCTGGGCGGCGAGCAGTCGGGGCACATGGCCGCCGTCGGCTTCGACTTGTATTCGCGCCTCCTCAGCGAAGCCGTCGAGGAGAGCAAGGCCAGGCACGAGGGCCGTGCGCCGGCGGTCGAGCGACCGGGCGCCGTCCTCGATCTCCCCGTCGACGCCCACCTGCCCGACGACTACGTCCCCGACGAGGCCCAGAAGCTGGAGCTCTATCGCCGGCTCGCCCGGGCCAGGACCACCGGCGACGTCGCCGCGTTCCGCCAGGAAGCCACCGATCGCTTCGGCCCGATGCCGCCTCCGGTGGTCCGGCTGGTCGAGGTCGCCGAGCTGCGGCTGGCCGCCGAGTCCGCGGGCGTGTCGTCGATCTCCCGGGAGGACGGTCAGCTGGTCGTCCGCTTCGGCGCCGGCCTGTCACGCGCAACGGCGATCGGCCTGCTCACTCCGCTCGGCGGTGGCGAGCGAGCCGCCGCGCTGGGGCTGCCGGGGGTCCGGCCCGGCGACCTGACCTTTGCCACGAACCAAGTCCGGATCCGGCTGCCACGCGACCCGTCCAAAGCGTGGCCGCTGACTCAGTCGATCGTCGCGCGGCTGACCTCCGATGGCCGTCGATAGACTGACTTCCTTGAGCCTGCCGGCCGCGACGCCCTTCGTTCGGCGAGCGGGCTGGATCGTGGCGTCGGTGGGCGGTCTGGTTCCACTCGCCTGGCTGCTCACGACACCGGGCCACGGGTTCGACTTCTACGCCTACTGGGCCGTCGATCTCGCCCATCCGTACTCGATCACGGCTGGCTTTGGAGCCTTCCACTATCCGCCGCCGTTCATCTGGCTGTTCGCCCCACTTCGTCTGGTCCCCTTCGAGATCGGCTACTGGGCGTGGACCGCGCTGGGTGCCGCCGCGTTGGTGTGGCTGACCCGTCGCTGGGCGCTCGCGTGGCTGCTCTTCCCGCCGGTCACCAGCGAGCTCTATCACGGCAATGTCCATCTCTTCATCGCGGTCGCGCTCGTCGCGGGCTTCCGAGCCACCCCGGCCTGGGCGTTCGTTGGGCTGGCCAAGGTCACCACCGGCGTCGTCGGCCTGTGGCCGGCTCTCCGTCGCGACTGGCGGGCCGTCGGGATCCTGGCGGCCACCGTCGCGCTCGTGTGCCTGCCGACGGTCGTCGTGACGCCGGACCTGTGGGCCCAGTGGACCGCGCACCTGCTGGTTCGAAGCGCCCAGCCCAACCTGTGGGGTGCTGAGATCGGCATCCCGCTGGCGCTGCGGATGGTGGTCGCCCTGGGCCTGATCGCGTGGGGCGCGCGCCAGGATCGGCGCTGGCTGATGGCGTTGGCCATGCCCCTGGCGATGCCCATCCTGTGGGTCCACAGCCTGGCGGTCCTGGCGGCCCTGCCCAGGCTCCGGGGCCAGGGCATCGGTTGAGCACGGGCAAGTCGGGCTACGCCGCGGGCGAGATCCCCATCGACGGGCCCGGCGACGAGCCGCTGACCGACCTGGCCGAGCTCGGTGGGCTGTTCTCCCCCGGACGCCGGGCGCTGACCGCGGGCCTGGTGATGACCATCACCCTGGTCGCGTTCGAAGCGCTGGCCGTATCCACCGTGATGCCGCTCGTGGCGCGCGAGTTGGGCAGCCTCGAGCTCTACGGCTGGGTCTTCTCGGCGTTCTTCCTGGGCACGCTCATCGGGATCGTCGTGGTCGGTGGCCTGATCGACCGGGGCGGGCTGGTGCGCCCGCTCGCCGCCGGATTGGTGCTGTTCTCCATCGGGTTGATCGTCGGCGGTCTGGCTCCGTCGATGGCCGTCCTGGTGGCGGGGCGCTTCCTGCAGGGGCTTGGTGCCGGGGCCATCCCGCCGATTGCCTACGTCAGCATCGGGCGCGCGCTTCCGGATGACCTGCGGCCACGGATGTTCGCGGTCCTGTCGACGGCCTGGGTCCTGCCCGGCGTCATCGGCCCGGCGGTCGCCGGGGCGGTCGCCCAGCTGACCACCTGGCGGGCGGTCTTCCTCGGCCTGCTGCCGCTCATCGCCGCGGCCGGGGCGATCGTCCTCCCGGCGATCCGGTCGGCGGTGCCGGTCGGCGCGACAACGGGGGACGCGGCTGCGAACGGGCGGGACAACGGCCTGGCCATGCGCCGGCGCCTGCCGATCGGGCTCGTTCTGGCGGCGGGAGCCGGGCTGCTGGTGGCCGGGCTGACCAGTGGCACGCTCGTCCCGGGTGCCCCGCTGGCAATCCTCGGGCTCGTCCTGGTCCTGCCGGCCTTCAGCCGCCTCACTCCGGTCGGGACCCTGCGCGCCGTTCGCGGGCTGCCGGCGGCCGTCCTCCTGCGCGGATTGCTCACCTTCACCTTCTTCTGTGCCGATGCCTACGTTCCCCTGGCTCTCCAGGAGTGGCGCGGGCTCGGTCCGGCCATCGCCGGGATCGCCCTCACCGGGGCCACGCTGTCGTGGACCGCGGGGGCCTGGATCCAGGCCCGGCGGATCGACCGCTGGGGCGTCCGACGCCTGGTCGGGACCGGCTTCGCCGTGGTCGTCATGGGGATCGTCGCCTTCGCCCTGGTGCTGTCGCCGGAGGTGCCGGTGGTCGTCGGGCTGCTCGCCTGGACGGTCGCCGGCCTGGGCATGGGCCTGTCCTACTCACCGCTGTCGCTGACCGTGCTACGCGAGGCGACACCCGGCGCCGAGGGGACGGCGACCTCGGGGCTCCAGCTGAGCGACGTCCTCGGCACGGCGCTCGGGACCGGGGTCGGTGGCGCGCTTCTGGCGTTCGGTGCCCGGTCCGGTTTCGACACGTGGGTCGGCCTGGCCGGCGCCTTCGCGGCGGGTGCCCTCGTGGGCCTCCTCGGGATGGCCCTGGCCGGTCGGCTGGACGACCGGCGACACAACCCTGTGGCTCCCGGAAACGAAGCGCGGCTGGGGTAGACTGGCGCCTGCCATCGTGGCCGCCCTGAGGAGCGCTTCTCGAATGACCGCGACCGCCGAGGATCTGCGTGCCAAGATCCGCGAGATCCCGGACTTTCCCAAGCCCGGGATCTTGTTCTATGACATCACGACCATGCTCAAGGATCCCGAGGCCTATCGTGCGGCGATCGACCTGATGCTCGCTCCGTATCGCGACGAGAAGATCGACCTGGTCGTGGGCATGGAGTCGCGCGGGTTCATCTTCAGCGCTCCGATGGCCTACCAGCTCGGCGCTGGCCTCGTCCCCGTGCGCAAGCTGGGCAAGCTCCCGGCCGAGACGATCACCGTCGAATACGCCCTCGAGTACGGCTCGAACACGCTCGAGATCCATCGCGACGCCATCGAGCCGGGCCAGCGGGTCCTGATCGTCGACGACCTGCTGGCCACCGGCGGGACGGTCCACGGGACGATCGAGCTGGTGGAGCGGCTGCAGGGCGAGGTCGTGGGCCTGGGATTCTTGGTCGAGCTCGACTTCCTCAAGGGTCGCGACCGGCTCCAGGGCCATCGCGTCGAGAGCGTCATTCGGTACTGAGCCCGACCATGGCCGAAGGCAGCCCGGACGCTCGCACCGAAGTCGACGGCGCCGCGCCGGCGGGCGTCGACGTCGGTCGGCGGCGATTCTTCCGCCAACTCGCGGCTGACGTCTTCCAGGCCACCGCCACGGTCGTCGGCGCGGCCAATGCGCTCCAGCAGCAGTCGATCCAGGCGGCCAGCGCCATCCTCGATCCGGATGCCATCGCCACGGAGCTCGCGGCGGACCAGGACGCGGCCGCGCTCGGCGACCGGCCGGCGCGCGGCTTCCGGACCGCGTTTCGACTGGACACCGACCGGCTCATCCTGGTCGACCAGCGCCAGCTCCCGGCGAGGATCGCCGAGATCGAATGCCGGACGGGCGCGGATGTCGCCTGGGCGATCCGCGAGATGGTCGTGCGCGGTGCTCCGGCCATCGGTCAGGCGGCGGCGTATGGGTTGGCCCTCACCGCACGTCGCGCGATCGAGCTCAAGCCGTTCGCTCGACGGGCCACGATCCGGGCCGCGGCCACCGCCCTGCGCGACGCCCGGCCGACGGCGGTCAATCTAGGCTGGGCGGTGGATCGAATGCTGGCCCGGATGGAGGCGGTCGGATCGCTCCAGGACGACGGCTCGATCATCGCCGACGCGTTGTGGCTCGAGGCCGACGCCATCTGCGCCGAGGCGACCCGCGACCACAGTTTGCTCGCCGAGCACGGGCTGGCCCGCCTGCCGGTCCCCGTCGATCGGCCGCTCCGGGTCCTCACCCACTGCAACACGGGGCCGTTGGCGGCGGGCCAGTTTGGGACCGCCCTCGGGGTGGTCCAGGCGGCCGTTCATGCCGGGCGCCAGATCCACGTCTACGTGGACGAGACCCGACCGTACCTCCAGGGTGCCCGCCTGACCGCCTGGGAGCTCGAGCAGGCCGGCGTGCCGTACACGCTGATCGCCGACGTCGCGGCGGGTGCGCTGCTCGCGTCGGGGACCATCGATGCGGTCCTGGTCGGGGCTGACCGGGTGGCGGCCAACGGCGACACGGCCAACAAGATCGGGACCTATCCCCTGGCCGCCCTGGCCGCCCGACATCGCGTCCCGTTCTACGTTTGCGCGCCGATCAGTTCGGTCGACCTGGAGACCCCCGACGGCCAGGCCATCCCGATCGAGGAGCGCTCGCCGAGCGAGGTCCTCGCCTTCGGCGGAGTCCGGATCGCGCCGCCCGGGGCCACCGTCTGGAACCCGGCCTTCGACGTCACCCCGGCGGAGCTGATTTCGGCCGTTGTGACCGAGGAGGGTGCGCTCGTGGCACCGTTCGGCCCGGCTCTGGCCGCGGCGGTCGAGGCCAAGCGAGCGCGGAGCGCGTCGGCGGTGAACGCCTGATGGCCACGATCGCCATCCGCGGTGGGCGCGACGCTGTCGTCGCCCGGACGACCACCGATCGCCGCGCGCTGCGCGACTTCCTCGAGCGCGATCGGCTGTTCTCCGCCTATGCCATCTGCGACCTCGACGACCGCGAGTTCGCCCGGACCCGGTGGGGCGCCGCCTACGAGGGCGACGAGCTCGTGGCGGTGGCCCTCGAGTATGCCGGGCTATCGCCGCAGCCCCTGTTCGTGATGGGTAACGACGGCGGGATCGATTCGATCCTGCGCGACGTGGTCAAGCCGCGGGCGGCCTACGTCGCCGCACTGCCCGGCTCGCTCGACGCGGTGGCCGGCCAGTATCGCCTCGATCCCGGGCCGCCGATGGTCCGGATGTGGGTGGACCGCTCGACCTTCCGGCCCTACCCGGCCGATGTTCGCCGCCTGCTGCCAGTCGAGATCGCCGACCTGAACCGGCTCTACCAGCTCGGCTTCGCGTCGTGGCTGCCGGCCTCCGCCATCTCCGGAGGGGTCTACTACGGGCTGCGTGTTGGCGGGCGCCTCGTGGCGGCCGCCGGAACTCACGTCATCAGCCAGGACGCCCGGCTGGCGGTCGTCGGCAACGTCCTCACCCACCACGAGTTCCGCGGCCGAGGCTACGCCACGGCCACGACCGGCGCGGTGACGGCCGACTTGCTGCGGACCTGCGATCAGGTCGTCCTCAACGTTCGCTCGGACAACCCCCCGGCGCTCCAGGCGTATCGCCGGCTGGGCTACGTCGAGCACGTCCGCTTCGAAGAGCGCCTGGCCCACCGGCTGGGCTCGCCCTGGCCCGGACTGCCCGGTCCGCTGCGCCGTTTCCTGTCCGCGCCCAAGGAGCACCCGTCCCGATGACCACGACCACCGACCTTCCGCCGCACGATGTCACGGACTTGACCATGGCCGCCGAGGGTGTGCGCCGGATCGAGTGGGCCGAGCGCGAGATGCCGGTCCTCCGGCTGATCCGTCAGCGGTTCGAGCGCGAGCGCCCGCTGGCCGGGCTTCGGATCGGAGCCTGTCTCCACGTGACGACGGA
Organism: Chloroflexota bacterium; assembly: GCA_034666965.1. Lineage (GTDB taxonomy): Bacteria > Chloroflexota > Limnocylindria > Limnocylindrales > CSP1-4 > Chersky-267. The sequence continues at coordinate 28,305 of JAXDKT010000033.1, read as the reverse complement.
GACGGCCAACCTGATGCGCACCCTCAAGGCCGGCGGCGCCGAGGTGGTCCTCGCCGCCTCGAACCCGCTGTCGACCAAGGACGACGTGGCTGCGGCGCTGGTGGCGGTCTACGGGATCGCCTGCTTCGCCCGCCGCGGCGAGGATCGGGACACGTATTACGCCCATCTCAACGCGCTCGCCGACACCCACCCGCAGCTGACCATGGATGACGGCTGCGACCTGGTGTCGCTGCTCCACGCGGAACGCCCCGAGCAGGTGGCCGAGGTCCTGGCCGGGACCGAGGAGACGACCACCGGGGTCATCCGGCTCAAGGCCATGGCCGCTGACGGCGCCCTGCGCTTTCCAGTCGTCGCGGTCAACGAGGCCCAGACCAAGCATCTGTTCGACAACCGCTACGGGACCGGCCAATCGACGATTGACGGGATCCTGCGCGCGACGAACATCCTCATCGCCGGGCGGCAGGTGGTCATCGCCGGCTACGGCTGGGTGGGCAAGGGGATCGCCTCCCGGATGGCCGGCCACGGCGCCCACGTGGCGGTGGTCGAGGTCGACCCGGTCCGCGCCCTGGAAGCGCTGATGGACGGCTTCCTGGTGATGACCCACAGCCAGGCCGCCGCCTGGGGCGAGCTGTTCGTGACCGCGACCGGCAACCTCAACGTCTTCCGGCGCGAGCACTTCGCGGCGATGCGCGACGGCGCGATCATGGCCAACAGCGGCCACTTCGACGCCGAGCTGGACCTGACCGCCCTGCGCGAGATGGCCGAGGGCCACGTGCGCGAGGTCCGCGACCACGTCCAGGAGTTCGACATCGGCGGCAAGCGGGTCAACCTGATCGCCGAGGGTCGGCTGGTCAATCTCAGCGCAGCCGAGGGTCATCCGGCCGCGGTCATGGACATGAGCTTCGCCAACCAGGCCCTCTCGGCCGAGTACATCGCCGCGCACCACGGCGAGCTCGAGGACCGGGTCTACGTCGTCCCGGAGGCCATCGATGCCGAGGTCGCCCGACTCAAGCTGGCCGCGATGGGCATCGAGCTCGAGCCGATGACCGCCGAGCAGGCGGCCTACGTCGCGTCGTGGCAGCACGGCACCTAGCGTCCGCTGGTGGCCGCAGCATCGAGGGGCTGATCGCCACCCGGCGCTCGGGCGGCTGACCGGCTGATGGACCCGACCGCCGCCATCGAGCTGGTCCTCCTGCTGCTGGTCATCGCCACGGTGCTGGCGTTCGTGGCCCGCCGGATCGGGGTCGCGTATCCGATCGTCCTGGTCCTCGGGGGGCTGGCCCTCGGCCTGATCCTGGCGGCGATTCCCACGCCGCCCGCGGTTGAGCTTCCGCCCGAGCTCGTCTTCGTCCTGTTCCTCCCGCCGATCCTGTTCGGCGCGGGGTACTTCACGCCGATCCGCGACTTCAAGGCCAACCTGCGCCCGATCGGCCTGCTGGCGGTCGGCCTGGTCCTGTTCACGACGGTCGTCGTCGGCGTCGTGGCCCATGCCCTGCTGCCCGAGATCGGCTGGGCGGCGGCATTCGCGTTCGGTGCCATCGTGGCGCCGCCCGACGCGGTCGCTGCCACCGCTGTCTTCCGGCGACTGGGCGTGGCCCCCCGGATCGTGACCATCCTCGAAGGCGAGAGCCTGATCAACGACGCCACGGCGCTGATCCTGTACCGCTCGGCGATCGCGGCGCTGGTGTTCGGGACCTTCTCGGTCGTCCAGGCCGGGGCGGCCTTCGTCTTCGCGGCGGTCGGCGGGGTCGTGATCGGGTACTTCGTGGGCATGACCCTGACCTATCTGTGGCGGCGCATCTCGGACCCGACCCTCGAGATCGTCCTCTCGCTCCTCGCTCCGTTTGCCGCCTATCTGCCCGCCGAGACGCTCGGCGTGAGTGGCGTCCTGGCGGTCGTCACCGCCGGGATCGTCGTCGGCCGGCACGCGGCGCGGGTCCTGTCGCCCAACGCCCGGCTGATGGGCACGGGGGTCTGGTCGGTCCTCATCTTCCTGATCAACGGCTTCGCGTTCCTGCTGATCGGCGTCCAGCTGCCGGGGATCCTCCACGGCCTGACCGCGTTCGCGCCGGCCCAATTGATCGGGCTCGGCCTGACGATCAGCGCCACGGTGATCGTGGCCCGCATCGCCTGGGTCTTCCCGGCGACCTACCTGCCGCGCTGGCTGAGCGCAAAGGTTCGGGCGCGCGACCCGTACCCACCGGCCGGCGCCGTGTTCGTGATCTCGTGGGCGGGCATGCGCGGCGTGGTCTCGCTGGCGGCGGCCCTGGCGCTGCCGACCTCGGTGCCGGACCGCCCGGTGCTGATCTACCTGACCCTGTGCGTGATCCTGGCGACGCTCGTCGGGCAGGGCCTGACCCTGCCCTTGATCGTGCGCCGCCTCGGGGTGGTGTCCGGCTCGGACCTGGAGGTCGAGGCACGGATCGCCCGGCAGGCCGCGGCGGATGCCGCTCGCGAGCGGCTCGAAGAGCTCGCCCGCGAGTATCCGGATCACCTCGAGCTGGTCGAGAACCTCCGGGCCGAGCTCGACCACGAGCTTTCCCACACCGCCGAATCCGAGGACGGCGCTGACCTCGACGCCGCCGCCCGGGAACGCCTGGAGCACCAGGAGATCCGGCTCGCCCTGGTGGCCGCTCAGCGTGACGCCGTGATCCGGCTGCGCGACGACGGGGTCATCGGCGACGACGCGCTGCGGCTCATCGAGCGCGACCTCGACCTCGAGGCCGTCCGGGCCGGCGCCTGATCCTCAGTCGAGAAGCTCGCCCAGGCGCTCGACGCCCGTTGCCACGTCGGCGAAGCTCGTGGTCAGCGGCGGCAGGCCGAACCGGATCGAGTCGGGCTCGCGGAAGTCGGGCACCACGCCGCGCTCGATGAGGGCCGTGGTGAGCTCCCGGGCGGCGGGATGGCGGATGGCCACGTGGGCGCCGCGTCGGGCCGGGTCGCGCGGGCTGCCCAGCGTGCACCCGAGGGGCGCCAGGCGCTCGTCCAGGAGCTCGATGGCGAACTCGGTCAGGGCGACGCCCTTGGTCCGGATCGCGGCGATGCCCGCCTCGGCGGTCAGCCGGACGCCCTCTTCCACGGCGGCCAGAGCAGGGATCGGCGGCGTCCCCGCCAGCCAGCCGCGAATACCGGGTTGCGGGTCGTAGCGGGGGCCCATCGCGAACTGGTCCCGCTGTCCGAACCAACCCCCGATCGGGTTCCGGAGCTCGGACTGGCGGCTGCGCCGGACGTACAGGAACGCGGGCGCTCCCGGGCCACCGTTGAGGTACTTGTAGGTGCACCCGACGGCGAGGTCCGCCCCGGCGGCCTCGAGGTCGACCGGCACCGAGCCGGCGGCGTGGCTGAGGTCCCACAGGATCAGCGCCCCGGCGGCGTGGGCGAGCGCGGTGATGGCCGCCGGGTCGAGCAGGGCCGCTGAGCGGTAGTTGACCAGCGACAGCAGGACCAGGCCGACGTCGTCGTCGAGGACGGCCGCGAGGTCATCCGACGTCAGACCCTCGACGGGGTCCGAATCGAGCCAGCGGATCTCCAGCCCGCGCGTCGCCGACAGGCGCTCGAGCACGTAGCGGTCGGTCGGGAACTCGTCGCGCGGCACGATCACGGTCGACCGGTTCGGCCGCGCCTCGAGGGCGGCCAGGGCCAGCCGGTAGAGGTTGACCGTGGTCGAGTCGCCCACGATCGTCTCATCCGGCTGGGCGCCGAGGAGCCGGCCGCCGATCAGCTCGCCGACCCGTGCCGGCGCGTCGATCCAGTCGTCCCAACCGCGAACCAGCGAGCCACCCCACTCGTCGCGAACCAGCCGATCGAGGCGGGCGACGGTCGCCCGCGGCAGCCGTCCCAGCGAGTTGCCGTCGAGGTAGACGAGGTCCGGATCGTCGATCACGAAGCGCGACCTGAACTCGGCCAGCGGGTCGGCGTCGTCCAGCGCCCGTGCCCGCGCCGAGTGGGATCCGATGGGCTGCACGACCGGAGTCTGGCACGTGGCGCCGGGGCGGTGGGGGGTCATGCTAGGCTTCCAGCCGATGAGCACCGTCGAAGCCAGCCAGTATCTGTTTACGTCCGAATCGGTCACCGAGGGCCATCCGGACAAGATGTGCGACCAGATCTCGGATGCGATCCTGGACGCGATCATCGCCAGCGACCCCGAGGCCCGTGTGGCCTGCGAGACGGCGACCACGACCGGCCTGGTCCTGGTCCTGGGCGAGATCTCGACCACGACCTATATCGACTTCCAGGCGATCGTCCGCGACACGGTCCGGGAGATCGGCTACACCAAGGCCGAGTACGGCTTCGACTACCTGACCTGCGGGACCCTGGTCAGCGTCAAGGAGCAGTCGCCCGACATCGCCCTGGGCGTCGACAACGCCCTCGAGGTCCGGACCGCGACGGTTCCGTCGATGGAGCTCGGTGCGGGCGACCAGGGGATGATGTTCGGGTTCGCCTGCCGCGAGACGCCTGAGCTCATGCCGCTGCCGATCGCCCTGGCCCATCGCATGGCGCGCCGCCTCGCCGAGGCCCGCAAGAGCGGCCAGCTGACGGGTCTCCGACCCGATGGCAAGACCCAGGTGACGGTCGAGTACGAGCGCGGGGTCGCCAAGCGGGTGCGGACCGTGGTCGTCTCCAGCCAGCACGATCCGGACGTCCGCACGGAACGCCTTCGGAGCGACATCGTCGAGGCGGTCATCCTGCCGGTCATTCCCCGCGAGCTGCGCGGCGAGGACCCGGTCATGCACGTCAACCCGACCGGACGGTTCGTGACCGGCGGCCCGATGGGCGATGCCGGTCTGACCGGCCGCAAGATCATCGTCGATTCGTACGGCGGCATGGCCCGCCACGGGGGCGGCGCGTTCAGCGGCAAGGATCCCACGAAGGTCGACCGGTCGGGGGCCTATGCCGCGCGCTGGGTCGCCAAGAACGTCGTCGCGGCCGGTCTGGCCGATCGGTTCGAGGTCGAGGTGGCCTACGGCATCGGCATCGCCCGGCCGATCAGCCTGAGCGTCGATTCGTTCGGGACCGGACGGATCGGCGACGACGCCATCCTGGCCGTCATCGAGCGCAACTTCGACCTCCGACCGGCGAGCATCATCGCCGCCCTGGACCTGCGCCGACCGATCTATCGCCAGACCGCCGCGTACGGTCATTTCGGCCGGCCCGACCTCGACCTGCCCTGGGAACGGACGGACAAGGCCGAGCTCCTGGCGGCCGACGCCGGGCTGCCCCTGCCGGAGCCGGTCTCCGCCGCCAGTTGAGCCGCCCGCCCACCGCCGCACGGTGAGCCCGCCGGCGATCCGCCTGGCGGGGGTCCGGCGAACGTTCCCGGCTACGGGCGGCGACCGGCTCGTCGCGCTCGACGGTCTCGACTTGGAGGTTGCCGCCAACGAGGTCGTGGCGATCATCGGCCCCAACGGCAGCGGCAAGAGCACGCTGCTGCGGATCATCGGCGGGCTGCTCGCGCCCGACGCCGGGACGGTCGAGGTCGAGGGCCGACCGGTCGACGGACCGGATCGCGCCGTCGGGTTCGCCTTCCAGGAGCCGCGCCTGCTGCCCTGGCGCGACGTCCTGGCCAACGTCGCCTACCCGCTCGAGCTGGCCGACGTGGCCCGGAACGAGCGCGAGGCCCGCGCCCATGAGGTCCTCCGGATGGTCGGCCTCGACGGGTTCGCGGGCAGCCGTCCCCACCGCCTCTCGGGCGGGATGCGTCAGCGGGCGGCGATTGCCCGGGCCCTCGCCCTGGGGCCGTCGGTGCTGCTCCTCGACGAGCCCTTCAGCGCGCTCGACGCGCTGACCCGCGAGCGCCTCGACATCGAGCTGCTCGACCTGTGGCAGCAGACGGCCACGACCGTCGTCCTCGTTACCCACAGCATCACCGAGGCCGTCTTCCTCGCCGACCGGACGGTGGTCCTCTCAGCGCGACCGGGCCGGGCGATCGCCACCGTCCCGTCGCCGCTCGGCCGGCCGCGTGGCCTCGAGGATCTTGGCAGCCCGGACCTGGCCGCGGCCGCGGCGGCCGTGCGAGCGGCCCTCGGCGATCCCCAGGAGGCCGGCTCGTGAGCGGGCGCCGCGGGCGGGTCGTGGGCACGATCCTGCCGGTCGCCGTCGGGGCGATCATCTTCGTGGGCGCATGGCAGCTCGTCGTGGTCATCGGCGGCTACCCGCCGTACATCCTGCCTGATCCACTGACGGTGGGGAGCCGGTTCGCGAGCGCGTGGGCCGACGGGACGCTGGCCGGACATGCGCTCGTCACCCTCCAAGAGATCGTCCTGGGGTTCGTCGTCGGGGCGATCGCGGGGCTCCTCGTGGGCTACGTCATCGCCCGCTCGCGGCTGGTCGACCTGGTGGTGTCGCCGTACCTGGTGGCCGCGCAGTCGACGCCGGTTCTGGCCCTGGCCCCGTTGCTCATCCTGTGGTTCGGGCCGGGCCTGTTGAGCAAGGTCGTCATCTGCGGGCTGATCGTCTTCTTCCCGGTCGCGATCTCCACCCTGGTCGGGCTACGCACGGTCGACGCCGGTCTGCTCGAGCTCGGCCGAAGCCTTCGGGCGTCGCGCCGTCAGGTCCTGCTGACGATCGAGATCCCGTCGGCCCTGCCGTCGGTCATGGGCGGCATCCGGGTGGGGGTCACCCTGGCCGTCGTGGGCGCGATCGTGGGCGAATGGGCCGGCGCCGACAAGGGCCTGGGGTTGCTCATCCTCCTGGCTCAGGGCAGCCTGTTCGACACTCCGCTCCTGTTTGCGGCACTGCTCACGGTGGCCCTCATCGGCGTCGGCCTGTACGGGATCACCGTCCTGGTCGAGCGGCGGGTCATCGGCGACCGGGGGTAACCGCGCCGGCCGACCGCGACCGGCCCCGGGCGACCGTGCTACGATCGCGGCGGCCTTCGGGGCAGGGTGAAATTCCCGACCGGTGGTAGGACTCCGCAGACGCTTGACGCGCGAGCGGGGTGAGCCCACGAGCGGCCCGGACGGTGCCACGGCATCGACCGGGTGTCAGCAGATCCGACGACGACGAGCGCGAGCTCGGCGTCCACCGGAGCCGACGGTACAGTCCGGATGGAAGGAGGCCGGGTCCGCGCGCGCCCGCGCGTGGGATCCATCTCCGGGCGCCCCGATGCCGTATCGAACCGTTCGGCATGGAGGTTCCCGTGAAGCCATTCCCGATCCGCTCACTGGCGAGCGCGGCCGTGATCCTGGCCCTGACTGCCGCCGCGTGCGGCAGCGGCTCGAGCTCCGCGACCCCCGGCGGAGCCGCGACCGGCTCGCTGCCCGCAAGCTCGGCCGGCTCGAGCGCCTCGGCAGCCGCCTCGCCGCGACCCAGCGGCCTGGCGGAGCCGGTCAAGCTGACGGTGGGCCTGGGCTACATCCCCAACGTCCAGTTCGCCCAGTTCTACCGCGCCGACCAGGCCGGCTACTACCGCGACGCGGGTCTCGAGGTGACCTTCCAGAACGGTCGCGACCCGGACCTCATCCGGCTCGCGGCGCAGGGTGAGGTTGACATCGCCATCGCCGACGGGACCAGCCTCATTCCCGCCGTCAGCCAGGGCATCCCCGTGCGCTACCTGGCCACGATCTACGCCAGGTTCCCCAATGTCGTCTTCGCCAAGGCCTCGTCCGGGATCAAGACGGCGGCCGACCTCAAGGGCCGCAGGATCGGCACACCGGGCAAGTACGGCTCGGGCTGGATCATGCTCCAGGTGCTGCTCAAATCGGCCGGTCTCACCCCCGACGACACGACGATCCGCCTCTATCCCGACTACGGCCAGCTGGTCGGCGTGCGCGAGGGCCAGGTCGACGCGGCAACCGGCTTCGTCAACAACGAGCCGGTCCAGCTCGCCCGGGCTGGTATCCCACCGGTCGTCCTGACCATCGACGACATCGTCCCGCTGCAGGGCAACGGCCTGATCGCCGGGACCAACACGATCGAGACCAAGCGCGACGCGCTGGCGTTGTTCATCTCGGCGACACTGAGGGCGATGACCGAGATCAGCGCCGACCCGCAACTCGGCCTGGATGCGGCGATCAAGGCCGTCCCCGAGATCGCCGCCGATCGGGACGGCCAGCTGGCGGTCCTCCAGGCGACGATCGACCTGTGGCACGACGCCGTGACCGACGCCGAGGGCCTGGGCGCGGTCGATCGCGACGGCTGGGCCAGGTCGATCGAAGCGCTCGCCGGCCTGCCCGGCGGGCTGGTTCCGAAGCCGGTCACGGTCGATCAGATCGTGGACGACAGCCTCCTCCCGGTGCGCTGACCGCCTGCGGCCGCCGATGACCGAGCCAGGGCTGACGACACCGCTCCAGCCGGTCCGGCGCGAACGCGGCATCGGGCCGATCGCCGTCGCCCTGCTGCTGGTGGCCATCCTCGGTGTGATCGTCTGGCGGCCTTGGTCGGCCGAGGGCCACGACCCGGCCGGCGAGCCGGGATCGTCGCCCCCGGCGGTCGTCGGGAGCTCCGCACCGGCGAACCCGACGACGCTCGGCCCGGGCGGCTCCCCGGACGCCTCGGCGGGCTCCGACCTGTTCGCCGGCCCGACCACGGGACCGTGGTCCGGGCGGGTCACCGGAGCGTGGAGCATCGTGGCCTTCCTCCGCCCGGATCCGGTCTCGCGTGAATCGCTCACCCTCCGCCAGCAGCAGGTCGCGGTCTTCGTCGGCCTGCAGCCGGGCGGAGCGGACCCGGGCGCCATCTGCGACGCGCAGGGAACGTTCCTGCACGACGCCGCGGCGGACCTGCCCGCGCGTGCGGTGTACTTCCTCGGGATCGCCTTCCCGGCCGACCGCGACGTCTTCGTCGCGGGCGTCTATCGCGTGGGCCAGCTGGCGCTTGGGGCACGGCCGGTCGAGCTCGGCCGAATCCCGGGTGATTCGCCGCGGTCGGCAATCGACGCGACCCCGACGGCCGCCCCGACCCCGACGGCCGGCCCGACCGTGGCCGTCGAGCCGGTCCGGATGTTCGCCCTGCCCGACGGCGGCGCGTGGCCCGACGGGGTCTATCGCTTCGACGTGTACACCCGCGACGGCCTGCCGGGTCAGCTGTTCGCATGCATCCGTCCGTAGTCGGCGGGGGCGGCGCCGGCGCGGCTGGCGGCGCGGCTGGCTGCTGTCGACGCTGCCAACCGTTCCGGCCGGGCTACTCCACGCCGGTCAGCATCCCCATCGGCTCGGCGGCGGCGCCCCGGGTCCGCCTCGCCTGGCGGCTGAAGAACCACTGGCCGACGACGAGGACGCTCAGGGTGACCAGCAACATCATCGCCGCGATCGCGTTCGTCAGCGGGGTCACGCCCTGGCGGGTCTGCCCGAAGATGTACAGGGGCAACGTCTGCGAGCCCGGACCGGCCACGAACGACGTGATCACGTAGTCGTCGAAGCTGAACGTGAAGCTCAACAGGAAGCCGGCCACGATCGCCGGCAGCAGCTGCGGGAAGGTGATCTGGCGGAACGTCCGCCACGGCGTGGCGTACAGGTCGTAGCTCGCCTCGACGTGGGTCCGGTCCATGCCCGACAGCCGGGCCCGGACGAGGAGCAGCACCAGGCTCAGGTTGAACAGGACGTGGGCGGCGATGATCGACCAGTGGCCGAGGATCAGCTGCGGCGGGCGGGCCACGCCGGGCTGGAGGGCGGCGAGCACCGGGTTGACCACGTCGCGGACATCGGAGAACAGGATCAGGGTCGCCAGCCCGATCACGATCTCGGGAATGATCACGCTCATGTAGGTCAGCGCATCGAACACCGAGCGGAGCCGGTGCGGGACCCGCTGCAATCCGAGCGCGGCCATCGTCCCGAAGGTCGTGGCCAGGATGGCGTTGACAAAGGCGATGAGCAGGCTGTTCGACAGGAAGCGCTGGATTCCCGCGTCCGCGAGGGCGGTCTGGAACCACTTGAGGCTGAAGCCCTGCCAGTCGGTGACGTAGCGGTTCGTGCCGTTGAACGCGAACACGACGACGATCAGGATCGGCAGGTACAGGAAGCCGTAGACCAGGACGGCGTGGAACCGGAACCAGCCGTCGATCAGGCTGCCGAATCGCTCGCGCCGCGCCGCGCGGCCGCGACGGACGTCCCCGACCCCGGTTCCGACGGCGATCGACGGGGCGGTCATGCCGCGCTCACAGCACGCTCACGTCGCGCGTCCGCCGGCCGCGGTTGGTGAACCACACGTAGAAGCTGACGCTGACCAGCATGATCAGGATCAGGACGACGGCCTTGGCCGAGCCGGCTGGCCAGTTGCGCGAGGACAGGAAGTCGAGCTGCAGGACGTTCCCGACCAGGAACACCTTGCCCCGCCCAAGCAGCGCGGGGATGACGTACTCGCCCATCAACGGGATGAAGACGAGGATGCTGCCGGTGATCACGCCGGGCAGGATGATCGGCAAGGTGATCTGGCGGAAGGTCGCCCAGCGTCCGGCCCCGAGATCCTTGGACGCCTCGAGCAGCGTCCGGTCGAGTCGCTCGAGGGTGACGTACAGCGGGAAGATCATCAGCGGCAGGTAGTTGTAGACGATCCCCAGCAGGATCGAGAACGGCGTCCCCAGGATCTGGACGTCCTGCCCCGTGACGTCGGACAGGAAGCCGGCGATGCCACTCGGGCCGAGGATCGTGAGCCAGGCGATCGTCCGGATGAGGAAGCTCGTCCAGAACGGCACCACCAGCAGCACGATCATCAGCGACTTGCGGCGCCCGACCCGGGTGGCGATGAAGTAGGCCAGCGGAAACGCGACCAGGGCGCACAGCGCCGTCCCGGCGACGGCCATCCCGAGGGTGAGCAGGAAGGGGTCGAAGCGGGTCGCCACGACCTGGTAGTTGTCGAAGGTGAACGCCGGCGCGTAGCCGCCGTCCTTGGCCCGGACGCCGAAGCTGTAGATGACGACGATGACGAGCGGGGCGATGAGCAGGCCCAGATACCAGAAGCTGGCCGGCAGCATCAGCACGCCGGTCAGGAGGGCGCCTCGACGCCCTCCTCCGCTGGGCCGGCGAGCGTCGCCCGCCGCCGTCATCCCTGCTTGAACTCCGCCCAGATGTCGGCGCGCTGCTGGTTGCCGCTCTGGTCGGTCGACACCGACAGCCGGCTGAGCTGGTCGGCCGGCACGTACACGGCCGGGTTGTTGGCGAACTCGGGCGGCAGGAGCGGCTTGGCTGCGTCATTGCAGCTGGCGTAGCCCGCATAGAGGCTCTCGACGACCTGGATGTTCGGGTCCTGGACCCAGTTGAGGAACGCGTAGGCCGCATTCGGATGGGGCGCGTCGGCGAGCATCACCCAGGTATCGGTCCAGTAGATGGTGCCCTCGCTCGGGACGGTGTAGCCGGTGTCCTTGTACTTGCCCGAGGCGTCGGTCTGGAGGACGTAGGCCGTCCCGTTCCAGGCCAGGCCGATCACCGCGCTCTCCTCCTGGAGCAGCTGCGGATAGGTGTCCGAGTCGATCGCCTGGAGGTGGGGCCGGAGCTTGAGCAGCTCCTGGCGGGCGATCTCGAGCTCGTCGCTCTTGTCGGTGTTGACGTCGAAGCCGTGCATCGCCAGCGGGGCCACGAACACGTCCCCGGGCGAGTCCACGACGAAGGTCTTGCCCGAGTACTTCGTGGTGGCGAGATCCCAGAAATCCTTCCACGAGGCGATCGGTTCCTTGACCTTGTTGCCGCGGTAGATGATCCCGGTCGTGCCCCAGTCCTTGGGCACGATGTACTCGTTGTTGGGATCGCCGGGCAGCGTGGTGAACTGCGGGTTGATCGTGGCCAGGTTGGGCAGGCGCGACTTGTCGAGCTTCTGGAGAAAGCCGCCGTTGGCCAGCGTCGGCACGAACTCGGCGGTCGGGACGGCGACGTCGTACTGGCCCTTGCCGCCGGCCTGGAGCTTGGCCAGCAGGTCCTCGTTGGACGGGTAGCTGTCGTACACGAAGTTCTTGATCCCGTACGTGTCGCTGAACGTCTTCTGGTTGTCCGGGCTGAAGTAGCTCGACCAGTTGAACAGGAAGAACTCGCTCTCGACGACGTAGCTCGGGGCCGGCGTCGCCGAGGCGGCGCCCGTGGCCGACGGCGCGACGGTCGGGACCGTGCTCGGCGCCGAGCTGGCCTGGTTGCTCGAACAGGCGGCCAGCGCGGCGCCAGCCCCGGCCGCGCCCATGGCGGCCAGGAACCCGCGTCGCGAGAGTCTGGCCTTCCAGATGTCCCGCTGGTACTGGCGAAGTGCCTCGTCCACGTCGATCTCCTCCTCGTGTGCCGGTCGCTCCTAGGACAGGAGCATCAGGTTCGCGTCCTCATGCCAGGTCACCTCGATCGCCTCGCCGGGTCCGTAGATCCGATCGACCTGCTCGCCGGTCGATGTCTCGTTCTGACGGCGGATCACCAGGTCCCCCAGCCCGGCGGCGTCGACACGGTACTCGGTCTGATCGCCGAGATAGGTGCCCTGGGTCACCCGTCCCGGGACGCTGACCCAGCCGCTGGCACGCCCGCCGTCGGGTCCGTCGGCCCCTGCCGTGTCATCACGCGCCGACAGGCGGAACCGCTCCGGTCGGATCGCGACCATGACACCGTCGCCCGGCGCGGGATCGGCCGCGGGATCCATCAGGGGTCCGGTCAGGCGCAGGCCGTCAGCGGTCTCGACCGTGACCCTGCCGGCTGTCTGGTCGTGGCCCAGGATCGTCGCCTCCAGGAAGTTCGAGCTGCCGATGAAGCCGGCCACGAACCGGTTGGTCGGGCGCTGGTAGAGCTCCTCGGGCCGGCCCTGCTGCTGGATCCGACCGTCCTTCATGACCACGATGACGTCGCTCATCGTGAGCGCTTCCTCCTGGTCGTGGGTCACGTACACGAAGGTGATCCCGACCTCTCGCTGGAGCGCCTTCAGCTCGAGCTGCATCTCGTGGCGGAGCTGGCGGTCCAGGGCTCCGAGCGGCTCGTCGAGCAGGAGCACCGTCGGGTGGTTGACCAGGGCCCGGGCGAGCGCGACCCGCTGCTGCTGGCCACCGGACATCTCCCAGGTGCGCCGGCTCCCGTAGCCGGCCAGCCGGACGAGACCGAGCGCCTCGGTCACCCGGCGCTTCTCCTCGTCGCGGGTGATGCCCTTCTGGCGCAGCCCGTAGCCCACGTTCTGGGCGACGTCCATGTGCGGGAACAGGGCGTAGTGCTGGAAGACCGTGTTGACGTTGCGCCGGTAGGGCGGCACGCCTGCGATCGGCTGGCCCTCAAGGAGGATCTCCCCGGCCGTCGGCTGCTCGAAGCCCGCAATCATCCGCAGGGTCGTCGTCTTGCCGCAGCCCGATGGCCCCAGGAAGCTGTAGAACTCGCCTCGGGCGATGCGCAGGGTCATCCGGTCGACGGCCACGACGTCCCCGAAACGCTTGGTGACATCGAGGATCTCGACATCCGGCGCCCGGTCGGCGACAGCGGCGGCCAGGCCTGCCGTGGCAGCGACCGACCCCGCCGCCGACGTAGGTGGGGGAGTGGCTGGGGTTGGGTCCTCGCCCGTCACGGGAGCGGTCAACGGCGGCCTCGGGTTTGACGGCGAACGACTCCGGACACTGTGGCTCCCGCCACAGGTGGGCGCATGGTACGGCTCCCGACTCGAATGTCAAAGCACGTTGCGCATGCCGGAGCGTGACGATCCCTCAAGGAGGCGTCCTGGCGCGGCCGTGCTCCGGATGGCGCGGCCGGGGGCCCCTAGAATGCGGCGATGTACGCCGTGATCATGGCCGGGGGCGGTGGGACCCGCCTGTGGCCCCTGTCCACCGCGGAACGGCCCAAGCCGTTCCTGCCGCTCTTCCCGGATGGCACGCTGTTCCAGGAGACGATCGCCCGGATCGTCGGCCCCGAGCTGGGCCTGACCCTGGCCGACGTGACCGTGGTCGCCGCCGGCCGCTACGCCGACCTCGCCCGCGACCAGGTGCCGGGGGTGACGGTGCTCGAAGAGCCGGAGGGCCGCAACACCGCGGCCGCGGTCGCCCTGGCGACGCTGGCCATCGACCGGCCCGAGGACGAGGTGATGGTCGTCCTCCCGGCCGATCACGTCATCGCCCGCGAGGACGTCTTCCGGGCCGTGATCCGCGATGCCGAGGCCGGCATCGCCCGTCGCGCATTCGGGATCGAGGCGCCGCTGGTCACGCTCGGGGTCCAGGCCGACCGTCCGGCCGTCGAGTACGGCTATCTCATCCCGCGCCTGACCGGGGGCGGTCCCGTTCACGGGTTGGAAGCCTACCCACTGGAGCGCTTCGAGGAGAAGCCCGACCGCGACCGGGCCGAGCTGCTCAGGCTCCAGCCGGGCGTGGCCTGGAACGCCGGCATGTTCCTGTGGCAGCGAGCGGCCATCCGGGCCGCCCTGACCGCCTCCGCCGGTGACGTGCTCGAGACCGTCCAGCGGGGCTTCGTCGGCGGGCACCTGGCGAGCGCCTATGCCAACGTGCGCGCGGTCTCGATCGACTACGCCGTGATGGAGCCGGCCGCCGCCGCGGGTCGGGTGGTGATGGGCGCGATGGACGTCGGCTGGAGCGATCTCGGAAGCTGGACGGCCCTGCTCGCGGCGCTGGGTGCCGTCGGCGACGGACGGGTGGTCCAGGCCGGTGAGGCGGCCCAGGCCGGTCCCGACGATCTCATCGTGGAGCGGATCGATGGGCGGCTCGCCCTGGCCGACGGTCCCCGAGGTATCCTCGCCGAGACGCCGGTCGCGCTGCTCGAGGGTGCCCGCCCCGCCCGCGCGGTCGTTGACGCGCTGCTCGACCGGGTGGCGCGACAGGAGGCCTGACCGTGACGAACATCGCCGAGGCACCGGCACCGACGAAGATCGTCTTCGGGACCGACGGCTGGCGGGCCAGGATCGCCGACGAGTACACCTTCGAGAACGTCCGGCGCTGTGCCGACGGGGTCGCCCGCTACGTCGTCGAGCGCGGCGAGCAGGCCAAGGGCGTCGTCATTGCCTACGACCGGCGCTTTGCCAGCGAGCACTTCGCCGCTACCGCCGCCGAGGTCCTCCTGGCGCACGACATCCCGGTCGCGTTTGCCGCTCACGCGGTGCCCACCCAGATGTCGAGCTACGAGGTCGTCGAGCGAGGCGCGGCGGCCGGCATCGTCATCACCGCCAGCCATAACCCGTGGACCGACAACGGGTTCAAGGTCAAGGCGCCGACCGGCTCGGCCGCGGGGCCGGACATCCTGGCCGTGCTCGAGGCGACGATCGCCCGCAATGGCGGGGTGGCCATCGAGCGGCGCCCATTTGCCGACGCCGAGGCCGCCGGGCTGGTCGAGTGGTTCGATCCGTTCGAGGGCTACGAGCGCTACGTCCGGCGCACGCTCGACCTCGACGCGCTCAAATCCGCCGACGTATCGATCCTGGTCGAGCCGATGTGGGGCGCCGGGGCTGGCTGGCTCTCCCGCCTGCTGGACGGCGGCAAGGTCCGCGTGACCGAGCTACACCAGGAGCGCAACCCGTACTTCGGCGGGGTCAACCCGGAGCCGATTCGCCCGAACATCGACGAGGCCCTGGGGATCCTGTCCCGGGGTGGCTACGACCTGGGTCTGATGCTCGACGGCGACGCCGACCGGGCCGGCGCCGCGGACGAGCGCGGCCAGTTCATCCACCAGCTCGAGGTGACCGGCCTGCTGATGTACTACCTGGCCGAGTACCGCGGGATGCGCGATCCCGTGGTCATCAGCGTCAACAACACGTCGATGGCCAAGCGGCTCGGCGAGCACTACGGGATCCCGACCTACGAGACCTCGGTCGGGTTCAAGTACATCGGCCCCAAGATGATCGAGACCGGGGCGATGATGGGCGCCGAGGAGTCGGGCGGGTTCGGCTTCGGAATGCACCTGCCCGAGCGCGACGGGGTCTACGCCGACCTTCTCCTGCTCGACCTGTTCCTGCACGAGAAGGCGGCTGGCCGCTGGCCGGTCTCGAAGGCGCTGGCCGCATTCCACGAGCTGGCCGGGCCCTCGTTCTACCGGCGGGTCGACGTTCACGTCGATCCGTCTCTCTACCCGGCCATCAAGGAACGCCTCCTGGTCGAGCTGCGCGAGCATGCCCCATCGGAGCTGGGCGGGGTCCCGGTGACCCGGACCGAGGCCCTCGACACCAACGATGGCTTCAAGTTCTACATCGCTGACGGTTCGTGGCTGCTGGTCCGCTTCAGCGGCACGGAACCCATCGTGCGGGTCTACACCGAGGCCACCTCACCAGAGGCGCGCGACGCGATGGTCGCCGCCGGGGAGCGGCTCGTCCGTGGCGCCTGACGCTTCCGGGGCGCCCGATCCGACCGGCGCGAGCACCGAGCGGGTCGACAAGCCGTGGGGCCACGAGCTCATCTGGGCGCACACCGACCGCTACGTCGGGAAGATCCTGGTCATCGAGGGGGGCAAGCGGCTGTCGCTCCAGGTCCACGAGCGCAAGGACGAGTCGATCCTGGTGATCTCCGGGCGGCTCCGTCTCCATCACGGGTGGCGGGGAGGGCCGATCGAGACGACCGAGCTGGGGCCGGGCGAGCACCGTCGGATCCCGGTCGGGATGGTCCACCGCTTCGAGGCGATCGAGACGACCCAACTGGTCGAGGTGTCCACGCCCGAGCTCGACGACGTCATCCGGCTCGAGGACGATTACGGGCGCGAGGGTACGTCCGCGCCCTGACCTCGGCGCCCACGGCGTCCGCCACGTCCGCTCGGATCCTTGGGCGAATCGCCCATTTCGGTGCCGACTTGTGGCCTTGATCCGGGTTCCGGCCGGCCGGCCGTGGGTGTATCGTTTGGCCAGCGACCGTCACCACCGGTCGATGGTGCATGACCGGACGACGGCCTCATGAACGCCCTCGGGCGACGGAGGAACCTCGACGATGCACAGCTCCCTCATTGGCAAGGTCGAGAAGGCGAATCGCTACGCTCGCGAGCTGGACCGGATCACGGTCGATCGCCTCAACCTCACGTTCCGCGGTGACAACGACACCCACCACGTGAGCCTCGACGCCGGGAGCTGGCACTGCACCTGCCACTACTTCCAGAGCTGGGATTCGTGCGTCCATCTGCTGGCCCTCCAGAAGATCATGGGAGTGATGCTGCCCGAGGAGGCCCAGGTCTCGATCTTCAGCGCACGGGAGCCGGTCACCGCCTGACCGCGCCCGCCGGGGCGATCGCGGAGGGTCCAGCCGCGCTCAGGGGAGCCAGGCCACCACCGCCCGATCGGCGCCGACAGGGAGGGCAATCCGGGCAACCTGATCCCAAGCCGCGGCGCGGTCATGGAGCGTGACCGCGACCGATTCGCCGTCGCTGTCGGTGCGCACGACAGCAAGCCGATCGCCCGCGGGCGAGATCGCCAACCAGGCGAAGGACCGCGAGCCATCGAGCTCCGGCTTGAGTTCGACCGGCTCGGGCATCGTCTCGGCGCCGGCCAGCCAGGCAGCCGCCGGATGGATCTCGATCCGTCCGTCACCGGCGGAGGCCACCGCGAGGCGCGATCCGTCGGCAGCGATCGACAGGCCTGCGATCGGGTCGCGCCAGCCCGCCGTCGCCCCGGGTCCCGGTCCGTCGCGGAGGGCCGCTGCGCGGGGCTGCGTCGCGTCGATCGGTCCGACGATCGTCGAGCCGACCTGGTCCTCCGGCGTCCGGGTCAGGATGACCAGCCGGTCGTCGAGCCAGGCTGGTGCTGCGCCGTCAGCCGGGCGACCGATCCTGATCCGGGATGCGGTCGAACCGTCGACCGCAACGACGACGACGTCGGCCACGGCGTTCGTTCCGAAGTCGGCCGCGACGAAGGCCGCCCGCGTCCCGTCCGACGCGAGCGAGCCGAACGCCAGCGGCCTCGGATCGATCCCGGCCATGGCGAGCCGGCGCCAGGCCGGCGGACCCTCCCCGATCGGCTCGGCGATGAAGCCGCGGCCGTCGAGGGTCGTAGCCAGCAGCCGACCGGCGCGGCTCAGAGACAGCCAGGCCAGCCCGGGATCGGGCAACGGGAGCGGCTTTCGCAGTTCGCCGCTCCCGATCCATTCCAGGCGCATCGATCCGGTCCGGCCGGCGAGCAGGAGCAGACCGCGGCCGAGAGCCGCGTTCGGCGAGGGCGGCGGGATGGCGGAGGCGGGCGGCTTGGCGGTGCCCACGGCGGGCGAGGACTGGTCGGGCGATGGCCGGTCCGGCGACGGCTGGGTCGAGGGCGGGCTCGGCGGCCGGTCGGCGCAGCCCGCACCGACCGCCGTCACGGCGAGGGCGGCGACGATCGGCAGGAGCCAGGGACGACTCCGTCGCCGCCCGATCGTCATCGCAGGACGTCGCCACCGAGGAGCGAGCCGTCGCCGGCATCGATCCACACTTCGAGGGCCCGCAGCGACTGGGCCAGGGTCCCGCTCGAGCGGACGCTGACGACCCAGGCCAGGCGCCGGATCTCGGCCGGAGCATCGGGTCGAACCGGCTCGAACGTGTCGTTGGGGGCGACCCAGGCCAGCGACGACGCGACGATCCGGACCTCCCCGCGGTGGACGGCGGGAATCCATCGATCGAGCAGGCGAGTCACGAGCGCCTGGCTGGCCGTCGCCGCGATCGCAGCCGCCGGCCGCGCGGCAAGCGGGTGCTCGGCCGAGGCCAGCCCATGCAACGAGCCGTCGGGCCAGAGCTGGACCCGCAACCCGTCGCCCGGAACCGGGACTCCGTCGAGGACCCGCGGCCAGCGCACCGACCAGCCGTTGGCGCCGCGCCCGTCGGCGAGCGGCGTTCCCACCGGCACGATCCCGAGCAAGCGGGCGAGCCGGTCGGCCGACCGGACCGCGTCGGCCCGGGTCGCCAGGGCCCGTCCGGCTCCTGGTTGCCAGCCCAGCCGGGTCGCGGCGATGAGCCGACCGTCGAGGCCGTAGCGCAGGACGGCGACCGGGCGGCCCCGCCCGTCGAGGTCGGTGACCTCGTCGAAGGTTCGCTGGCCGCGCCGATCGAGCACCCGATCGACGGTCCGTTGCGCGACCGCCGACAGCCCAAGGAGGCGCTCGTGGGCGACGGCGCGGTCGACGGTCGCGGAGGCCACGGCGGCGCTGAGCCGCTCGACACGCGTGGCGTCGCTCCCGGCGACGTACGGGTCGCTGGCATCGGCCGGTCGGGCCAGCCCGGTCACGAGCAGACCCAGCGCGCCGAGGATGAGCAGGATCGCCGCGGGCCGGCGCCCGAGGCGGAGGAACGATGGATGGAGCAGCTGCGGCATCGGATCACTCCTACGAGCAGGTGGGGCAGGTCGGGCCCGAGCCGGACCGACCGGACCACACATAGCTGCCCCACCAGTCGGCTTCGAATTGATGGGTGAAGTCCTCGAGCATCGCCAGGTCGAAGGCGGGCCCCACGCCCTTGCCCCGCTTGAGGGCGTCCCAGAAGGTGGTCTCGAACGCCTCTTCGTCGTTGTCGAATTGCTCGCCGACGTAGCTGACGTAGAACTTCGGGCCCACCCACTCGAGCTGGCCGGCCTTCGTCTTGGGGATCCCGAAGGCGGCCGGCATGGTCGTGTTGGCATCGCCGTTGGAGCACGTCGAGATCACCACGAGGTTGGTCTGGCGGCCGTCTCGGCGGTCCTTGATGTCCTTCGAGAAGACGACCGACTGGACGCAGTCGCCCGAGTCCTCGCGGTAGCCCGAGTAGCGTCGCTGGTCGCCGGCATGCCAGTAGTAGTCGCCGTGCGAGTGGACGTAGTAGGACCAGTCGCCGAAGGTCCGGCTGATGACGTGGGCCCGGGTGAAGGCCGCGCCCTTGTAGGCCTTGACGTCGTAGCCCATCGTCTTGAGACCGCTGGTTGCCAGGGTCAGCATCCGCTCGGGATGGGGGTCGTCCCAGTTGATGCACGGCGGCTCGAAGGCCGATTCGTTCGAGTCGGCGGTGGCCTGGTAGGCGCCCGCGACCGGCCCGGCTCCGGCTGGAGTCGCCGTCCCGATGAGCACGGCCAACACTCCGATGAGCGGCGGAATCCATGGCCTCCACCGTCGTCGCCTGCGGGGTGCGTCCAGCACGTGGACCTCCTCCGGCGGGATACGGATGGTGGCGGGAGGAGGGCGAGGCGGGCAGTCTCCCAGGCGGCGCTTAGCTGCGACTTAGCGCGTGGTAGAGTCTGCCGGTCAACTGCATACGCCAGACCGCTGGGTCGCGAAGCCGGTGAGATCCCGGCACAGTCCCGCTACGGTGGTCGCGGCGTCTTGGGTTCCCGCCCGAGCCGACCGCGCGAGTCCGGTCGCCGACCCTGAGGTCATGCTCGACCTTCGAGAGAAAGGGTAGGCATCCCGTGAGCCCGTCTTCCGCCCCTCGACCGCCCGTCGAGGGGTTTCCTGCGCCCGGCGACGGCGCCTCCGACCGTCCCGCACCCGCCCGGCGCCGGGGCGCCAGAACGAACCGCTCGCCATTCGGCGCGCCAGCCGTCGCCCGCCTCCTGACGGCGGTCATGGCGGTCATCCTCGTCGCCGGCGCGTGCGGTGGAGCGACGGCGACGCCCGTTTCGATCCCGCCCAACGCGACCGCGTCGATCGTCCCACCGGCCAGCGGGACCCCCGAGCCGACCGAGACACCCGAGCCGGCGGCGACCTTCCCCCTGACCCTGACCGATGACGAGGGCACCCAGGTCGCCCTGGCCAGCGAGCCCACCAAGATCGTGTCGCTGACCCCGGCCACGACCGAGGTCCTGTTCAAGATCGGCGCCGGTCCGCGGGTGATCGCCACCACGGACTTCGACGACTACCCGCCCGAGGCGGTCGCCCTCCCCGACGTCGCCTCATTCACCGCCATCGACATCGAGAAGATCGTGGCCATGGATGCCGACTTGGTCGTGGCTGGCGGCAACGGCTTCAACCCGCCGGACCAGCTGGCCAAGCTGCGGAACCTGGGCATTCCGGTCCTGGTGGTCTACGCCCGCAACGTGGCCGCCGTCCTGGCCGACATCGAGCTGGTCGGGGACGCCGTCGGCGAGGGACCGGCCGCGCACGCGCTGACGGCCACGATGCAGGCCGGCTTCGATCGGGTGGTGGCCGCGACCCAGAGCCTGGCCAAGCCGCGGACGTTCTACGAGATCGACACCACGGGCGCCATCTATGGACCCTCCGACGAGTCGTTCCTCGCCGGGATGATCGATCAGGCCGGCGGCGACCCGATCACCACCGGCGACCCGAACAAATACGACATCTCACTGGAGAAGCTGGTCGCCGCCGACCCGGAGGTGATCGTCCTCGGCGACGCGGCCTATGGGGCGACGCCCGCCATCGTCAAGGCGCGTCCCGGCTGGGGGACGATGACCGCGGTCAAGACCGGCGCCATCCGCCCGGCGATGGACATCCTGATCACGCGCCCGGGGCCGCGCCTGGTGGAGGGTCTGGTGAACCTCGCCGTCGCGATCCATCCGGAGCTCGCCACCGTGCTGTCGACACCCTGACCGTGGCCACGGGCAGCCTCTTACTGGGAACGCGCGCAGCGCGTCGGGGCCTGGCCGAGCGGGTGCGCACGCGCCCCGGGCCGCTGCTCGTCGCTGGCGTGGTGGCGCTTGGTTTCGTGCTCGTCCTCGGCATCGGGCTGGGCAGCGTCTGGATCTCGCCCGACCAGACCGTGGCCATCCTGCTCCACCGCCTGCTCGGGATCGATGTCGGCCTGCACTGGCCGGCGGCGGCCGAGACGATCGTCATCGACCTGCGCCTGCCGCGGGTCCTGTCGGCGATGGTCGTCGGCGCCGGGCTGGCCGTCGCCGGTGCGACCTACCAGGGCCTGCTGCGCAATCCCCTCGCCGATCCGTATGTCCTGGGCACGGCCAGTGGCGCGGCCCTTGGCGCCGCGATCGCCGTGCTGATCCCCATCCGGACCCTCGTCTTCGAGTTCGGCCTGGTCAACCTGCTGGCCTTCGCGGGTGCGATCGTGGCGGTCTCGGTCGTGCTCGGGTTGAGCCGGCGAGACCAGCTCGCCCCGATGACCGCGGTGCTCCTGACCGGCTATGCCGTCGGCTCGCTCCTGGCCGCCGGGCTGGCCATGGCCATGTACCTCTCGGGCGCGCAGCTCCGCCAGATCTTCGCCTACCTCCTGGGCAGCTTCGACGGGTCGTCGTGGAGCCGGGTCGCGACGGCACTGCCGATCGTGGCCCTGGCCGCCATCGCCATCGGGTTCCGGGCGCGCAGCCTGAATGGGCTGCTGCTGGGTGAGGAGTCCGCGGCGCACCTCGGCGTGGACGTCGTCCGCGAGCGCCGGATCCTGCTCTTGCTGGCGACGCTGGTGACCGCGGCGTCGGTGGCGATCAGCGGGCTGATCGGGTTCGTGGGGCTGGTTGCGCCGCACCTGGTCCGGATGGTGGTCGGCCCGGATGCCCGCCGGGTCCTGCCCCTGTCGGCGATCCTCGGAGCCGTCCTGCTGACCGGGGCCGACCTGGGGGCGAGGCTGCTCGGCGAGATCCCGGTCGGTGTGGTCACGGCGCTCATCGGGGCCCCGTTCTTCGTGCTCCTGCTGCGCCGGACCCGGTCCGGCTACGAGGTCTGACGATGCGTGCGCCCGAGACGACAGCCCCCTCGGCGGTCGGGACCGGCGCGACCGGGGCGGCGCTGGTGGCGTTCGATGGCGTGACCGTGGCTTATCGCTCACGCGAGGTCCTGCACGGCGTCTCGTTCCGGATCGATCGCGGCGAGCGGTTGGCCCTGCTGGGGCCCAATGGCGCCGGCAAGTCGACCATCCTACGGGCGCTCCTGGGGGTCGTCGGGCGGAGCCACGGGTCGATCCGGTTCGACGGGCTCCCGATCGCCGAGCTGAGTCGCCTCCAGATCGCTCGCCGCGTCGCGGTCGTCCCGCAGCAGGCCTCGCTTCCGTTCGCGGCCCGGGTCGAGGACGTCGTCGCCCTCGGCCGATTGCCGCACGAGCACCCGTTGCGCGGGATCCGGCCGGTGGACCGCGCCGCCATCGCCGCCGCGATCGATCGCGTCGGCGTCGGCCATCTCCTCGGGCGGGACGCCTCCGAGCTATCGCTCGGTGAGCGCCAGCTCGTGCTCCTGGCGATGGCCGTGGCCCAGGACGCCGAGCTGCTCGTGCTCGACGAGCCGACCGCCCACCTGGACCTCCGTCACCAGGTCCAGGTCATGGAGCTGCTGGCCGACCTCAACGAGCGCGACGGGGTGACGATCGTCGGCGTTCTCCACGACCTCGCCCTTGCGGGTCACTTCTTCCCGCGAACCCTGCTCATCGACCGGGGCGCGATCGTCGCTGACGGACGGTCGAGCGAGGTGCTCTCGGCCGATCGGATCCGCGAGGTGTTCGGCGTCGATCCGGCCCTCGTGGGCATCGTCGGCTAGGCGGCGTGTCCACCCGGCCGGGCCCGGCCTCCGTCCTCGGCGCGATTCGGGCGGCTGGCGCGATGCTCACCCGGCTGCCGCTCGGGCCGTCGGGAGAGATGGGCACCGGGGCCGCCGCGTTCCCGTTGGTCGGCGCCGTGATGGGGGCGGTCGCCGCGCTGCCCATCCTCGCCCTGGCGCCCCGCGACGCGCTCGTGGCGGCGGCCTTGTCGGTGGCGGCGCTTGCAGTGATCGGCGGCGCGCTCCATCTCGACGGGCTGGCCGACTGCGCCGATTACCTGGCCGCCCCGGATCCGTCCAGCGCCGAGCGAGCTCGGCGCGACCCCCGGGTCGGGGCCGCTGGCGCCGCGGCGGTCAGCCTGGTGCTGATCGTCCAGGTCGCCTGCCTGGCCGCCTTGGCCGGGACCGACCGCTGGCTCGCCGCCAGCGCCCTGATCGCCGGCTGTACCGCCAGCCGGGCGACCGTTGCCACGCTCGCGCGCTGGGTGACGCACCGGCGCGAGGGCCTCGGGGCCTGGTTCGCGGAGGGTACCTCCGCGGCCGCCGCGGCCACCTCGGCGGCGGGCCTGGTCGTGGTCGTCGGGGTCGCCGCGCTGGCCGGTCGGACGGTCCTGCCGGTGGTCGCGGCGCTGATCGCGGTGGCCGTGGGCACCGTCGCCCTCGTCGGGCTGGCCCGGGTCCAGAGCGGGGCGACCGGCGACGCCTACGGGGCCGCGATCGAGCTCGGCCTGACGGCGGGCCTGGTCACGGCCGCGGTCGTCCGGCCATGACGGCACGGCGCCTGCTGGTCCTGGGTGGCACCCGCAGCGGCAAGAGCCGCTTTGCGCTGGAGTGGGCACGAACGGTCGGGGGCGAGGACGTCACCTTCGTGGCCACGGCCCGGACGGGCGATCCGGAGCTCGATGACCGGATCGCCGCCCACCGCGCCCACCGTCCCGCCGCCTGGCGCACGGTCGAGGCCGGCCTCGAGCTGCCCGCGGTCCTGGCCAGCGCACCCGGCGCAGATCGTCCCGACGCGGTGGTGCTGATCGACTGCCTGACGCTGTGGGTCAGCGCGCTGGTCGAGGCCGGACGGCCGATCGCCCCGGCCTGGGAGGCCCTGAGGGCGAGCCTCGATGCGGTCGCGGCGCGGATCGCGGTGGTCGGCGACGAGGTGGGTCACGGCGTCGTTCCGGCCTTCGAGCTCGGGCGGCGGTTCCGCGACGACCAGGGCTGGCTCAACCAGCAGGTCGCCGCGGAGTTCGACGAGGTCGTGTTCATGGTCGCCGGGCTGCCGCTGGCGCTCAAGGGCGGCGATCCGGCTCGGTCCGCGCGGTCATGAGCCGGATCGTCCTGGTCCGTCATGGCGCGACCGCCTGGACCGGTCGGCGCTATTGCGGCCGCTCGGACCCCGAGCTTTCGCCGGCCGGGCTGGAGCAGGCCCGCCGAGCGGCGCGCCGGGTGGCCGGTCTCGTGGCGCCGGGCACCGCGGTGATCTGCAGCCCGAGTCGACGGGCGCTCGGCACGGCCCGCCTGGTGGCCAAACGCATCGGCGGCCCGGCGGCCGTCGACGACCGGCTGGCGGAGGTGGACTTCGGCGCCGCGGAGGGCCTCTCGTTCGATGAGGTCAGCCACCGCTGGCCGACGATTTCCGAGCGTCTGCTGGCCGGCGACCTCGACGTGGATTGGCCCGACGGCGAGTCGGCCAGCGAATTTCGAGCTCGCCTCCACGAGGTTGCGGCGATGCTCGCCGGCACGCAGGGCGACATCGTCGCGGTCAGCCACGCCGGGCCGATCCGGGCCCTGACCGCGCTGCTTGGCGGCGACGCCACACCGACCCTCGAGCCGGCGCCGGGGGCGGTGGTGATCGTCCCCCTGCGAACGCAGGTCCGGTCATGAGCCTTCTCGACGAGACCGTCGCCGCGATCCCACCGCTGGACGTTGCGGCCATGGACGCCGCTCGCGAGCGGCTCGACCAGTTGACCAAGCCCCGTGGCAGCCTGGGCCGGCTCGAGGACCTCGTGGTCCAGTTGGCCGGCGTCCGGGGTGCGGCGATGCCCTCGATCGAGCGCCGGGCGATCGTGGTCATGGCGGCCGACCATGGGGTCGCCGCACGCGGGGTCTCCGCCTACCCGTCCGAGGTAACCGGTCAGATGGTCGCCAACTTCCTGAGCGGTGGGGCGGCGATCAGCGCCCTCGGCCGGCAGCTCGGGGCGCGCCTGGTCGTGGTCGACATGGGCGTCGCGACCGCGATCCCGCCCCGCGACGATCTGCTTTCGCGGCGGCTCGGTCCCGGGACGGCCGATCTCTCGGCCGGGCCGGCGATGACCGAGCGCCAGGCTTTGGCCGGCATCGAGGCCGGCATCGAGATCGCCGCGAGTCTCGCGGCTGATGGCGTCGAGCTGATCGTTCCCGGCGAGATGGGGATCGGCAACTCGACCGCCGCCGCGGCGATCGTCGCGGTGCTGACCGGCCGGCCGGCCGCGGAGGTGACCGGCCGGGGCACGGGTCTGGCCGACCCGGAGCTGGCCCGCAAGATCGCGCTGATCGACGCCGCCATCGCGGGCCACCGGCTGGGCGCCGGCGATCCGATCGCGGTCCTGGCGACGGTCGGCGGCTTCGAGATCGCCGGGATCGTCGGGCTGCTCCTGGGTAGCGGCGCGGCCCGAGTCGCCGTCCTCCTGGACGGCTTCATCGTGGGCGCCGCCGCGCTGGTGGCCGTCGCTCTCGCGCCCGCGCTCGGGCCGCACCTCAACGCGGGTCATCGCTCGGCGGAGCCCGGTCACCGGGTTGTCCTGGACGCGCTCGGGCTGCGGCCGATCCTCGAGCTCGATCTGCGCCTGGGGGAGGGCAGCGGCGCCGCGGTTGCGCTGGGAGTCGTCGACGCCACCGTGCGCCTCTACCGGGAGATGGCCACGTTCGAGGAGGCGGCCGTCAGCGGCCGGGCGACGGAGACCGGGAATGCGCGTTGACCGTCCGCCGACCGGCGGCTAGGCTGCGGCGGTGATACGCGCGCGCGGACGAATGCCCACGCTCGTTCGCCGCCCGGGGAGGATCGCTCGGGGCGGATCGCGCGCGCTTGTCCTGCTGGTCGCGCTGACCCTGGCCGCCTGCAACGGCACGCCCGAGTTCAGCGCCGGGCCGGGCAGCAGTGCCTCGCCATCGCTCGGTGCCGGCTCCGAGAGCCCCGGCGGACCACCGACCGAGACGCCATCGGGCGGGCCGCCCGAGTCCACCAGCCCTGCCCCGACCGAGCCGCCCACCGACGAGCCCAGTAGCTCACCCGGCAGCGAGCCGACGCCCACCGCCGGCGGCACGAGTGCCTGCTTCGGCTCTGCCGACACACGCGACTTCTTCGCCTCGTTTACCCAGGCGGTCTCGTGGCCGGTCTACTGCGCCGTCCTGCCCAAGGGCTGGTCGGTCGAAACGGGCACCTATCGCCTCAAGAACGGCGGTCGGCTGACGATCACCTACCGGCGCCGGGCGGACTCGGCCCGGGTTGTCCTCGACGAAGGCACCGTCTGCGCGGACAGCAACCCTTGTGTTCCGGCCGGGACGAGCATGGGTACGGCTCTGTTCGGCGACCGCGAGGCCGAGCTCAGCACCAACGGCGACGGCTTGTCGGCGGTCGTCGACGAGTCGGAGAACCCGGCCTGGCTGTTGAGTGGCAGCGGTCTGACCGAGAAGGACTTCCGGTCGATCGCCGCCAGTCTCCACCTGCTCGACCAGTAGCGCCGCCCGGCAACAGCGCCGCCCGGCTCGGCCGGTCAGCGCCGCCCGGCTCGGCCGGTCAGCGACCCAGGGCCGCCTCGGCCAGGCTGGCCACGGCGTCGACGGTCCGCTCGGTGTCGCCGCCCCGACCGAACAGGACGGCCGTGGCCCCGAAACCTGCGATCGGACCTGCGGCTGCAATCGTCGCGACTGCCCCCACCGCGGTCTCGAGCGAGATCCCACCCGGCTCGGGCATCGCCAGCGCCCAATCGCCCGAGGCGTCGAGGGCATCCAGGTCGAACGCGACGTAGAACGCGTCGACGCGTTTGGCGACGGTGCCGGCCCAGCCCGCGAGGGCGGCCCTGCCCGCGTCGCCGTCGAGCATGCCCGCCCCGAAATGCGCCACCCGCGCGGCGGCCAGCATCCGCGATTCGGTCTCGTCGAGGACCTGGCCGCCGAGCAGCGCGGCGTCCTCCTCACGAGCGGTGGGCGCGTCGCAGGCCTGCAGCAGATCGCTCTCGCCGCGCCCGCAGATCATCGCGAAGGGCATGCCCCAGACGTTGCCCGATGGGGTCGTGGCGGGCGTGTTGAAATCGCCATGGGCATCGAACCAGGCGATCCCGAGACGGGACCCCGGTCGGGCTCGGCGGATCCCGGCCATGGCACCGGCGTGGGTCGTGCAATCGCCGCCGAGGACCAGCAGCTGAGCGTCGTCCAGAGCGCCGCGGGCGTCGCCCGGGGCGCCGACCAGGGCCCCGGCGACGTGGTCGGCCAGCCGCGGCAGGTAGGCGCAGATCCGGGCGCGGTTCCTGGCCCGTGGATCCTCGTCGGCGATCCAGCCGGGCTCGTTTTCGACGTCGCCCGCGTCGCGGAGCTCCGCACCGGCCAGCCCGGGTCGGGCCCGGAGGCGCGCCTCCAGCCCGCGCGCCCGCAGCTCGGCCGGTGTGCGCTCCATCCCGTCGAAGTGGCCGCCCAGCGCGGTCGGCGAACCGACCATCACGATCCGTCGCGCCATAGCCTGAGGATAGGCGACGAGCCATGTCCCCAGCGCCGCCGCCGCGTGTCCGGCATCATCGCTCGATGAAGATCGCCGACTTCGAGCTCGAGCGCTACTTCGCCCGCTGGGAGTTCGCCGTCGAGCACCTCCTGTGCGCCTCGGACGTCGAGGGCTACCCCATGGCCGAGCTGCTGGCACTGGCCGACGACGAGGCTCGCGGGCTGTGGGAGGGCCTCCGGCTGGGTTACACCGAATCGAGCGGTCACCCCCTCCTGCGCGCCGAGATCGCCGCCCTGTACGAGCACGTCAGCCCCGATGACGTGCTCGTCTTCGCCGGCGCCGAGGAGGCCATCTTCTGTCTCATCAGCGCAACCCTCGGTCCGGGCGATCACGCGATCGT
>JAXDKT010000032.1:0-21104 GCA_034666965.1 Chloroflexota bacterium | reverse complement strand
GCGAACTCGTCCATGTTGGTCTTGCCCAGGATCACCGCGCCGACGTCGCGCAGGCGCTCCGTGATGTGGGCGTCGTACGGGGCTAGGTAGCCCTCGAGGATCCGCGATCCCGCCGTGCACTGGCCGCCCCGGACGGAGACCAGGTCCTTGAGCGCGATCGGGACCCCCAGGAGCGGATGCAGCCGGGCCAGCGCGGTCGGACCCTCGGCCCGCGCTGCGGACAGGCGCACATCGGCGGCGTCCGCCTCGGCCAGGGCCCGCGGGCGGTCGATCGAAAGCCAGGCATTGAGGGCGTGGTTGCCGCGCTCGGCCGCGTCGAGCGAAGCCTCGGTTGCCTCGCGCGAGCTCAGCTGCCCGCTTCGGAGGAGCGTTGCCAGCTCGTGGGCCAGCAGACGGTTCGGGTCGGCGGCACGGGTCGCGTCGGTCATCGCGCGCGTCCGTGAGGCGGGCGGCTGGACCGCTCGGCGGCGGTCACTCGCCGCCGATGATCGCCGGAACGACGATGAAGTCGCCCTGCCGGGAGGGGGCGTTGCCCAGGGCGGCCTCCACCGGGAGCGAGGGACCGACGACGTCGTCGCGCAGGATGTTCTCGAGCTCGATCGTCTGGGCCGTCGGCGCGATGGCGTCGGTGTCGAGCTCGGCCAGCTTGGCGTACTGCTCGACGATGTGGTTGAGCTCGCCCTCGAGCCGGGCCAGCTCCTCGTCGGTCAGGCCGAGGCGGGCCAGGTGGGCCACGTGGGCAACCTCGTCGCGGGTCAGGTGGGCCATCGGCCGATGATAGCGGACCATCCCCTACCCACTCGCCGGCCGAGGCGCCGGAGCGGCGCGGCCGGAGAAGCGGGCCGGGCGCGGCCGCGCGGCGGGCGGGGCGGCGCGGGCGGGGGTGGCGCGGGCGGGGGGCGGCGCGGCTGGAGCGGGACGGCGCGGGCGGGGGTGGCGCGGGTGGAGCGGCCCGGCCGGGCGCCGGGCGGAGGTTCAGCTGCCCTACGGCATTGTTGCCAGGTAGTAGTCCCCGTAGTTTTATGCGAGAGCCGGAGGCCTGGGTCGTGCCGCGGACGTGAATCTGAGCGTGGGCGGGTCGACAAGCAATCTGAAATGCGGGCTGGCAGCCGATTTGGGTCACTTACCAATACTGGGGCTGATATCTGGGGAAAACTAGTCGGGCCGGCTCGCCCCAAGCGCCAAGCCGGGCTCGGGCTCGGCTCGGGCCAAGTGACGGGTCGGCTCGGCCAAGCGCGGGGCCCGGGCTCGGGCTCCGGCTCGGAACCTCGAGCCGGCCATCGCCCCCCGAAGCGACTACGATCGGGCCATGGCCGAGGAGCACGTCATCCGCCCGATGCGGCCCGAGGACGTCGAGCCGGCCGCCGAGGTGATGATCAACGGCGGCTGGGGCGACCGGCGCCGGTTTCTGCGCTTCTGCGTGGAGCGGCCCCAGTTCGTGCCCCTGGTCGCCCAGGTCGACGGGCAAATCGTGGGAACCGGCGTTGGCACCGTCAACGGACCCGTCGGCTGGGTGGGCATGATCTTCGTCGACGAGGGACTGCGCGGCCGGGGCATCGGGACCGGTCTTACCCGGGCCGTGATGGCCGAACTCCAGCGCGCGGGCTGCGTTTCGATGGTCCTCCTCGCTTCGCCTTCTGGGCGGCCGATCTACGAGCGCCTCGGATTCGCTGCCGAGCTCGAATATCGGCTCATCTCGGCGCCTGGTGGCGAGAAGCCGCAGGCCGAAGCCGAGACAGCCAGAGCGGAGCCTGCCGGCGCGCCCCCGGGACCGCGCCTGCGCGCCTTCGCGCCCGGCGACCTTCCGGCGATCCTGGCCATCGACGCCGCCGCGACCGGCGAGGACCGGGCCCACCTCCTCGAGGCCAGCGCAGATCCGGCCACCGGCAGCGTCGCGCTCGGCCCGGACGGAAGGATCGTCGGGTTCGAGCTCCGGGCGCCGTGGGGCACCCATCCCATCGTCGCCCCCGAGCTCGTCGACGGGGTCCGGTTGCTCCAGGACCGCCGCAACCGCAAGGCCGCCGGCGCCGAGGCCCGGACCGCGTTGCCCGAAACCAACCGGGCGGGCCTGACGACGCTCGAAAACCTCGGCTGGCGCCATGAGCGCGACCTCGTACGGATGGTCCGCGGCGCCCCCATCCGCTGGCAACCGGCCGCGATCTGGGGCCAGTTCAACTTCGCCGTGGGCTAGCCCCGTCCTCCCCCGCCAAGAGCCGACGAAAGCCCGCCTCGTCGAGCACGGGAACGCCCAGCTCGTTGGCCTTGGCCAGCTTCGAGCCGGCACTCTCGCCGGCGACGACGTAGTCGGTCTTGCGCGAGACGGAGCCGCCCGGCTTGCCACCCGCCGCCCGGATGGCCGCCTCGGCCTCCTCGCGACTGAACCCCTCGAGCGTCCCGGTCACGACGAGGGTCTTGCCCGCGAGTGGGCCGGCGTCGGCCGCCGCGGGTCGCGGCTCGGGGAGCTCCGGCTCGATGCCCGCGTCGACCAGGTCGTCGAGGATCGCGCCGCCGCCCTCCTCGGCGAAGTAGCGGGCGATGCTGGCCGCCACCGTCGGCCCGATCCCTTCGACCTCTTCGAACCGCTCCGGCCGCTCACGGGCCGTGGTCGCGAGGAAGCTCGCGGCTCGGGCGAGCCAGCCCTGGGGGCCGCCCATCGGCTCTCCGTCCCGGGCGGGGAGCTGCTCCGCCAGCCAGCTCGCCAGCTCGATCGCGGTCGTCCAGCCGACCTGCGGGATGCCCAGAGCGGCGATGATCCGCTCGAGCGGTCGGCGACGCGAGCGCTGGATTGCTCGGTGCAGATTCTCGGCGCTCTTCCGGGCGAAGCGATCGAGCGTCTCGAGGTCCTCGACGCCGAGCCGGTAGAAGTCACCCCGACGTTTGACCAGCCCGCGCTGGAGGAGCTGCTCGAGGACCGCCCAGCCGGCCCCCTCGATATCCATCCCGCCACGCCCCGCGAAATGGCCGTATTCCTGGCCGACGCGGGCCGGGCAGAGCACGTTGGGGCAGTAATAGCGGACGGCGCCCTCGTCGCGAACGATCGGCGTGCCGCACACGGGGCATTTCGCGGGCATCTCGTATTCGCGCTCAGCCCCGGTCCGCTTCTCGGGGATCGACCGGACGACCTCGGGGATCACGTCGCCGGCCTTCTGCAGGATCACGTGGTCGCCGATCCGGATGTCCTTGCGGCGCACCTCGTCGAGGTTGTGGAGGGTGGCCCGGGCGACCGTCGAGCCGGCGACCTTGACCGGGCGCAGATGGGCCACCGGGGTGAGCGTCCCGGTACGCCCGACGTAGGGCACGATGTCCTCGACCACGGTCTCGACCTGTTCGGGCGGGAACTTGTAGGCGATCGCCCAGCGCGGCGCCCGGGCGACGATCCCAAGCCTCGCCTGCTGGTCGTAGCGGTCGACCTTGACGACCACCCCGTCGGTTTCGTACGGCAGCGCGTGGCGTGCCTCGCGCCACTGCTCCGTGAAGGCGATCACGCCGTCCATGTCGAGACCGACCTCCCGCTCGGGATTCACCGGGAAGCCCAGCGCCGCCAGCCGGTCCAGTGCGGCCGACTGGCTGGTGATCGTGGGCGCGCCGTCCTCGAGCAGCTGGTAGAACCAGGCCGACAACCGCCGGCTGGCCGTGACCGCGGGGTCCTGCTGGCGCAGTGATCCGGCCCCGCTGTTGCGCGGATTGGCGTACAGCGGCAGCCCGGCCTCCTCGCGCTCGGCGTTGATCCGGGCGAACTCGGCCTTGGGCATGAACACCTCGCCGCGCGCATCGAGGCTGACCGGTTCGCGCAGCCGGTCGGGGATCACCTCGATCGTGCGCAGGTTGGCGGTCACGTCCTCGCCGGTCGTGCCGTCGCCGCGTGTAGCGCCCTGGACGAAGCGGCCACGCTCGTAGCGCAGCGAAACGGCCAGGCCGTCGATCTTGAGCTCGGTCACGTACTGGAGCTCGAGAGCCGGCTCGGGCGGCGGCGGGAGGCCGAGCCCCTTGCGCACCCGGGCGTCGAACGCGCGAAGCTCGTCGTGGCTGAACGCGTTCGAGAGCGACAGCATCGGCCGGCGGTGGCGGACCTCGGTGAAGGTGGTTGTCAGTGGCACCCCGACGCGCTGGCTGGGCGAGTCGGGCGTGACCAGGTCGGGGAACGCGGTCTCGATCTCGACGAGCTCACGGAACAGGGCGTCGTACTCGGCGTCGGCGAGCTCCGGCGCGTCCTCCTGGTAGTAGAGCCGGTTGGCCCGCTCGATCGCCGCGGCAAGCTCGGCGTGCCGGGCGGCTGCCGTGGCCGGGTCGCGGAGCTCGGCATCGACCACGGCGCTTACCCGAGCAGCTCGAGGTTGGCCATGCTGGCCAGCATGGTCTTGCGGCCGGCGGCCGGATCCCGGAATGCGACCGTGACCTCCTCGTCGTCACGGGTCAGGCGAGCGCTGACCACGATCCCGTCGCCGAACCGGATGTGGCGCACGCGGTCCCCGTCGCGATAGCGCCGCTCGCCGGGCACGATCGGTCGGGGCGGCACGACCGGCCGCCGGGGTTCGGCGCCGAAATCGGCCGGGCGTTCCTCGAGGCGCCGGACCGGAAGATCGTCGGGCGGCTCCGCGTCGCTGGACTCGGGGTCGTCCCAGGCCCGCACACCGACCTCCCTCCCGAGCGAGCCCGATGGGGCGCCCGCGGCAAACGCGTCGCGCTTGGCGGCCAAGTCGCGCGTCGGACGGAAGCCCGTGCCACCGCCGGCCGGCGGGTTGGGCGCGCCCGGCGTGCCGCTGCCCTGGCGAAAGGCGCCGCCACCGGCCCGGATCGGGGTCCCGAAGCGACTCGTCCGCCGCGCGCCGAACACGAGGTCAAGATCGAGCGGCCCATCGGCGTGCTCGCCCTCGTCGGCGATCAGCGTCGGCCCGATCATCAGCTCGGCCGGGATCTCGAGCAGGAAGCGCGATGGGACCGACGCGCCGCCCATCCCCCACGTGGCCCGTCGCCAGGCATGCGACAGGTACAGCCGACGCTTGGCCCGAGTGATCCCGACGTAGGCCAGGCGGCGCTCCTCCTCCAGCTCTCGCTCGTCGTCGAGGGCGCGGCTGTGCGGGAAGACGCCCTCCTCGAGACCGGCGATGAAGACCACCGGGAACTCGAGGCCCTTGGCGGCGTGGAGGGTGATCAGGGTGACCGCGTCGGCCTCGCCTTCGTAGGAGTCCTGGTCGGCCACCAGGGCGGTCTCCTCGAGCAGCCGGTCGAGCGCGTCCTCCGGCGAGAGGTCGTCATAGCGGGTCGTGACCGAACGCAGCTCGAGCAGGTTGTTCCAGCGGTCCTCGCCCTCCTCCGAGCCATCGGCCAGCATCGCCCGGTAGCCCGACCGCTCGAGGACGGCGTCGAGCAGCTCGGGCAGCGGCAGGACGCCGATCCGCGAGCGCATCGCCCGCACGAACGCGACGAAATCGGCCAGCGACGTCCGGGTCCGGGTGGCGATCCCATCGACCCGTCCGTCGGAGGCCGCCTCGAGCGCTCCCCAGAAGGTGCCGCGCTCGCCGGCCTCGGCCGCCTCCGCGCCGGCGGCCACCGCGCCCGCGCCGACCGCCGCCCGGAGCGCCTCGATCGTCTTCTCGCCGATGCCCCGGGCCGGGACGTTGATCACCCGCTCGAAGGCGACCGAGTCCGTGTCGCTGCGCAGGATGCGCAGGTAGGCCAGCGCGTCCTTGACCTCTCGACGCTGATAGAAGCGGGTTCCGCCGATGAGTTGATAGCGGATCCCGTAGCGCAGGAACGCCTCCTCGATCGCCCGGCTCTGGGCGTTGGTCCGATACATCACGGCGATGTCACGCGGGTTGAGTCGGCCCTCCTCGTCGTCGGCCTTGCGGGTCAGGATCGAGCGCGACCGACCGGTCAGCTCCTCCACCTGGCGAGCGATCCACTCGGCCTCCTCCTCCTCGTTGTAGGCCTCGAAGCGCTGGATGGGCCGGCCTCCGGGGTTGTCCGTCCAGAGCTTCTTGTCCTTGCGGCCCTCGTTGCGGCTGACGACGGCGTGGGCCGCGTCGAGGATCAGCTGGGTCGAGCGGTAGTTCTGCTCGAGCTTGACCACCGTGGCATTGGGCTGGTCGCGCTCGAAGTCGAGGATGTTGCGCAGGTCGGCGCCGCGCCAGGAGTAGATCGACTGGTCGTCGTCGCCGACCACGGCCAGGTTGTGATAGCGCTCGGCCAGGGCCCGGACCCACAGGTATTGCGCCTTGTTGGTGTCCTGGTACTCGTCGACGTGGAGGTAGCGCCACTTCTCCTGGTAGCGGGCGAGCACCTCGGGCGCCTCCTGGAAGAGGCGGACGGCTTCGAGCAGGATGTCGTCGAAGTCGAGCGCGCCGACCGCGCGCAGGCGGGCCTGGTAGGCCCGCGCCAGGCGGGCCACGATCCGCTCGTGATGGTTGAGGGCCACCTCCTCGAGCGCATCCGCGTCGAGCATCTCGTTCTTGGCCCGGCTGATCGCGCCGAGCACCGCCGAGGGCCGGAACTCGCCGGTGGTGGGCAGGTCCTCCTCGCGCAGGAGCTGCTTCATGAGCGTCTGCTGGTCGTCGGTGTCGTAGATCACGAAGCGCGGATCGAGCCCGATGGCGGCGCCGTCGCGGCGCAGGACCCGGGCCGAGACCGCATGGAAGGTCCCCGTCTGGACGTCGCGCCCGGCCTCGCCGACGAGGGCGACGATCCGCTCGCGCAGCTCGCCCGCGGCGCGGTTGGTGAAGGTGACCGCCAGGATCTGCCAGGGCCGGACGCCCTTGACCCCGACCAGGTACGCAACTCGATGGGCCAGGACCCGGGTCTTGCCGCTGCCGGCACCGGCCAGGATCAGCAGCGGCCCCTCGGTGGTGGTCACGGCCCGGGCCTGCTCGGGGTTCAGCCGGGCCACGATCTTCTCGGCCAGGACGGCGGTGGCGGCCGCGACGGCAGCGGGATCGGGCTGGGGTCGCGCCGGCGAGTCCGGATCGTCCAGCGGCGGCGGCGCATCGGCCAGGAAGCCCGGCTCGGCTGGTGGCTCGGCTTGGATCCGAGCCGGCTCGATCCGGACGGCGTCGTCGACGTCGAGGCCGATCATCAACTCGTCCGGGGACGGCTCGGGACGGCGGGTCCGACTCCTGGGGCTCACGATCTCATTCTAGGTCGCCGGCCTCATCCGCCGGTCGCCGGGGAGCCGGCCGGGGCGGACGGACCGGCCTCAGGCGACGATCACGGGAACGTCGGAATGCCCGGCATCGTGAACGGCTGGTTGCTGATCTGGTCGGCCGGCGGCGGGGCGATCGTGACCGGCGCGTCATAGCCGGACAGGTCGAGCGTGATCGTGACCACCCCCTGGGCGCCCCCGTCGACGGCGAACGCGATCCGTGCCGGACGATAGTCGGACTTGCGGGTCCAGACGTCGATCGTGAGCGTGCCGGACGCGGTCCCGAGGAAGGCGCCCAGCTGGGGCACGTCCGTGCTCGCGAGCTTCTCCTGGACGTGATAGCACTCCTGGTCGCCGATCTTGTCGTCGGCCAGCTTGACCGGCGCGGGCAGCTTGTCGAGCTCTGTCTTGAGCCTGGTCAGCATGTCGGCCACGGCGCTCGGGTCGGGCGAGGCGGCCGGCAGGCTGGGCACCGGACGCACGCCCGTGAGCGCGGTCAGATCGACCTTCTGGAATTGGGGTCCGGTCAGGCTGGTCCTGACGTAGATCACGCCGCCGTCGACCACGAGATCGGCCGACAGTCCGAGGAGGGCCGGAACCGACCCCGAGAGCTTGGCCTCGCCGCCCGCGAGGTCGATGTCACCCTCGACCGTCGAGCCGGCCAGGTCGATCAGGGCTCCGGACGGCTTGCCCGTGATCAGGCCGGCGTCGACCTTCCCGGCCAGAGCCGCCTTGAGGTGGACCGTCTTGAGTGTCTGGAGCGAGCTGACCGCGTGGACCAGAATGTCCTTGGGATCGGTCAGCGCCGGCGCCGTCGGAGTGCCGCAGGCGGCCACGAGCGTGGCCGTGAGGGCGACGGCGAGCAGGATTCGTCGAGGCATTCGAGAACTCTCCGTGGTGGGGGTGGTCCGTCGACCGAGCCAGCCGCGATGGTACCCCCGACCCGGAATCGACGAGGCCCGGGCGGTTCGCCCGGGCCTCGTCATCGCGTGTGCGAGTGACGCTGGACTAGAAGTCCATGCCCCCGCCGTGGTCGTGGCCGCCGGCGCCACCGGGCGCGGCTGCCTTCTCCGGGATGTCGGTGACCAGCGTCTCCGTGGTCAGGACCATCGCGGCGATCGACGCGGCGTTCTGGAGGGCCGAGCGGGTCACCTTGGCGGCGTCCACGATGCCCTTCTTGAACATGTCCCCGTACTCGCCCTTGAGGGCGTCGAAGCCATGGCCGAGCTTGGCCGCGCGGACCTGGTCGACGACCACCTCGCCGCGAGCGCCGGCGTTGTCGGCGATCTGGCGGGCCGGGGCCTCGAGGGCCTTGCGGACGATGTCCACGCCGACCTGCTCGTCACCCTGGAGCTTGAGCTTGTCGAGCGCCGGGATCGCCTGCAGAAGGGTGGTCCCACCGCCGGCGACGAGGCCTTCCTCGACGGCCGCACGGGTCGTCGACAGGGCATCCTCGATGCGGTGCTTCTTCTCCTTGAGCTCGACCTCGGTGGCGGCGCCGACCTTGATCACGGCCACTCCGCCGGACAGCTTGGCGAGGCGCTCCTGGAGCTTCTCGCGGTCGTAGTCGGAGGTGGTGTCCTCGATCTGGGCCTTGATCTGGGTCATGCGGGCCTTGATGGCGTCCGCCGAACCCTCGCCGTCGACGATGGTCGTGTCGTCCTTGGTCGCGACGACGCGGCGGGCCTTGCCGAAGTCCTCGGCGGTGACGGAGTCGATCTTGCGACCGATCTCCTCGCTGATGACCGTGCCGCCGGTCAGGACCGCGATGTCGCGGAGCATCTCCTTGCGGCGATCGCCGAAGCCCGGCGCCTTGACGGCCAGGACCGAGACGGTCCCGCGGAGCTTGTTGACGACCAGCGTGGCCAGGGCCTCACCGTCGATGTCCTCGGCGATGATCACGACCGGCTTGCCGGCCGAGACGGCCTTCTCGAGGGCCGGGAGCATGTCCTGGACGCTCGAGATCTTCTTGTCGGTGATCAGGATCTTGGGGTTCTCGAGGACCGCTTCCATGCGATCCGGGTTGGTCACGAAGTAGGCCGAGATGTAGCCCCGGTCGAACTGCATGCCCTCCGTGTATTCCTTGTCGAGGCCGAGCGACTGGCCTTCCTCGACGGTGATCACGCCGTCCTTGCCGACCTTGTCCATGACCTCGGCGATGAGCTCACCGACCTCCGGATCGGCGGCGCTGATGGCGGCCACGGCGGCAATCTGCTCACGGTCGTTGACCGGCCGGGACTGCTTCTTGATCTCGTCGACGATGACCTCGACGGCCTTCTCGATGCCGCGCTTGACGACCATCGGGTTGGCCCCGGCGGTCACGACCCGAAGGCCCTCGCTGACCATCGCCTGGCCGAGCACGACCGCGGTGGTGGTGCCGTCACCGGCGACGTCGTCGGTCTTGGTCGCGACTTCCTTGAGCAGCTGGGCGCCCATGTTCTCGAACGGGTCGTCGAGCTCGATGTCGCGGGCGATGGTCACGCCATCGTTGGTGATCGTGGGGGAGC
The DNA here is from genome assembly GCA_034666965.1 of Chloroflexota bacterium. Classification (GTDB taxonomy): domain Bacteria; phylum Chloroflexota; class Limnocylindria; order Limnocylindrales; family CSP1-4; genus Chersky-267. Next base: position 11,462 of record JAXDKT010000032.1, on the reverse strand, counting down.
CGAACTTCTTGTCCAGGACGACGTTGCGGCCCTTGGGCCCGATCGTGACCTTGACGGCGTCGGCGAGGCGGTCGATGCCGCGCTTGAGTGAGCGACGAGCGGTCTCGTCGAAGATGAGCTGCTTAGCCAATTGGGGGGTCCTCCGGGAAGTGGTTGTGAGGTGGGATCCGGCGGTCGGGGACTAGTCCTCGACGACCGCCAGGATGTCCTTCTGGCTGACGATCAAGAGCTCGTCGCCGTCGACCTTGAACTCGGTCCCGGCGTACTTGGCGTAGAGGACCTTCTGGCCCTCCTTGACGTCGATCTGCTCGCGCTTGCCGTCATCGAGCGTGCGGCCCGGGCCGACGGCCAGGATGAGACCCTCCTGGGGCTTCTCCTTGGCGGTGTCCGGAAGAACGATGCCGCTCTTCGTCATGTCCTCGCGCGGCGTTGGCTTGATGACCACGCGGTCACCGAGCGGGCGAAGCTTCTTCGCGATAGCAGTGGCCAAGGTGCGATCCCTCCTGCGACGGCGATCGGCCGTCGACGACTTGCGACGGGTCCCGAGCACGGACGCGACCGGCGACCCGATGTCCAGAGAATTTGAGTGCGTGACGCGGACCGATCGGCGCGCTCAGCTGCCCGGTCGCCGCATTTTAGCACTCTCCATGTGAGAGTGCTAAGAACTGTACTCAGACCGCGGCCGTCTGTCAAGGCGATGACGCGGCGTCGGCCGCCGGATCGGGGACCGTCAGGGATGGGCGATCCGGAGGGTGACCGTCCGGCCGGCCGGATCGCTGGCGATGCTGACGCAGGTCGGGCCGGCCAGCCCGACGTACCACCCGACCACAGCCTCGAATTCATCGTATTCGACCGCCTGGCGGAGCGCGGGGAGTTGCGCCTTGATGTTCCGTTCCCCGGCGTACACGTCCTTACCCGCGGCGTCGACGATGTCCATCTTGTCGAATCGGACCTGGAGGACCTGATCGCCCTCGACGGTCAGGGGCTGGCCGCTGGAGCCCGCGGTGAAGGGTGGCTTGGCGATCGTGATGTCGCCGGTCGGCGTGCCTGGGTTGTCGCCACCGGGCGCGAACTGGAAGGTCAACGTGTCGAGTCCCGATCCGCCCGTGGCCTGGACGTCGACGAGGCGGCCGCTGGGCAGGGTTTTGTGCCAGGTGGGCAGGTCGCACGCGGCGAAGGCGGTGCTCGGGGCGACGCTCGGTGACGGCGTGGCGGACGGGGCCGCGGTCTCCGGCGTTGGGCTCGGACTGAGCGCGACAGCCGTGGAGGGCGCCGCCGAGAGCGATGGGACGGCCGGCGAACAGGCCGCTACGACGACGAGGACGAGCAGGAGCAACGAAGTACGCATGCTGCGCTGACGATACGACGTCAGCGGTCGTGACGGACGAAGACGTGGTCGTAGGCCGCGACCGTCCCGGCGCCGACCGCTTCGGGATCGTCGCCCCGCTGCTCCGCCAGCCAGCGCGCCGTGACCGCCACCCATTCGGGCTCGTTGCGCTTGCGCGGGGCGCCGGGCGGGGGCAGGAACGGCGCATCGGTCTCGACCAGCAGGCGGTCGGCGGGCACGAGCCGGGCGACCTCGGCACTGGCCTCCTCCCCGGCTCGGAAGACCAGACCGCTGAAGGATACGGCCAGGCCGAGCTCGACGACCGTCTCGGCATAGTCCAGCGGGCCCGAGAAGGAATGGATGACCGCCGGTGGCCGTGGGCCAAACACGGCGCGGCTGACCGGCGTGCCAAAGCCGGCCGCCCGGAGCTCCTCCACCAGCAGGTCCTGCGCGTCGCGCTGACCGATCTTCGAGCGGCAATGGAGGATCGCCGGCTTGGCCGTGGCGAGGGCGAGGGCCAGGTTGCGGCGCAGATTCGTCCGCTGCGCCTCGATCGGCGAGAACGCCCGGTCCGTGTCCAGCCCGGTCTCACCGATGGCCACCACCGCGGGGTCGGCGGCCAGGGTCACGATCTGCGCCCAGCCCGCATCGTCGACGCCGGCCGCCTCATGGGGATGGACCCCCACGGCCGCATCGAGCCACGGAAAGCGCTCGACGAGGGCCAGGGCGTCACGCGACGAGTCGGGATCCCAACCGGGCACCAGGATCCGTTCGAGGCCGGCCATCCGCGCGCCGCCGACGACGAGATCGACGTCGTGGGCGAAGCGGTCCGCCTGGAGATGGGCGTGGCTGTCGATCAGCCGCATGCTTCAGGCGAGTTCCGACTCGAGCCGCGGAAAGAGGGGTACCGGACTGGCCAGTGTCCCAGCCTCGCTGGCGTGGGCGCCCCAGCTCAGCTCGTCGAGGAGGGCCGGTCCGCCGGTGCCGTCGGGGCGGTAGGGATAGGCATAGCCGAGCTGGGCGAGAATCGCCGGCGCGACCGCGGGCATGAACGGCGCGACCGCCAGCGCGATCAGCCGGCAGGCCTCGACGAGATCGCCCAGGACGGCGCGCAGCCGCGTCTCGGCCTCGGCATCGCCGGTCTTGGCCGCCTTGGCCAGGACCCAGGGTTGCTCGGCGTCGACGGTCTTGTTGGCCGTGGCCACGAAGTCCCACAGGACCGCCAGGGCATCGTGCAGGAGACAGCCCTCGAGCCGCTCCCGATACCCCGACAGCGTCGCCGACCAGCCCTCGGCCAGGGCCGAGTCGCCGGCCACGCCCGGTGACGGACGAGCACCGGCCAGATAGCGACCGGCCATCGCCACGGTCCGGTTGACGAGGTTCCCGAAATCGTTGGCCAGGTCGGCGTTGTAGCGCCGGACGAACGAATCCCAGCTCACGTCGGCGTCCCGGTCGAAGGGCACCTCGCGCAGGGTGACGTAGCGGGCGCCGTCAGCCCCGAACGCGGCGACAGCGGCGTCCGGGTCCAGGAAGTTGCCCCGGCTCTTGCTCATCCGCTCGCCCTGGACCAGGAGGAAGCCGTGAACCCACACCCGCCGGGGCGCCTCGAGCCCGGCGCTCCACAGCATCGCCGGCCAGTAGATGGCGTGAAACCGGGCGATGTCCTTGCCGATCACGTGGAGGTCGGCGGGCCACCACCGGGCGAAGGCCGCCGGGTCGTCGGGAAAGCCGGCCCCGGTGATGTAGTTGATGAGCGCGTCGTACCAGACGTAGATGCGACCGGCCTGGGGGTCCCAGATGCCGTCATCGCCCTGGGCCGTCTGGCCGTTCTCATCGATCGGAAACGGGATCCCCCAGCCGGCGCCGGGTCGGCTGATCGAGAAGTCCTCGAGGCCCTGGCGGATGAACCCGAGCATCTCGTTGCGCCGGAAGTCCGGCTGGACGAAGTCGGGATGCTCCGCGTAGTGCCGCTCCAGCCGCTCCTGGTAGGCCGACAGGCGGAAGAACCAGTTGCGCTCGGACAGCCACTGGAGGGGAACGTCGGGATGGTTCGGGCAGATCGTCCCGCGGGCCGTCTCCTGGACCTCGCTGGCATTGCGGTAGCCCTCGCTCGGGCAGTACCAGCCCTCGTAGGTCCCGAGATAGATGTCGCCATTGGCGTAGGCCCGCCGGACCATCTCCTGAGCGGCCCGGACGTGGTCCGGGTCGGTCGTCCGGATGAACCGGTCGGGAGCGATCTCGAGGGCCGCCTCGGCCGCCTGGAAGAGGGCCACCTTCTCGTCCACGAAGTCGCGTGGCGAGCGGCCTTCCTCGGCGGCACGCTGGGCGATGTTGACCGAGTGCTCGTCGGTCCCGGTCAGGAAGCGGGTGTCGTGCCCGACCATCCGGTGCCAGCGGGCGATGACGTCGGCGCCGATGACCTCGTACAGGGTGTGCAGGCCCGGCCGATTGTTGGCGTAGGCAATCGCGGTGGTCAGGTAGTAGCGATCGGGTCCGGGCATGGCCGGCCGATGGTAGCAGGCACCATCGGCCGATCGCCGGGGCTAGCCCGAGGGTGTTCCCGTCGCGTCGTCGACGGCGTCTTCGACCTTGTCGGCTGCCCCGTTGCCGGCCCGCCGAACGTCGGCCGCGAACTCACGGCTGCGCTCGGCGATCTTGGCGCCGACGTCGGTCGTCACCTCGGCCACCTTGTGGGCGATCGGGCCGGCGGCATCGGCTGCCTTGGCCGCGACCTCGGCCGCCTTGGCGGTCACCTCGCGAACCGCCGGGGTGGCCTTCTCCGCCGCGGTCTTGACGGTGGGGCCGGCCTTGTCGGCGATGTCCCGGGCGATCCCGGAGACGGTTTCGCCGACGGCGGCCACGACCGTGCCGAGGTCTCGCCCCGCGTCGTCGGCAGCGTCGTCCATGTCGGACTGGTGGGATCCGGCGGGCGAGTTCGACTCGTCGGTCATCGGGCGTCCTCCTCGATCGATCGGGCGGGCGAAGCTGCGCGCCGTCGCGGGGCGATTCTGCACCCGATCCGCCGAATGGGCCAGCTCGCCGGAGAACGGCGATGGACCCCCTCGACGCGCCTGCGATACTCATGACCGCGCGCAGGCTCGGATTAGGGAGGATCAGCGCGATGACAGCGACCACCAGCGCTGGCGCGACCGATCGATACCGGACGATGCTCGGCGAGCTCGGCAAGTCGTGGATGCTCTTCTTCGTCTTCGGCGTCCTGAGCATCCTGCTCGGCCTGGCCGCGATCTTCCTGACCGGCGCCACGATCGTGACCGTGGCCATCTTCTTCGCCGCTCAGCTCTTCGTGAGCGGGGTCTTCGGGTTGATCCGGGCGTTCAGCGACGACCTCGACACCGGCGGCCGGGTCCTGACCGCGATCATCGGCATCCTCGGGGTCATCGTCGGGTTCGCCCTGCTGCGCGAGCCGTTCCAGTCGATCGTGGTGATGGCCTTCGTCATCGGCATCTACTGGGTCGCCCACGGGATCATGGAGATCTTCGGCGCGTTCTCGGTCCAGCAGGGCCGGGTCTGGGGCATCGTCCTCGGGATCATCTCGGTCCTTGCCGGCGGGGTCATCCTGCTCTACCCGATCTCGTCCTTGGTGATCCTGTCGGTCGTCGTCGGGACCTGGCTGGTCATCCTCGGGGTCATCGAGGTCGTCGGGGCGTGGCGACTGCGCAACGTAAGCCGGCGGATCGGGGCCTGACTCGAGCGAGGAGCGACCGAGGCCGACCCGGGCGGACCTAGCCCGCCGTGTCCCCGGTCCAGCGCAGGGCGAGATACGCCGGCACCGGCCGGCTGAAGCCCTTGAGCTCGAGCTCGCCGGCGCCCTCGACCTCGACCAGCTCCTCCACGGCGGCATACGTCCGTTGGCCGAGGAGGATCTGGCCGGCCTTTGCCTCGGTGCTGAGTCGCGAGGCGAGGATGACGGCGTTGCCGATGGCCGCGTAGTCGTACCGTCCTTCGAAGCCGATCCGACCGAGGGTCGCGTAGCCGGTCGAGATCCCGATCCCGAGGCCCAGCTCATAGCCGAGCTTGTGCCAGCCCTTGGCGAGCTCGGCGAAGCGAAGGCGCATCTCGATCGCCATCGCGACGGCTCGCTGAGCGTGGTCCTCCTGGGGGACCGGGTCGTTGAAGAAGACGAGCATGCCATCGCCGGCAAAGTGCTCGAGCGTTCCCCCGCGCTCGACGACGAGGGCGCCCATCGCCCCGTGATACGCGCGCAGGACCCCGAGCAGCTCCTCGGGCTCGGCGGTCTCGGAGAAGTGGGTGAAGCCGCGCAGGTCGGCGAACAGGGCGGTGATCTGGCGGCGGTGACCGGCCAGGAGCTGCTCACCTTCCGCGCTCGAGACGAGCGCGGCGATCTGGGGCGAGATGAACCGGGCCAGCTCGGTCCGCTGGCGGTCGATGGTCTCGACGAGCCGGGCGTTCTCGATGGCGATGGCGGCCTGCTCGGCGAAGGTGGACACGAGGAGGATCTCGGGGGCGCTGAATGGCCGGACCTCGCGGCGGCCGAGCCCGATGACCCCGATGACGTGGCCTTCCTTCAGGATCGGGACGCCCAGCAGGGTCCGAATGCCATTCTCGTGTGCCGTGGGCCAGTCGTATTCGGGATCGGCTCCGAGGTCGTCCACGTGGACCGGCTGTCCGCTCAGGATCACCCGACCCGTCATGGTGTCGCGGCCGGCCCGGTGCGGATGCTCGCGTTCGAAGGCGACGTGGTCCGGGTTGCTCGAGGCGGCGGCGACCAGGCGATACAGCTGCCCCTCCTCCTCGAGGTAGACGTGACTGGATTCCGCCCGGCACAGTCGGCCCGCCGTCTCGGCGACGATGTCGAGGACGACCTGCAGGTCGAACGTCGAGCGGCTGATGACTTTGAGGACTTCGTTGGTCGCCGCCTGGCGGTCGAGCGTTTCGCGCTCGAGATCGCGCAACCGCTTGTCGCCGAGGGACGAGGCGATCCGTGCCCGCAGGATCGACGGCTCGTACGGCCGAGAGAGGTAGTCGGCCGCACCCATCTCGATGCACCGGACGACGCTGGCCAGGTCGTCGACGTCGGAGATGACGATCACCGGCAGGGCCGCGAGCGCCGGGTCGGCCTTGATCTCCGCGAGGGTCTGGTAGCCATCTAGCTCGGGCATGACCAGGTCGAGCAGAACGACGTCGATCGGCGCTGCCCCGGTGTCACGCAGGCGGGCCAGAGCGAGACGTCCGTCCTGGGCCTCCAGGGCCTCGTGACCGAGCGAGGTCAGGAGCCGGGCGAGCATCAACCGGTTGACGCGGCTGTCGTCGACCACCAGCACCCGGGCGGTTCGGGAGAGCACGACCTCGGCTGCTGCGACGGCCGTCACGAGGCGGACGACGTCCAGCCGGATCGCCGGCGTTCGGCCAATGCCGCCTCGACCCGGGCGAACTCGGCCTCGGCGGCCGTGAGCGCGGCATCCGCGCCGTCCAACGATCCCCCACGGGCGCCCAGCTCGAGCTCCCGGGCGAGCCCGGCGAGCGCCTGGGCACCGAGCGTCGCGCTGCTCGACTTGAGCGTATGGGCCGGGCGGACGAGGTCCTCGGCGGAGCCGGCGGCGATGGCCGCCCGAGCCGCCGCGAGCTGCTCGGGCGCGTCGGCCAGGTAGGCCGCGGCGAGCTCGTCGAGGAAGTCCGGGTCGGAACCGACCGCTTCGAAGAGCTGGACGATGGTCGCCGCGTCGAGGGCCGCGTCGCCGGTCATGACGGTCCCACGCCTTTCTCGGCAAGATCGGCCGATCGTTCCCGGCGCCCGTCCACGGCCCGGCTCAGGGCCGCCGCGAGCTCCCCGGTGCGGATCGGCTTGCTGAGGTAGTCGTCCATGCCCGCCGCGAGGCACATCTCGCGGTCGCCGTCCATCGCATTGGCGGTCATGGCCACGATCGTCGGCCGTTCGCCGGGTCCCCAGCGCGCGACGATTCGGCGGGTCGCCTCCAGCCCGTCCAGCTCGGGCATCTGGACGTCCATGAGGACCACGTCGTAGTGCTTCCGCTCGAGCGCCGAGATCGCCTCCAGGCCGTTGCCCGCGATATCCGCGGCGTAGCCCATCCGCTCGAGGAGCCGAAGTGCGAGCTTCTGGTTCACCGCGTTGTCCTCGGCGACGAGGATGTCCAGGCGGTGATCGATCGCAATCTGCGGCCCGGCCGGCTCGCGCCCGGTAGCCCGGGTCGGCGCCGACGGCGCGGTTTCGCCGGCGAGCGCGGTGACGATGGCGTCGTGGAGCGCCGAGGGCTTGACCGGCTTCGTCAGGAAGGCGACGTCATCCGCGTCCCGGATGGCCCGGTGGCCGACCGACGAGAGGACGATCACGACGGGCGCGTCGTTCGGCCGGGCCGCTCGGATCGCCTGGCCGAGGGCGAGGCCGTCGAGACCGGGCATGAGGTGGTCGAGCAGGGCGAGGTCGAACGGCTCGCCGGCCTCGACCCAGTCCAGCGCCTCGGCCGACGAGCCCGTCTCGCGGGTGGCCATCCCCATGCGGCTCAACTGAGCGGTCAGGATCCGGCGGTTGGTGGCATTGTCGTCGACGATCAGGACTCGCCGCCCGGCGAGCTCGAGGGGCTGGACCAGGTTCTTCGCGGGTTGGGCCGTCCCGACCCCTTCGTCCACGACCAGGTTGAACACGAACGTGCTCCCCTCCCCGGTCACCCCGCTGCTCTCGACCGCCAAGCCGCCGCCCATCGCCTCGGCCAGGCGGCGGCTGATGGCCAGGCCAAGGCCGGTTCCCCCGTAGCGCCGGCTGACCGATACGTCGAGCTGGCTGAACGACTGGAACAGCTGCGCGCGACGCTCGACGGGGATCCCGATCCCGGTGTCCCGGACCTGGATCGACAGCTCCCAGCGCCGCCGGCCTGCCTCGGCCGGATCGAGCCGGTGACCGCCGACCCGGACCAGGACCTCGCCGTGCTCGGTGAACTTGACCGCGTTGGACAGCAGGTTGAGCACGACCTGGCGGACCCGGCCGACGTCGCCGATGACGAACGCCGGCAGGTCGTCGTCGAGCTCGTAGGCGAGCTCCAGACCCTTGCCCGAGGCGACCGGGGCCATCAGGTCGAGGGCGCCCTCGACGGCGGTCCGCAGCTCGAACGGTCGCCGGTCGAGGTCGACCCGGCCGGCTTCGATCTTGGAGAAGTCGAGGATGTCGTTGATGATCGTGAGGAGGGCGTCGCCCGAGGTCCGGATCGTCTCGACGTAGTCGCGCTGCTCGTCGTCCAGCGGCGTGTCGGTGAGCAGCCCGCTCATCCCGATGATCGCGTTCATCGGCGTCCTGATCTCGTGGCTCATCGCGGCCAGGAACGTGCTCTTGGCCTGGTTGGCCTGCTCGGCCGCCTCGCGCGCCTCGCGCGTCGCCCCAAACAGGCGGGCGTTGTCGATGGCGATCGCGGCCTGCTGGGAAAGCCCGACGAGGAAGTCGAGGTCCGCCTGGCTGAACGGATCGCTCGGACCGGACCGCCAGACCGCGAGGAGGCCGCTGACACCGTCCCGGCCGATCAGCGACGCGGCCATGATCCGCTCGTCGGCCACGTCCTCGGTGCCGGGAATCCGGGCGGCCCGCGGATCGCGACCAGCGTCGTTGACAAATTCGGACGCGCCGCGGGCGGCGAGGTCGCCGATGATCCCCTCCCCGGGGACGATCCGGTCGGCCATGATCGCGTCGGCCGTCTCGCCGAGCGCGACGATCGCACGGTACTCGGTGGCGCCCGGTTCGCGCATGAACGCCGCGCTCGTGTCCGCGTCGAGGAGGATCATCGCCCGCTCGGCGATCCGTTGGAGCACGCGATCGAACACGAGCGTGCCCGAGATCTCGCGGGCGACGTCAGCCAAGGCGGCCATCTCGTCAGCCCGGCGGCGCATCTCCTCGTACAACCGGGCGTTCTGGATCGCCGTTCCGACGTTGGCAGCGATCGTGGAGAGGAGGCGCTCGTCGGCCTCCCCGAAGCGGCCCGCCTCCTCGGTGCTCTGGACGCTGATCACGCCGATGACGGCCTCGCCGGCCTTGATCGGAACGCCAAGGTAGGAACGCGCCGGGACGCCGATCGGGCGGGTCCCGAGCTCTGCGAAATGCTCGTCCCGGTTGAGCAGGAGAGACACGCCCGAGGTGAAAATCCGCGAGGTGAGCCCCTGGCCGAGAGGGATCGGACCCTGGTCCGGGTTTGAGCCGCGCTCCCAGTAGTACGGGAAGTCGATCTGGCCGGTCGTCGCGTCGAGGAGGGCGACATAGGCGATGTCTGCCTCGAACGCGACCCGCGCCCGCTCTCCGACGAGCTGGATCAGGGCAGCGACGTCGAGCTGGCTCGCCGCGGCCGTCCCGATCTGGTTGACCGTGGTGAGCTCAGCCGCCCGTTGGCGTGTCTCCTCGACGAGGCGCGCGTTCTGGAGGGCGACGCCGAGACTGGCCCCGAGGGTCGTGAGCAGCCGGAGGTCATCGGCGCTGAAGGCCTCCCGGCGATCCAGATTCTGGAGCGACAGCACGCCCTCGACGCGATCGCCGACGTTGAGGGGAACGAAGAGGGCGGACAATGGTGGCTCGCCCACGATCACCGGCGGATTGCCGTACTCGGGCGCCTGGCGCGGGAAGTCTTCGACGAGGAGCGGTTGGGCGGTCTCGAAGACGTACTTGCGGAACCCGATCAGCGGGATCGTCGTTTCGGGCAGCCGCGCGCCGCGCTCATGGGTGTACGGGAAGCGGATCAGCCCTGCGTCCTCGTCGTAGACGGAGATGTCCACGACCTGGGCGTCGAAGATCTCCTGGACCCGATCCCCGACCAGGTCGTACATCGCCTGCGCGTCGAGCTCCTGGGCCAGGCCCTGCTGGACGCCGTTGATGATCGCCAGCTCGGCCGCGCGCTGGTCGGTCTCGGTCAGCAGCCGGCGCGTCTCATCGAACAGCCGGGCATTCTCGAGGGATACGCTCAGGCTGGCCGCGATCGTGGTCAACAGCCGGACGTCGGAGTCGCTGAACGCGTTCTCGCGATCGAGGTTCTGGAGGGAGATGACCCCCCTCGACTCGTCGCCGACGACGAGTGGTGCCCAGAGCGTGGAACGGGACGGCTCACCGGTCAGCGGACCCGTTTCACCGAAGGTGGCGAAGTCGGTCAGGGTGTTCACGAGCAGCGGCTGGCGGGTCTCCAGCACGCGCAGACGGATCGCGATCGAGGCCGATCCAGCCCGCCCACCGGCGTCGCGAAGCGAGATGGGCTCGTCGGGGAACCGAACCCCGCGCTCGATCGTGTACGGGAAGTGCATCACGTCGGCGTCGCGGTCGTAGATCCCGATGTCGACGACCTGGGCATCGAAGATCTCGCGGATCTTATCGCCGACCAGCTCGTACATCGACTGCATGTCGAGGTCCGCGGCGAGGCCCTCCTGGACGCTGGTGATGATCGCCAGTTCCGCCGCCCGTTGGTCGGTCTCGGCAAGCAGGCGCCGGGTCTCGGCGAACAGGCGGGCGTTCTCGAGGGCCACGCCCATGCTCGAAGCAAGGGTTCCGAGAAGCCTGGCGTCGCCCTCGTCGTAGGCGTCCTTCTCGGCGTGCTCGAGGCTGATCACCCCGATGACCTGGTCGCCGGCCAGGATCGGCACCCCGAGCCAGGACTCGTTCACCTCACCGCCAAACCAGATCGCGCCCTGCTCGTTGGCCGCCTCGCTGGTCCCGAACCTGACCGGCTGGCGACTCCGAATGACGGTCGAGTTCAATCCCGGGCCGTACTGCCACGGCTCCTGGACGAGCCGCACACCTGCATCGATCGAGTACGGGGCAGTGAGCGTCCCGGATTCCGCGTCGTAAAGGACGATCGCGATCGACTCCGCATCGAAGATCTCCCGGACGCGCTCGCCGACGAGCTCGACAATGGCATCGAATTCGAGCTGCTTCGCCAGCGCCTGCCCGACTTCGTTGACGAGGGCGAGCTCCGCGTTGCTCTGGTCAGTCTCGGCGAGAAGGCGGCGGGTCTCGGCGAAGAGCCGGGCGTTCTCCAGGGCCACGCCGAGGCTCGTCGCGAACGTGCCCAGGAGTCGCTCGTCAGCCTCCGTGTAGAGGCGCTCCTGGAGGCTCTCCAGGGCGATCACGCCGATCACCCGGTCTCCGGTCAGGATCGGCACGCCAAGCCACGATTGG
>JAXDKT010000031.1:0-7182 GCA_034666965.1 Chloroflexota bacterium | reverse complement strand
CCAGAACGGCGCGCGGACGGCGGCCCGGGTCGTCGGGTCGACCGCGACCGCCTCGTAGGCACCAGGCGCCCAGCCGGACGATGCAACGTCGACCTTCGCGACGGAACCGGTGTCCGGCGCCGTGGCGGCCGTCGCGATGGCCTCGGTCGCGGGGTCGCCGCCAGCCTTGACGACCGCGATGCCGTTCGCCCCGGGCGCGATGCCGCCGTAGCTCACGGCCAGCGTGTCGCCGGGGGCGATGAGCCGGCTGCCGACCGCGACGAATGGCGGTGGGAGCGCCGGCGTCACGGTGAAGGTCGACACCACGCCGCGGTGGTCGGTGCCCCACGGCTTGACCGTGATCGCCACGTCCGGACGGCCGGGCTCGCCGACGATGTCGGTGGCGGTGGCTTTCGCGGGGCCACCCGAGTAGACGATGTCGATCCGATCCTGCGGCTCGCTCGGGTCGGGGTAGCCGTCGATCAGGGGCCGGCCGGCCCACCAGGTCAGGCCAGGATCGGTCACCGGATCCGGGTGGAGCGCGCGGTAGGAGTCGGTCATGCCCGCGTCGGCCAGCGCCTGGCTGACCGGCCAGTCGAGGGCGTACTTGATGTGGCTGCGGAGACCCACCGCCGCAGGCGTCCAGTCCAGGTGCGACGGGCTGTTGAAGTCGCCGGTCAGGAACGCCGGGATGCCGCGGCTGGCCAGCCCCGGGAGCGTGTCGAGCTGGGGCTTGAGGGCGGCCAGGCGGGTGGTGCGCTCGAGCTCGAGGACCTGCTCGGCGGTCTTCCCGTCGCGGACGTCATACGGGCCGTACGGGTCGGAGGGCAGATGGACGTTGCCCATCGCCACGACGCGGCCCGGGCTGGCCTCGATGAAGACGTAGGCCCCGTCGGCGCCCGACGGATCGATGATCGGCAGCTTGGAGATGATCTGGGTCCGCGTGCTGAAGTACGGCCAGCCGAGCGCCTTGGCCAGCTTTGCCGTGTTGCCCTCGGCCTCCTGGACCCCGACGACGTCCGGCGCGGCCTTGGTGACCGCCTCGACGATCCGGTTGAAGTCGACCTCGTCGCCGCCGTACTCGATGTTGAAGGTCATCACCTTGAGGGTGATCGGCGCCGGTGTCGGGGTCGGAGCTGGTGTTGCGGCCGGGCTCGAGGTCCCGACGGCGGGTGCCGAGGACGTCGGCTGGGTGGTCGCGCAACCGCTGACGACGAGCCCGATCGCCAGGACCACCGCACCGAATCGCCGTCGCATCACGTCCGCCCTCCAGCTCCAACCGCGCCCGACGATACGCCGCTTGGCCCGGCTCGTCGGACCGTGGCGCGCAGGGTGGTCCCGTCCAGAAGGGGTCGGGGGCCTTGACCTCGGGCGTAAGCTGCGCTGTCCGGGGGCAGGGGGACGGATGCGAGGGCAACCGTGGTGCTGTACCAGAAAGAGGCGGAGCGGGTTGTGGCTGCCTGGCGAGAGGTCAAGCAGGACATCGCGGGCATGGAGCCCGGGTCCCCGGAGTACGTGACCCTGCTCATCGAAGCGCGGCAACTCCAGGACGAGTATCAGAGCCTGGTCGACACGGGCCGTCGCCTGTCCGAGCTGAGCCGCAGCCGCTCGCTCCTCCCGCACGGCCACTCCAGCCATCCGAGCGCCGCCGGCCGCTGATCTCCGATCACTGAAGCGCGAACCAGCCGCAGTCGCGGACCTGATCGATACGGCACGTGGCGGTGTCCTAGACCGACAACTCGTCGAAGTTGCGTGTCCACTTGCGTTCGGCGTCGCCCTCGCTCGCGAACGGACCGTAGGTGCGCAGGATCCAGCCCTGCCAGGCGGACGAGCCGGCTAGCGCGTCACGCGGTAGCGTAGGTAGACGAACCTCGAGCTGAAGGTGCGGGTCTCGACGAGCTCGAGATCCACCCGGCGCTCGCGCCGCGGGAAGTACGGAATCCCACCGCCAACCAGCACCGGGTGGACCATGACCCGGTACTCGTCGATCAGGTCCAACGCGGCCGCCTCGGCGGCGAGGGTCGCGCCGCCGATCGCGATGTCGCCCTCGCCCGGCTCGGCTCGCAACCGCTCGATCTCCTCCGCGAGGTCGCCGGAGGCCAGGCGGGCAGTGCCCTGCACCGCTGACAGCGTGGTGGAGAACACCACCTTCGGGAGCGGCTTCCACAGTGCGGCCCACTCGATCTCTGAGTCGTCGAGCGATGGATCCTGGTCGGCGGTCTCCCAGTACAGCATCGTCTCGTATAGCCGTCGTCCCATCAGGTGGACGCCGACCTCTCGGATCTCGTCGATCCAGAAGCGAAAGACCTCCGCGTCGGGCGTCGTCCAGTCGAAGCCGCCCTTCGGCCCGACGATGTAGCCGTCAAGCGAGACGCCCATCGAATAGGTCACGCTGCGCATCGGACGTCCTCCTCGGTTACGGCGTCGACGATACGACCGCCGGACGCCGTAGGACTCATCGCGGGCTCGCCGGATCTGCTCGGCTGCCATGCTGCCGCGCAGCGGTATCTGGCATGGGTGACTGGTCGATGGACTGCCGGGTCACGCACCAATTCAGGACACACACCAATTCAGGACACACACCAATTCAGGAACCAGCGCAGCGGCCGCTCCGCGGACGAGCTGGTCGCTGGCTTCCAGCCGCGCTGCTTCAGCGTGAACTTGCCGCCGCTGGGGAGATCCAGCCTTTCGGTCTGTGCCTCCCCTCGCTCAACATTGAGCGGGTGGAGCGGGAGACGAGGTTCGAACTCGCGACATTCAGCTTGGAAGGCTGACGCTCTGCCAACTGAGCTACTCCCGCTCGGAATTTCGGTCGGTTTCGGGCTCAGATCGAGCGCTAACCGTCCAACTTGCCCGCCGCCAAAACCAGAGCAGTAGAGCGCTAAGCCGTACTGCCGCTGCGAGGTCGGACGATGAGCAAGCCTTGGCAAGGATACCGGCCCACGACCGCCCGGCCAAGGACTGCCGGCTCGGCGCGGGCGTCACCACTGTCGTCGCGGGGGTCACCAGTCGCCGGGGATCGGCGGGCCATGGGGTACGTTCACCGTGAAGTCGACTCCGGTGAGCCAGGGTTGCAACGCGAACGCGGTCTCGGGACTCACCTCCGTGAGCGTCGACCAGTCGGCATCATCGAGAGCAATCGACCCTTCCAGCATCGGCCAAGGGTCGCTTGGGTCTTCGTCGAGCCATAACCGCCCGGCCTCCCATCGCGCGTCTCCTCGGAACAGCAGCGACTCGTCACCCGATTCATCGTCGGGCGTCCAGAAGACGGAACCGGCCGCCGGAACCGCCCGCGAACGCCGACCGGTGAAGGACATCGGCGCCTAGCTCCCCTGGGCCATGCTCCAGATCGTCCAGTACTGGGTCCGGAGTCGGCGCGGCTGCTCGAGGACCGTGCGGATGGCGAAGGCCACGTCCTCCGGGCGCAGGTAATAGCCCAGCTCGGGCATGTCCTCGGTGCGACCGGTGCCGATCGCGAACTCGGTGGCGGTGCCGGCCGGCCCGATCGTCGTGACCCGGATGCCCTTGTCGCGCAGCTCGCGGTCGAGCGATCCGGCCAGGCCAACCTGGGCGAACTTCGTGGCCGCGTAGACCGCCTCATCGGCACCGCCCCGGAAGCCCGCGACCGAGGCCACGATCACGATGTCGCCGCGACCGGCCTTGAGCATCTCGGGCACAGCGGCCCGGATCGGCCAGACCGTGCCGCCGACGTTGGTGTCGATCATCGTCGCGACGGCCTCGTCGGTGTGGTCGAGGATCCCGCCATACATTCCGATCCCGGCATTCGCCACGAGGCTGTCCAGGCGTCCAAACCGTTCGACCGCCTCGCGGATCAGGCGCTCGCTGTCGTCGGGCGAGCGGACGTCCATCTCGACGGCGACCGCCTGGCCGGGAAACTCCGCCTCGAGGGCCTCGAGCCGATCGCGCCGGCGCGCCCCGACGACGACCCGCGCTCCCGCTCGAGCGAGCTCGCGGGCAGTCGCCCGCCCGATCCCGGCACTGGCGCCGGTTATCGCCACGACGGTGTCCTTGAGATCCTCCATGCCGCCTCCTCAGTCGCCCTCAAACGCCTGAAAACCTACCACGACAGGGACTCGGCGGACCGCAGGGCGACTTCAGGGGACCGGTGCGGACGCGGGCGGCCCAAGGGACCGGTGAGGACGCGGGCGGCCCAACGGACCGGCGGACGGCACGCGGCCCCGCTCACTGAACCGGGATGACGATCACGAAGTTGCCGTCCTTCTTGGGATACGATCCCAGCGGCCGCTTCCAGGGCAGGAAGTCCTCGGGCAGGTCGCCCACCGCCACCAGCGCGTCGGGCTTGCGCGAGTAGCCCCACAGGGTCGAGAAGCGCGGATACCAGACATCCTCGATCCGGACCCCGGTGACGGTGTACTGATCGGTGACGGCCGGGTCGGCCGAGGCGTTGAAGCCCGACATCACCCACGAATGCGCCCCGCGCCACGTCATCAGCCCGGCCGGCCGGTTGGTCAGCCGGATCTGCTTGGCGGCGAGCTTGATCGCGGCCTTGATCGAGGGCTGGATGCTGACCTCGTAGTCGCCGTAGCCGAGCTGGGTCAGCCCCTTGGCCCAGGCCTCGGGCTCGGCCGCGCCGTCGGGCGCCGGATCGATCGAGCGCGCCAGGTTGAACAGTCGAGCCTGGGTCGCGTTGGACACGTCGGCCCCGGCGTCCATGATGTTCATCGAGGTCTGCATCGCCGCCGGCAGGCACCAGATGTCCTTGAACTCACCCACGAAGTCGCCCTTCTGGTAAAGGTCCATCGCGAAGGGGCCCGGCTTGGGCGTCGGGGATGGCGGCGTCGAGCTTCCGGCGCCCGGCGACGCCGCCGCGCCGGGCGACGACCCCGACCCGCCCGAGCCGAGCGGGCCCGACGAAGGCAGCGGCGGGACGCTGGGCACCACGGCCGGGGCGTTCTGACGGACCCACGGCGTGACCGCAGGCGCGACCGTGATCGACGCTCCCTTGAGCGCCTCGCCGGTGGCCAGGACCGCGCCAATCGACAGCATCGCCAGTGCCAGCACCAGGACCGCCTGGCCCAGCCGGCGCCGGACCGGCCATCCCCGCCGCGACGCGCTCGGCGCGACCGGATGGGCCTGCTGGGAGCGCGTCCTCGCCCGCCCGATCCGGGCCATCCGCGGCACCAGAGCCGCCCCCAGGATGGCGACCTTGACACCCATCCCCAGCGCGAACGCCGCGGGGATGGCGGCCAGCCCGATCCGCGGGGCCAGCGCCTGCGCGCCGAGCACGGTGGCCACGAAGCCGCTCACCGACGCCAGCGTTGGCAGGAGCGTGTTGCGGGTCGCGTAGAGGCCCCGACTGAGCAGGTGCGTGAGGCTCTCGAGCGGAATCGAGATGGCGAAGACGGCCAGGATCCCGGTCGTCCGAAGGGTGTCCTCCTCGTCGAAGGCGCCGCCGCCGAGGAGGACCCGGATGGCCAGCCCACCAAACAGGAAGAGCCCGATGGCGGCCACCGTCGAGTACAGCCCGATCCTGGCCAGGTTCGCCCCGAACACCCGGCTGAAGCCGCGCCGATCGCCGACCGCCGCCGCCGCCGACAGCGCCGGGAAGGCGGCGATCGCGAACGACGCCCCGATCAGGCTGACGGGCACGCTCTGGAAGTTGCGGGCAAAGCTGACCGAGCTGACCGAGCCGGGCGCCAGGGTCGAGGCCAGCGCGGTGAAGTACAGGAACGTCAGCGGCTCGATCGGATGGCTGACCATCTTGGGCAGCATCAGTCGCAGGAAGGCCCCCACTCCGGCGGCCCGGACGTCGAGGCTGGGGCGCGGTCGGAAGCTGGTCCGGCTGATGCCAACGAGGCGGATCCCGAGGTGGCCCAGCGCGCCGACGACGGCGCCGACGGCGGCCGCGAAGATCCCGATCCGGCTGGCCAGCAGGACCGTTCCAAGGACGATCCCACCGTTGTAGAAGAGGGGCGCCAGGCCATAGGTCAGGAAGCGCCGCTCGGCGACCAGGATCTCGCCCAGGACGATCGAGGCGGCAAAGATGACCGAGGTCACGCACATGACCCGGAACAGCTCGACGTACAGCTGGCGATGCTCGGCGTCGAAGCCGGGCGCGATCAGGTCGACCGTCTGTGGTGCGAACACGAACAACAGGACCGCCGCGAGGGCCATGACCCCGATCGCCAGGGTCAGGATCGTCCGGGCGAAGGCACGCGCGGCCTCGCTCGCCTCGGTCCTGAGCCCGATGAACACCGGCACGAAGGGCGCCACCAGGCCGCCCGCGACGAGCACGTCGAGGGCCAGCTCGGGGAGCACGAACGCCGCGTTGTAGGCGTCGAGCTCGGGACCGGCCCCGAACGTCCGCGCGAACATCCGGTCGCGGACCAGGCCCATCGCATAGCCGCCCAGGGTCAGGACCGAGAGGACCATCGCGCCGCGCGGCAGGATCGCGCCCAGCAGCGCGCGGGCACGGGCCCAGCGCGGCGCAGGCGCCGACGGTGGCGCTTCGGGGTCGATGACCGCGGGGTCCATCAGCCTCTCCAACGATGGCGGTGTGCCGGTTCGTCTTCCGACGCTCCGCGCCGGGCCCAGGTGTCGTGACGGTTCGCCCGGGCGTTAGAGGCTACCCGACCAGGGCCAGGATGACCGCCGCACGGCCCCGGGCACGCGCCGCGGTCACATGCCGGCGTCCCCATCGGACGGCGTCACCGAACCGACAGGTTATCCGACGAAACTCAGCTCATGACACCGCGAGCCGACCGCAGCGCCCGCTCCGGGCCACCGTCGCCTCGGGCCGTCCGATGCGCGATGGGGTCGGCGGCTGCGAACTCCTCCCCGCAGCCGGCCGACGGCGGCTCGCGGCGTCAGCCACGCCCCTCGCGGCGTCAGCCACGCCCATTGATAATCGGGTCCATGACCATCCTCCAGCCCTCGATCTGCCCGGATCGCCGCCGGATCCCCGCCCCGGCCTGACGATGCGGATCCTGGTCGCCGAAGACGACCTCGGGCTGCGTGACGTCCTGGTCCTGGGCCTCGAGGAGCAGGGCTACCACGTCGATGCCGTCGAGCGCGGCGACGATGCCATCGACCAGCTCAAGTGGTACGACTACGACGTGGCGATCGTCGACTGGCGGATGCCGGGCGCGCCAGGCATCGATGTCGTGGCCTGGGCTCGCCGCCAGGGCAAGCCGACCGCGATCCTGATGCTCACCGCTCGTG
>JAXDKT010000030.1:0-8969 GCA_034666965.1 Chloroflexota bacterium | reverse complement strand
GACGTGCTCCACTCGCGGGTGGCCCGCTCGAACATCTGGTCGCTGACCGCCGCCGGCGCCGACCTGTGGCTGTGCGGCCCGTCGACGCTCCTGCGCGGCTTCGAGCGCTGGGCAGGCGCAATGGCGGGGGTGCCCGGCCACGGCCGCTTCAGCCTGACCGCGGACATCGACGCGGCGCTGCGCGACGCGGACGTGGTGATGGCCCTCCGGATCCAGCGCGAGCGGATGAGCGGCGGGCTGCTGCCCTCGCTCCGGGAATACGCCGCGCGGTTCGGGCTGACCCTCGATCGTCTGGACGTGGCCCGACCGGACGCGCTGGTGATGCACCCCGGTCCGATGAACGAGGGCGTCGAGATCGCCCCCGAGGTGGCGGTCGATCCGCGCTCGGTCATCACCGACCAGGTCACCAACGGGGTCGCCGTCAGGATGGCCCTGCTCTATCTGCTGGCCGGCGCCACCGGCAGGGCGCCCGAGGCCGGCGGTGGCTGAGGCGATCGGCCCCCTGCTCGGTGCCACGGTGCCATCGAACGCCGGCCGGGCGGTCGGCGACCTGGAGATCAGCCGGGCCTGGCTGGTCGATCCGGCCACCGGTCGGGAGGGGCCCGGGGACGTCGTCGTCGAGGACGGCATCGTCCGCAGCGTCGTCTGGCTTGAGGGTGATGAGGCCGACGGAGTCGACGCCGGCGGCGTGATCGTGGCACCCGGCTTCGTCGATCTCCACGCGCACTTCCGCGAACCCGGGTTCGAGGATGCCGAGACGGTCGCCTCGGGCTCCGCAGCGGCTGCCCACGGCGGGTTCACCACCGTCTGCGTCATGCCCAATACGGCTCCGGCGATCGATGAGGCCAGCGTCCTGGCCCGGGTCCGCGACGCCGCCGGTCGGTCAGGCTCGCCGGTCGAGGTCCTGGCCTACGGCGCCGTGAGCGCCGGTCGAGCGGGGGAGACCCTGGCCGCGCTGGGCGAGCTGGCCGATGGGGGAGCGATCGGCTTCAGCGACGACGGCGCGCCCGTCCGCTCGGCGGCGATCCTGCGCAGCGCCCTGGTCTACGCGGGGATGCTCGGCCGGGTCGTCGTCGACCACCCCGAGGATCCCGTTCTGACCGAGGGCGCCGAAGCGAACGAGGGTCTGGTCGCGACGGTCCTCGGCCTGCGCGGCTGGCCGGTGGCCGCCGAGGCGTCCGCCGTGGCGCGCGATCTCGCGATCCTGGCCGACGCATTGGCGGACCAGCCAAGGGCTCGGCTCCACCTGACCCACCTGTCGACCGGCGCGGCGCTCGATCTCGTCCGGCGGGCCAAGGCCGATGGGCTGCCGGTGACCTGCGACGTGACGCCCCACCATCTCGCGCTCAGCGACGAGTGGCTGGCGGGGGCGCGGCGGTGGGCCTGGGAGGCGCTCGACGACGACGGCCGCGGTCGGAGCCCGTGGGCCGACGGCGCGCTCGTCGCTGGGCCGTACGACCCCGCCTTGCGGGTCAACCCACCGCTCCGGGCCGCGGCGGATGCAGCGGCGGTTCTGACCGCCATCGTCGATGGCACCGCCGACGCGATCGCGACCGACCACGCCCCCCACACCCGGGTCGACAAGGAGGTCGAGTTCGGCCTGGCGGCGAACGGGATCTCGGGGATCGAGACGGCACTCGGGCTCGTCCTGGCGGCCGTCGATGCCGGTCGTCTACCGCTCGCTCGAGCCATCGCGGCGCTGACGAGCGGGCCCGCGGCGGTGCTCGGCGCATCGGGCTGGGCCGGCTCGAGGGGCTTGGTCGAGGGTGCTCCGGCCGACCTGGTCGTGTTCGACCGCTCGGCCACCTGGCGGGTTGAGGCCGCGGCTCTGGCATCGCGCGGCAAGAACACGCCGCTCATCGGCCGCGAGTTGGCCGGCCGGGTGCTGCTGACGGTGGCGGCCGGCCGGATCGCCTACGAGGACCCGGGATGATGGACGCGGAGGACCCTCGGACCTGGCTCGAGCGCCAGGTCAGCGGTCTGGGCGTGCCCTACGAGCTGTTCCCATGCGATCCGGCCCTGGCCGACACGGCCGCGTTCTGCGCCGCCTACGGCTTTGCCCCGGAGGACTCGGCCAACACGATCGTGGTCATCGGCAAGGCGCATCCGCCGGTCTATGCCGCCTGTGTCGTGCTGGCAACCACCCGGCTCGACGTGAACCGCACGGTTCGCGAACGGCTCGGGACGCGCAAGGCGTCGTTCGCCGCCCACGATGAGACCCAGGATTTGACCGGGATGACCATCGGTGGCGTCACGGTGTTCGGGCTGCCGGCCGACCTGCCGATCCTGGTCGACGCTCGAGTGATGGCTCGCGAGCGGATCGTCCTCGGCGGCGGCAGCCGATCGTGGAAGGTCATCGCCTCACCCGCGATCCTGCGCGCCCTGCCGAACGTGGCCGTGGTCGAGGGCCTGGCCCTGGAGCCGCAGCCGCACTGAGTCCCGCGCCCGTCCCTCACTCGGGGCGCGCTCGAGATTCGCGGTTGAGGCCTCGGGCAACGCGTGGGGCGGCGGATCGTCGGGGTCGGGCTCGACCTCCCGGGCATCGGCCCGGCGCGGCTCGTGGCAGCGGGACGCCGTCGGGCGTGGGCTGGGTCTCAGTCCCGGGCGATCCGGCGCAGATCGTCGAGGATCCGGTCGATGTCGGCCTCGGTCGTGAGGTAGTTGACGATCCCGGCCCGGAGCCACGTCGCGTCGCGCAAGCGGGTCGTGCCCACCCAGCCGTCACCGGAGGCGACCAGCGCCGCCTGGATCCGGTCCTGGTGGGCGTCGAGATCCGCCGGCTCCATCCGCGCCGCCGCCGCCGCACCGCCGGGCAGGTGCCGGAAGCAGACGACCGACAGCTCGGGCTCGGCCGGGAGCGCCTCGAAGTCGTCGGCCGCGGCACAGGCGCGGGCGAGGTAGCCGGCCAGGTCGTTGTTGGCCTCGACCAGGCGGCCGAGCCCGACGGTGCCCAGATGCTTCCAGCTCATCCACAGCTTGAGGGCTCGCCAGCGCCGGGTGCCTTCGAGTGAGCGCTGGTAGTAGTTGAGCGGCTCACCGTCGGCCCCGATCCCGTCCGCCGGGGTCGCGTCGGCCGGGGCCTCGCCGCCGCGGTAGTACTCGGGGCTGTGGTGATAGACCTCGACCAGGTGGTCGCCCTGGCGGACCAGGAGCCCGCCGATGTCGTAGGCCTGGAAGAACCACTTGTGCGGATCGATCGTGACGCTGTCGGCCTGCTCCATGCCGGGCAGCCGCGGTCGGTCGCGCTCGGACAGCAGGGCGCCACCGCCGTAGGCCGCGTCGACGTGCAGCCACAGCCCCTCGCGCCGGGCGACCGCGGCGAGCTCCTCGGTCCGGTCAACCGAGCCGGTGTTGGTCGAGCCCGCGACGGCGGAGATCGCCCAGGGGGTGAGGCCAGCGGCCCGGTCCTCGGCGATCGCCCGCGCCACCGGCTCACCGCGCAATCGAAAGTCGTCGTCGGCCGGGACGAGGTGCAGCGTGTCCGGGGGAAAGCCGAGCTCGTCGAGGGCGCGGGCGATCGAGAAGTGAGTCTGCTCGGACGCGTAGGCACGGACTCCGTCCAGATGCCGCCCCCGGGGCGGCTCGGACAGACCCAGGATCCTTCGAAGATGGATGTCGCGGGCGACGGTCATCGCCATGAGGTTGGCCATGACCCCGCCCGAGGTCAGGATCCCGAAGCTCTCGGGTCCGTAGCCGACGAGGTCGCACAGCCAGCGCCCGACCTCCTCCTCGACGAACGCGCTGCTGGGGCCGGCGTGCCAGACGTCGACGCCCTGGTTGGTGAACTGGGCCAGGAGCTCGCCGACGATCGACATCGTCAGCGGCGGCGGGGTGAAGTAGCTCAGCGTGCGCGGATGCCACGAGTTGAGCTGGTAGGGGGCGAGCCGGGTCGTGAACTCGGCCAGGAGCTCGGCCGACGGCGTCGGGTCGTGCGGCGCCGGGCCGGGACCACCGGCCGGGCCGTAGAACGTCCGGCGCAGGTCGAGGTAGTCGGTCGGGCCGCCGGTCGATTGGCGGAACGCTTCGCCGAAGAGGTAATCGAGAGCCGTTTGCCAGGCGGCGGCGCCGAGCCGCTCGAGCGCGACCCGCGCGGTCGGTTCCTCGTCGACGCCGATGAGCCCCGGCTCGGGATGCCACCCAAAGCGCGACTCGGCGGATGGACGTTGCCGGCTCTCGCCGGGGGATCGCTGGGCGGGCATCACCGGATGGTAGTGGGTCACGCCCGGCGCCACCCGTCACGAAGTCGGTCCGCACCGGGCGGCGCTCCGGCGCGAGAGGCCCTTTGTCCCGTATCGTTGCCGCTCGTGACCGACCCCAGCACCACGCCCGATCCGCCCGCCCCGATGCACGATCCGCCCACCCAGTCGGGTCCGACCCCGGCGGCGGCCACCGGGCCGCACCGCCCAACCGGCGCCGTCAACCTCGGACCGGTCCAGTACAAGGGCCAGCCGCTCGACTCCGAGCGCGGACCCGGGCTGGGCTGCTTCCGGTTCCAGCTGGTGATCCTGGTCGTCCTCATCCTGGCCACTCCGCTGAGCGTTGGACGACTGCCCGAGGCGGTGACCGTGGTCCTGCTGGTGGCCACCATCGGGCTGCTGCTGGTCAGCGGCCAGACCATCATCTTCCTGCTCCGGCTGGTCTCGGCCGACCGACGCGGGCGTCGCCAGCCGCTGGCGGCCAGGTCCCCGACCGTCGGCCAGCTCGAGGACGCAGCTGCTGGTCCAATGGACGCTTCGGCCGGCCCGGGGACATCGGGTCTCCCCGAGCCCTCGCCCGATGGCGCAGCCGATAGCGGGTCATCGCCCAGCCCTGACTCGCCCGGCTCGGGCCCCGTGCGACAATAGCCGCCGTCCTGGCCGCCGTCGGAGGAGGATCGTCGCCCGTGCCCGTCCTCGCGACCTACTTCTCGGTGCGCCGCGGCCGCGATCCGTTCTTCAAGTTCTTCATGCGCACGATCTTTCCCAAGCAGGTGAGGGAGTACGAAGAGAAGTTCGGGATCAGGTTCCTGGGCTGGTACAACGTCGCCCACGGCTGGGACTTCGACAACGTCATCCTGTTGGACCTGCCCGACTACGCCACGCTCGACAAGCTCGAGAAGGACGAAGCCACCCGTGCTCTCGGGCACCGGGCCGGTGAGTGGATCTTCGAGCGTCATCACTCGATGTTCCTCCGAGAGCGGATGGGCACCGATCTCGAATACCACCCGTAGGAGGCCGATCGATGGACGCCAGCCGCAGTGAGCTCCTGGGCGCTCTCGCCTCCGACGCCGCCCTCGAACGGAAGGAATTCCTGGTCAGTGCGACCGGGCAGCTCAAGCGCTTCCTCGACACCAACGGCGAGCGCATCACCGCCCTCGGCGGGATGACCCTCATCGACGACGACCCGGACTTCCTGTCGATCGCGCCCGATCTGACCTTCCGCAGCCGGAGTCGTTATCTCGACGACACCACCGGGGAGTGGGTCAGCGAGACCGAGGTCATCGAGACGGCGGCCGAGCTGGTCGAGCTGTACAACCCGGCCGACCTCTACGCCGCCTTCTCCGAGGCGGCCCGCGAAGCCGCCGGTCTGCCACCCGAGCCGACCGGGGCCGAGGACCTGCTCGAGATTGCCCACATCCCGGCGACCGACGGCGTCGGGCTCGACGACGCCTACGCCGAGGCCGCCGATCAGTGGGCGGCCAAGGAGAACCTGGCCGCGGAGCCGCCCGACGAGGAGACCGCCGCGCGCCGCCTGTACGACCTCGCGCTGTCCTTCCAGGAGCGCAGTCAGCAGTCCGAAGCGCGTCTGCTCGACGACTTCGTCGAGGTGGCGGTCCGCCTCAGTCACAAGCTCGGCGACGTGGTGGTGGTCGACGATGACGACGAGCGCCTGATCCTCAAAGCCGGCCAGGGGTTCCGGGCCGAGGTCGTCCCCGACGACGGCGCGGGCGCATGGCGGAACCTGGTCAGCCACGAGGAGATCGTCGAGTTCTACGATCCGACCGACGTCTTTGGCGACCTGGCCGATGCGCTCGCCGAGGCCTTTCCCTCGGTCGCCCCCGAGTTCGCCGGCGCGGGAGCGGGCGCGTCCGAGCCGGACGACGTCGACGACGAGGAAGCCGACGCAGACGACGACGCGGCGGAGGCCGATGACGAGGCGGCCGAAGCTGTCGCCGATGACGACGACGACGATGATGATGACGACGACGACGATGACGACGCGGCCAAGCCGGCGGCCCGTGCGAACCCCACCGAGGACGTCGACCGCGCGTGAGCATGCGCCTCGCCACGGCGGAGCTCGTCGACAGTCGCGAGATCCTGCCGCGGCAATGGCTCCAGTCCTACCACGCCCCGGCGCTGGCCAGTGGCTCGCGGGCCGGCCAGTTCGTCCACGTTCGCCCCGGTGACCTCTCCGGACTCGTGCTTCGCCGACCGTTCTCGTTCAACACGATCGATCCGGCGACCGGGATCGTCACCATCCACTTCCGGGCAATCGGGCGCGGGACCGACTGGTTCACCCACCTGCGGACGGGCGACACCGTCGACATGCTCGGCCCGCTGGGCCGTCCGTTCGAGGTCGATCCGCGCAGCCGGCACCTGCTCCTGATCGCCGGTGGCCTGGGGATCGCCGGCGTCCGGATGCTGGCCGATGAGGCGATCCGCGAGGGACGCCAGGTCGTGCTCCTCTTCGGGGCGGCGTCCGCGGCCGAGGTCTACCCCTCGAGCCTGCTGCCCGACGAGGTCGAGTACGTGGTCACGACCGATGACGGCTCGCTCGGCCGGCGCGGCTACGTGACGGACTTGGTCAAGGAGTACGAGGGCTGGGCGGATCAGGCCTTTGCCTGTGGGCCCCCGGCCATGCTCGCCGCGCTGGCGCGGCTGGCCGCCGGCCGGCGGGAGCGCCTGGGGGTGGCCAAGCTCGGTCGCAAGCGTGGCGGCGGACGGGCGGACCCGATCGGCTCGCCAGCGGCCCGGCGGAAGTCGTTCCTGCAGGTGTCGATGGAGCAGAACATGGGCTGCGCGGTCGGGGCGTGCCTCGGCTGCGTGGTCATGAGCGTCAGCGGCCAGCCCCAGCGAGTCTGCCGCGAGGGGCCCGTCTTCGCCGCCGAGGAGCTCGATTGGGAGGCCGGCTGGTGAGCGTCTTGGGAGAGTCCGCGCCGCCATCGTCCGCGGTCGACCTGTCGGTCGAGCTGGCGCCCGGGCTGCGCCTCGCAAATCCGATCCTGGTCGCATCGGGGACCTTCGGCTACGGGATCGAGTACGGCGACGTCGTCGAGGTCGACCGCCTCGGCGCCATCTGCTGCAAGGGCACCACCCTCAAGCCCCGGATCGGCAACGTCACGCCGCGCGTGACCGAGACCCCTGCCGGGATGCTCAACTCGATCGGGCTCCAGAACCCCGGGGTGGACGCGGTCGTCGAGCGCTACGCCCCGACCTGGGCCGGCTGGAAGGTGCCGGTCATCGTCAACGTCGCCGGCGAGTCGATCGACGACTATGTCGAGGTCGCCCGGCGGCTCGATGGCGTGCCCGGCGTGGCCGGGATCGAGCTCAATATCAGCTGCCCGAACGTCGGCAAAGGCGGGCTCCAGTTCGCCATCGACGCCGAGGCCGCCGGAGCCGTCACCGCCGCGGTCCGGCGGGCGACCGACCTGCCGCTCCTGGTCAAGCTGTCGCCCAACGTGGCCGACGTCCGCCCGATTGCCCGCGCCATCGCCAAGGCCGGAGCGGATGCCATCAGCGCGATCAACACGCTGTCCGGGATGGCGGTCCGGCCCGATCGCACCCGACCCTTGCTGGGCAACGTCTACGGCGGCCTGTCGGGTCCGGCGATCAAGCCCGTCGCGCTGCGCATCGTGTACGAGGTGGCCCAGGTGGTCGACGTCCCGATCGTGGCTATCGGCGGCGTGGCAGAGCTGGCCGACGTGCTCGACTACCTGGCCGTCGGCGCGGTTGCTGTCCAGGTCGGGACGGCCCTCTTCGCGGATCCGACCGTCCCGGTCCGACTCATCGACGGCCTCGAGGCGGAGTGTCAGCGGCGTGGCCTGAGGTCCTACCGGCCGCTGGTCGGCACGGCCCTGCCCAGGAAGCCCGGAGCCCCGTCGGCCAAGGGCGTGGAGTACCGCCCCTAGGCACCACCCGGCCCGCCACGCCGATCCGTCACCTGCCGCTAGACTGTGGCCCGACATGACCACGATCCGCGCCGCGATCGACGGCGCCTCCAGGGCCGCGACCGCGCGCCGGACCGAGGAGCTCTTCCGGCGATCGGGGGCGCTCCGGGACGGCCACTTCCGACTGAAGAGCGGTCGCCACTCCGGGGCGTACCTCGAGAAGTTCCAGGTTCTCCAGGACACCGCCGCGACAAGCGAGCTGTGCGGCTTCTGGTCCGCTGCGCACCGCGGCTCGTCCGGCGCGGCCACCGTCGACCTGGTCGCGGGGCCGACGACCGGCGGGCTGATCCTGGCCTTCGAGACCGGTCGCCAGCTCGGCACAAGGGCGATCTTCGCCGAGGAGGTCCGCGCCGACGATGGGCTCGTCCGGCGGGAGTTCCGGCGAGGCTTCACCATCCAGCCCGGCGAGCGGGTGATCCTGGTCGACGACATCCTGACCACCGGCGGCTCGCTGCTGGCAATGATCCCCGCGGTCGAGGCGGCCGGGGGCGAGATCCTCGACTGCCACGTCCTGGTCGACCGATCCGGCGGGATGACGACGCTGACGTCGCCTTCGACCGGACGGGCCTACCCGCTCACCGCCCTGTGGGTCCTGGACCTGCCGACCTACGAACCCGGCGCGGCGACCTGCCCGCGCTGCGCGGCCGGCGAGCCGGTCGACGTTCCAGGCGCGGCCGGGGCGGCCGGCGCGGTCGGCGCGGCGGGCGCGGCCGGCGCGGCCGAGCCGACGGGATGAGGCGCACGCTCGCCGCTCGATCGGCATTGGTCGTCGCCGTCCTGGCCCTCGCACTCGTCGCGGCGGCCTGTGCCGGGGGCGCCGCCG
>JAXDKT010000029.1:0-8316 GCA_034666965.1 Chloroflexota bacterium | reverse complement strand
TCCTGGCCGGGGATGGGTCGCGGCTTCATCGAGGCGACCAACGCCTTCGACTACCCGGTCCTGATGGGGATCCTGATCATCACCGCCCTGCTGGTGGTGGCGGCCAACCTGCTCGCCGACGTGCTCTACGCCATCGTGGATCCGAGGATCAGCTATGGATGATCCGGGCGCGCCCGAGGCATTCCCGCCGACGATCGATGAGCTCGAGGGGATCGAGGACTACGAGGTCCAGCTCGAGTCGCTCAACCAGTGGCAGATCGCCTGGCGTCGCTTCAAGCGCCACCGATTGGCCGTCATCGGCAGCTTCCTGTTCCTCGGGATGTGCGTGATCGCGATCATCGGTCCGATCGTGCTGCCGTACAACTTCCTGGACATCAAGAGGCCCGACCAGCTGGTGTTCACGGGGCGGCCGCCGTCCTGGATCAGCGGCGACTGGAGCCCGGTCCTGCTCATGGGCGAGACCGCCCGCTTTCAGCGCGACGTGTTCACCCTGGTCATCAACGGGGCGCGCCTGTCGCTGGTGATCGGCATCGGCTCGACGGCGATCTCGGTGATCGTCGGCGCGCTGTGGGGCGGGATCGCCGGCTACTTCGGAGGGATCCTGGACTCGGTCATGATGCGGATCGTCGATTCGCTCCTGTCCCTGCCGATCCTGTTCCTGATCCTGGTGGCATCGCGGTTCCTTGGCCAGGGCAGCTGGATCGGGGTGCTCCTGATCTTCGGGCTGTTCGGCTGGCTGGGGATCTCGCGCCTGGTCCGGAGCCTGTTCCTGTCGCTGCGCGAGGAGCAGTTCGTCGATGCGGCCCGGGCGGTGGGCGTCTCGGACTGGCGGATCATCGTCCGCCACATCCTGCCCAACGCCCTGTCGCCGATCATCGTGTCCGCCACCCTCGGCGTGGCCGGCGTCATCGTCTCGGAGGCGTTCGTGAGCTTTCTCGGTTTCGGCGTCGACGTCAACACCCCGACCTGGGGCAACATCCTGTCGAACTCCCTCGAGTTCGTGAACCAGGGCAACTGGTGGTGGGCGTTCTTCCCGGGTCTGGCGATCGTCATCACCGTGCTCGGGATCAACTTCATGGGTGATGGTTTGCGCGACGCGCTCGATCCGAGGTCGCGGGCGTGATCCGCCATGACGTCGCAGCGCCGCCCCGGACCGAGCGGCGGGGCGCGCCCGATCCCGACGTGCTCCTCGACGTCCGTGGGCTGCGGACGTACTTCAAGGTCCTCGACGGTACGGTCAAGGCGGTCGACGGGGTCGATTTCTCGGTCAAGCAGGGTGGCCGGCTGGCCATCGTGGGCGAGTCCGGGTCGGGCAAGAGCGTCACCGCCCTGACGATCATGCGGCTGATCGATCAGCCGCCCGGCGAGATCGCGGGCGGCGAGGTCTGGTTCGACGGCCGCGATCTGCTGACTCTGCCGATCTCCGAGCTGCGCAAGGTCCGCGGCGGGGAGATCGCGATGATCTTCCAGGAGCCGATGACCAGCCTGAACCCGGTGCTGACCATCGGCGACCAGATCATGGAGGGCATTCTCCTGCACCAGGACGTCTCGCGCTCCGCCGCCCGCGAGATCGCGGTCAAGGCGATCACCGACGTGGGCATCTCCGCCCCGGATCGGCGGATCAAGCAGTACCCGCACGAGCTGTCCGGTGGGATGCGCCAGCGGATCATGATCGCGATGGGCCTCAGCTGCAATCCGAAGCTGCGGATCGCGGACGAGCCAACCACGGCGCTGGACGTCACCATCCAGCGCCAGATCCTCGAGCTGATCAAGGAGATCCAGGAGCGGACCGGCACCGGCCTGCTGCTGATCACCCACGATCTGGGGGTGGTCGCCGAGACCGTCGAGGACGTCGTCGTGATGTACGCCGGCCGGGTCGTCGAGCGCGGCACCGTCGAGGAGGTCCTGCTCGGGGCGCGTCACCCCTACACGCGCGGCCTGCTCAACTCGATCCCGTCCAAGGGCAAGCGCGGCCACCGGCTCGTGCCCATCAAGGGCACCGTGCCCAACCCCTTCCGGATGCCACCCGGCTGCAAGTTCCAGCCGCGTTGTCCGTACGCCTGGGACCGCTGCGTCGAGGAGGAACCGACGTTGATCCCCCTCGCGTCGGGCGGGGCGTCGCGCTGCTGGCTGCACGATCCGGCCGAGCGCGTTCGGCTGCACGCCTACGACCACGACACCGAGGTGCTTCCAACGTGACCGGGCCCCAAGGCGGCACGACCGATCCCAGCAGCCCGGCGCCCAACAGCTCGACCGAGCCGGAGCGGCCCAAGGTCCGTCAGACGCTCGTCCAGGTCGAGGGGCTCAAGACCCACTATCCGATCCGCGCGGGGATCCTGCGTCGGGTGCTCGGCCACGTCCGCGCGGTCGACGGGGTGACCTTCGACATTCGCCGGGGCGAGGTCTTCGGCCTCGTCGGCGAGTCGGGCTGCGGCAAGACGACCCTCGGCCGGACGCTCCTGCGCCTGGAGAAGCCGACGGCCGGGACCGCGACGTTCGAAGGCGACGACATCTTCGCCAAGAAGGGCCGCGACCTCAAGCAGCTCCGGCGCCGGATGCAGGTCATCTTCCAGGATCCGGTCGCCAGCCTCAACCCGCGGATGCCCATCAGCGACATCATCGGGGAGGGCCTGCTGGCCCAGGCCGACGAGACCAATGGCTGGGGCAACCGCAGCATTCGCGACAAGCGCACCGGCGACTATCTCGAGGAGGTCGGCTTGCGGCGCGAATATTCGCGCCGCTACCCGCACGAGTTCTCCGGCGGCCAGCGCCAGCGGATCGGGATCGCCCGGGCGCTCGCCCTCTCGCCGGACTTCATCTTTGCCGACGAGCCCGTCTCGGCGCTCGACGTCTCGATCCAGTCGCAGATCCTCAACCTGATCCTGGAGCTGCGCGAGCGCTTCGAGCTGACCTTCCTGTTCGTCGCCCACAACCTGTCGGTCGTCCAGTACATCAGCGATCGGGTCGGAGTGATGTACCTGGGCAAGCTGGTCGAGCTGGCCGATGTCGAGGAGCTCTATCAGCGGCCCCTCCATCCCTACAGCGTGGCGCTCCTGTCGGCGGTCCCCGATCCCGACCCGCGGGTGCGCAAGAAGCGCCTGGTCCTCAAAGGCGACGTCCCCTCGCCAGTTGCGCCACCGCCCGGCTGCCGCTTCCACACCCGCTGCTGGCTGTACGAGCGGCTGGGGCAACCGGAGAACTGCCGCACGGTGGACCCCGATTTCCGGGATATCGCCGACGGCCACCTGGTCGCCTGCCACTGGGCCGAGCAGGTGCCCATGTCGGTCGTCGCGAGCGCGGTCCCGACCGTGGAGGCGGCCACCGTCAACCCCGCCGCGGAGGCTGCCGGCGTGGTGGCGGTCGATCCACCCATCGATGCCGGTCCACCGATCACGGGGTCGACGGCCGGCCCCGGCTGAGTATCATGCCCGAGTCGACGGGGACGACCCGACCGCCACGGTCGGAGGAGGAGGCCCTGCCGTCCGGGCACCAATCAGGAGGAGAGAAAATCGCATGACACGGATCCGAACCGGAGCAGCGTTCGCCTTCGCGGCGATCCTGTTCGCGGCCTGCCAGGGGACGGCGACCTCGCCAGCCCCCACCGCGGCGCCGAGTGGCCCGCCGGCGTCGACCGCACCGTCCGCCGCGCCGAGCTCGGCGATCAAGGAGGGCGGCAAGCTCGTCGTGGCGTTGCCCGGCGACATCAAGCGCACCGACCCGGCGATGATCGACGACAGCAACTCGTCGTACGTGATGCAGAACGTGATGGAGGGCCTCGTCGCCCTGAAGCCGGGCTCGACGAGCGAGATCGTCCCGTCTCTGGCGACCAAGTGGACGATCTCGCCTGACGGCCTGACGTACACGTTCGATCTGCGCGAAGGGGTCAAGTTCCACGACGGGACCGACTTGAACGCGGACGCCGTGAAGTACAACTACGACCGCTGGAAGAACTTCCCCAAGGAGCTCCAGGACTACACCTACTACGCGGGTGCCGTCTTCGGCGGCTACGGCGACACGTCCAACGTGGCCTCGGTCACCGCGAGCAGCCCGACCCAGGTGGTCATCGTCCTGAAGCGACCCAACTCGAGCTTCCTCGTGGCCCAGACCCTGACGGTCTTCGGGATCTCGAGCCCGGCCGCCCTCAAGGCCGGCGGCGGTGACAACACCGTCCTCGACGTGAGCAAGATCCCCTACGCCCAGGGCGGCGCGGGCGCCATGGTCGGCACCGGCCCGTTCAAGTTCAAGAGCTGGACGGTGGGCGACAACGTCACCATCGACAAGAACCCGGACTACTGGAACAAGGACGCCCTGGCCCATGTGGATCAGGTCATCTTCAAGCCGGTCGCCGAGGAGACCCAGATCCTCAACGGCCTCCAGAACGGCGAGATCGACATCGCCCAGAAGGTGGCACCGGTCGACCTGGCCACGCTGACGGCCAACCCGGCCCTCCAGGCGATCGACCGGGGTCAGTCGTGCAACACGGCCCAGATCTCGATGAACCACAAGTACAAGCCGATCAGCAACCCCAAGATCCGCGAGGCGATCGCCTACGCGGTCAACAAGCAGAGCTACATCGACGCGTTCTACGCCGGCCAGGCCGTCGCAGCCGACAACTGGATGCCGCTCAACACGCAGTACGCCAAGCCGCTGGGACTGCCGACCTACGACGTCCAAAAGGCCAAGGACGCGATCGCCGCTTCGGGCGAGACCGACCTGACCATCGACTTCTACTACCCGTCCGACGTGACCCGGCCCTACATGCCGGATCCCAAGGGCCTGTTCGAGGCGGTCACCCGCGATCTCGAGGCCGTCGGCTTCAAGATCAATCCCCACACCGAGACGTGGAGCCCGGACTATCTCGACCACGAGTACGCCGGCAACTTCGAGATGTGGCTCCTCGGCTGGACCTGCGACTGGGCGGGTGCCGACAACTTCCTCAAGACGGCATTCTTCGGATACGTCAAGGGGGCACCGTCAACCGAGTTCGCCTACAAGAACGACGAGCTCGAGAAGACGATGAACGACGCTCTGGCGGCGACCGACGAGGCGACGGCCAAGACGCTCTGGGAGCATGCCCAGGATCTCCTCAAGGCAGACCTTCCGACCGTTCCGCTGATCAACTCGACACCGCCGGCCGCGGCCCAGTCGTACATCAAGGGCTTCGTCGGGAGCGGCGCTCTCAACGAGTACTTGAACACGGTCTGGATCGACAAGTAGGCTGACCATCACGGCCCGGGCTCGCCCCGGGCCGTGTCACACCCGGCGACACACCGATCCCCGGGGCGTAATGCCCCGGGGATGACGCTCTCGACGGAATGGAGCCGCCGCTCGTCCCGTGCTGAAGTACATCGTCCGTCGGCTGCTCGGCGCGATCCCGGTTCTGTTCGGGCTGTCGGTCGTCCTGTTCGCCTTCGTCCATCTGCTGCCCGGCGACCCGTGTCGGACGATCCTCGGCCAGCACGCCACGGTGGAGGCCTGTGACCGCCTGCGCCAGAACCTGGGCCTGGACCTGCCCCTCTGGCAGCAGTATGTGAACTACATCGGCCAGCTCGTCCGCGGCGACTTCGGGGCCAGCATCGTCAACAACAAGCCGGTCCTGACCGAGTTTGCGGTGCGCTTCCCGGCCACGATCGAGCTGACCGTCGCGGCCCTGATCTTCGCCGTGGGCGTGGGCATCCCCCTCGGCCGGCTGGCGGCCCGCCACGTCCAGGGCTGGATCGACGGTGGGGTGACGGTCATCTCGCTGTTCGGGATCAGCATCCCCGTCTTCGTGCTGGGCCTGGTCCTGGTCTACATCTTTGCGGTCGAGCTCAAGTGGCTGCCGACCCAGGGTCGGATCGATGCCCGGGCCGGGCTCGAGCTCAAGACGAACTTCGTGCTCGTCGACTCGCTGGTCCAGGGTCGCCCGGACCTGTTCTTCGACGGCCTCAAGCACCTCATCCTGCCGGCGATCGCGCTGGGCTCGATCCCGCTGGCGATCATCGCCCGGATCACCCGGGCGGCGGTCCTCGACGTGGCCAACGAGGACTACGTTCGGACCGCCCGCGCCAAGGGCCTCAGCGAGCGTCGGGTCGACTCGCGCCACATCATGCGCAACGCCTGGCTGCCGGTGGTGACCGTCATCGGGCTGCAGGTCGGCGGGCTGCTCGGCGGAGCGGTCCTGACCGAGACGGTGTTCTCCTGGAACGGCGTCGGTCGCTGGGTCGTGGACTCGATCCAGGGTCGCGACTACTTCGTGATCCAGTCCACGATCCTCATCTTCGCCCTCATCTTCCTGGTGGTGAACCTCGCGGTCGACGTGGCCTACGCCTTCATCAATCCGCGGATCCGGTACTCCTGATGGCCGCGACCACCGCGCCGGCCCCCGCACCGCTCAGCCGTCCGATCGCGACCCGGGCCAGTCGCGGCCTGTGGTGGGACGCCGCCCGGCGACTGCTCCGCAACCGGCCGGCGATCATCGGCCTGGTGTGCATCGCGATCTTCGTCGGGGCGGCCGTGCTGGCATCGGTCATCGCGCCCTACGACCCGATGGCGGGCAGCCTGGCGGACCGGCTCAAGCCGCCGAGCACGGCCCACCTGATGGGGACGGACCTGCAGGGTCGCGACGAGCTCAGCCGGATCCTCTACGGCGCCCGGATCAGCCTGACCGTCGGGGTCGTGGCGGTCATCGCCGCGCTGGCGATGGGCGGCCTGGTCGGAGCGTTGGCCGGGGGCCTGGGCGGCCGGGTCGACGCGGTCGCGATGCGCGTCACCGATGTCCTCCTGGCGATCCCGGGCATCCTCCTGGCGATCGGGATCATCGCCTGGCTCGACCGCGGGCTGCCCCAGCTGATGCTGGCCATCGCCGTGACCTACGCCCCGATCTTCGCCCGCCTCCTGCGCGGCAGCCTGCTCGCCCTCCGGGAGTCGGACTATGTCCTGGCGGCCCAATCGATCGGCGGATCCGGCCGGCGGATCTTGCTCCGTCACATGCTCCCCAACGCGCTCACGCCGCTGATCGTCCAGGCGACCCTGGTCCTTGCCACCGCGATCATCGACATCGCCGGTCTGGGCTTCCTCGGGCTCGGCCCGGCCGACCCGCGGACCCCCGAGTGGGGGACGATGCTGACCGATGCCCGCAAGTTCCTCCAGGTGGCGCCCTACCTGGTGTTCTTCCCGGGGCTGGCGATCGTCATCAGCGCGATCGGCTTCAACCTGCTCGGCGACGGACTGCGTGAATCGCTCGACCCGCGTCTGAGGCGCTGAGGGGTGGCCCTCTTGTCGGTCCAGGACCTCGTCGTCCGGTTCCG
The DNA here is from genome assembly GCA_034666965.1 of Chloroflexota bacterium. Classification (GTDB taxonomy): domain Bacteria; phylum Chloroflexota; class Limnocylindria; order Limnocylindrales; family CSP1-4; genus Chersky-267. The sequence goes on along the minus strand of JAXDKT010000029.1, from coordinate 1,027 downwards.
TACCCACGAAGACATCATCCACGCGGTCAATGGCGTCAGCTTCGACCTCGAGGCGGGCGAGCGGCTGGGGCTCGTTGGTGAGTCGGGTTGTGGCAAGAGCGTCACCAACCTCGCGATCATGCGCCTGCTGCCCAAACCGGCCGGCCGGATCGAGGGCGGAAGGGTCGAGTTCGACGGGCGCGACCTGGTGACGATGGACGAGGCCGACCTGCGCGACCTGCGCGGGCGCGAGGTGGCCATGATCTTCCAGGATCCGATGACCAGCCTGAACCCGGTGCTGACCGTCGAGGAGCAGATGGTCGAGACCATCCGGGCCCACCGCAAGACGACCAGGGCGGAGGCCCGGGCCCGAGCGATCGAGCTGCTCGAGATGGTCGGGATCCCGCGCCCGGAGACCCGCCTGAGCAGCTTCCCGCACATGTTCTCGGGCGGGATGCGCCAGCGGGTGATGATCGCGATGGCCCTCGCGCTCGAGCCGCGCCTGATGATCGCCGACGAGCCGACGACGGCGCTCGACGTGACCATCCAGGCCCAGGTCCTGGAGCTTCTCCAGCGCCTGACGACCGAAGGCGGCACCTCCCTGATCCTGATCACCCACGACCTGGGGGTGGTCGCGGGAATGACCCAGCGGATCAATGTGATGTACGCCGGGTTCATCGTCGAGACCGGGACCACGGCGGACCTGTTCGCAAACCCGTCGCACCCGTACACGGTCGGGCTGCTCCACTCGATCCCGCGCCTGGACGCGGAGCGGTCGACCGAGCTGATCCCGATCGAGGGCCGGCCACCGGACCAGCGGGTGGCACCCCAGGGTTGCCCGTTCGCGCCTCGCTGTGCCTGGCGTCTCGACCTGTGCTGGAGCGACAACCCGGCGCTCCTGCCGATCGTCGCCGGCGGGCCGGTGGTGACCACCGGCCCCGGGGCGACCCACCGGATCGCCTGCCACAACCCACCGACCGCGGCGGAGGCTGTCTCCGGGCGACCGCTGCGCGAGGGCTTCGTCGCGGCGCCGCCCCCCGGCACCGTC
>JAXDKT010000028.1:0-6184 GCA_034666965.1 Chloroflexota bacterium | reverse complement strand
AGCAGGGGCAGCAGGCTGTATCCCCCCGAGAGGACCTTGGCTTCCCCCTCGCGCTCGGCCAGGATCCGCAGCGCCTCGTCGAGACCGGCCGGTCGGACGTACTCGAACTGAGCGGGGATCATCGGGCAACCCTCATTCGCCGATACCCAGAAGCGTGGGCTGCACCCACGTCAAAAGCACGGTCCCGAGAGGGTAACCGGCCCGCAATAATGCCGTCCAATGCATCTTCGTGATCCTGTTGATCCACATATCTAATCGCAGTGCCCCGCGGCCGGCCGGTGCCGCCTACCTCGTCCCAAGGGCGTGGCGCCGTTGCTCGATGAGCCGCCAGATCATCGGCGTGAAGATCAGCTGCATCGCGAGATCCATCTTTCCGCCGGGACAGACCAGCGTGTTCGCCCGCGACATGAACGAGTCGTGGAGCATCGACAGCAGATACGAAAAATCGATGCCACGCGGGTTTCGGAAACGGATCACCAGAAAGCTCTCGTCGAGCGTCGGGATGAAGCGGGCGACGAACGGATTCGAGGTGTCGACGACGGGGACGCGCTGGAAATTGACGTGCGTTCGCGTGAACTGGGGACAGATGTACTGAACGTAGTCGGGCATCCGTCGCAGGATCGTGTCGGTCACGGCTTCGGTCGAGTAGCCGCGCATGGACTTGTCCCGGTCGATCTTCTGGATCCACTCGAGGTTCACCACGGGCACGACCCCGACGAGCAAGTCGACGTGCCGGGAGACGTCGATCCCGTCGCAGGCGACCGCGCCATGCAGGCCCTCATAGAACAGGACATCGGAATCGTCGGGCACATCCTCCCAGGCCGTGAAGGTGCCGGCGGGCTGGTCGTAGGGGAGCGCCTCCTCGTCGTCATGGAGATAGCGTCGGATCCGGCCGCGGCCATCGCTGCCATAGGCGCGAAAGAGCGCTTCGAGCTCCTCGAACAGGTTGGCGCTCGGACCGAAGTGGCTGAACGAGCGATTGCCGGCCGCCTCCTCCTCGGCCAGCCGCTGGGCCATCTCGAGGCGGTCGTAGCGGTGGAAGGCGTCCCCCTCGACGAAGACCGCGTCGATCTTCTCCCGTCGAAAGATCTGGGAAAAGGTCTTCGAAACCGAGGTCGTCCCCGCACCCGAGGAGCCCGTGATCGAGATGATCGGATGCGTTGCCGACACCACCGCCCTCCTACGCCGGATCTCGGAACAGGCCGCGCGAGCTGAACAGCGGAGCGTCGTAGCGGCGCTCGTTGTGATCCCGGTGATACGACTCGATCCGCTCCACCTCGGCCCGCGATCCGAAGATGAAGCCTGTGCGCTGGTGAATGCTCTCCGGCTGGACCTCGAGGATGGGCCCGTAGCCCGAGCTCGCCCGGCCACCGGCCTGCTCGATCAGAAAACCGATGGGATTGGCCTCGTAGAGGAGGCGCAGCTTGCCGCTCCGGGCGCTGGCACGGTCGTCCCGTGGGTACAGGAAGACACCGCCGCGCAACAGGATACGGTGGGTTTCGGCCACGAGTGAGGCCACCCAGCGCATGTTGAAGTCACGACCGCGAGGACCGCTGCTGCCGGCCAGGCACTCGTCCACGTAGCGTTTCACGGCCGGTTCCCAGAACCTCGAGTTCGAGGCATTGATCGCAAACTCGCTGGCCTCGTCGGGGACGCCCATGCTCGGGTGGGTGAGCATGAACTCGCCGATCTCGCGGTCGAGGGTGAAGCCGTGGACGCCGTGCCCGAGGGACAGGACGAGCATGGTCGTCGGTCCGTAGATCGCGTACCCCGCGCACACCTGCCGCTTGCCCGGCTGGAGGAACGCCTGCGGGCCGATCTCCGCGGACTGGTCGGCATCGGGCAGGACCGAGAAGATCGACCCGACCGAGACGTTGACGTCGATGTTGGACGAGCCGTCGAGCGGATCGAATGCGAGCAGGTAGCGGCCGCGGGGGTACTCGGCGGGAATGCGGCGAATGTCCTCGCATTCCTCCGAGAGCATCCCGGCCAGGGTCCCGCTCCGTTCGTGGGTTCGATAGAAGATCTCGTCGGCGACGACGTCGAGCTTGGCCTGCGCCTCGCCCTGGACGTTGACGGTCCCGGCCTTGCCGGCCAGGTCGACCAGCGGGCCCTTGCCGACGACGTTCCCGATCCGCTTGCAGGCCAGGCGCAGGTCGTTGACGAGGGCCGTGAAGCCACCCGTCGCGTGGGGCACCTTGCGCTGCTCATCGATGATGAACTCGGTCAGGGTCTGCTGCGGCGGCGGGTTGGCAACCTGCCGGAGAGCCTCGGGCGATCGCTTCACGCGGGCGTTCACGACGGTCCCTCGTTCGTCGAGTCGGAGCGATCGAACACGCGGCTGGCCCGGATGTCGTCGGCCTCGATCGTCATCAGCTCGTCCCGGGTGAGCCTGGCGCTGCGCCGCTCGAACAGGCGGTTGGCCTGGCGCAGCCGCGCTCGATCGAGCGCGTTGCGGATGGATCGGGCGTTGGCGAAGTTGGCCTGCGCCTGGCGCCGGACGATGTACTCCGAGAGGGCCGCGTCGGCCGGCGCTGACAGGCGGTATTGCATCGACGTGAGCATGAGCAGGGCGATCGCGTGGAGCTCGGTCGACGTGTAGTCGGGGAAGTCGACGTGATGGGCGATCCGCGAGCTCATGCCCGGATTGCTCTGAAAGAAGCGGTTCATCCGATCGCCGTAGCCGGCCAGGATCACGACCAGGTCGTCGCGCTGGTTCTCCATCACCTGGAGCAGGATCTCGATGGCCTCCTGGCCGTAGTCGCGCTCGTTCTCTGGCCGATGCAGGTAGTAGGCCTCGTCGATGAACAGGACCCCGCCCATCGCCCGTTTGAGGACGTCCTTCGTCTTCGGTGCCGTGTGCCCGATGAACTGGCCGACCAGGTCGTCGCGGGTGACGGCTACGAGATGACCCTTGCGCACGTAGCCGAGGCGGTGGAGGATCTCGGCCATCCGCAGCGCCACGGTCGTCTTGCCGGTGCCCGGATTGCCCGTGAAGCTCATGTGCAGCGAGGGCGACCCGGCCGACAGGCCGACGGCGGCGCGCAGCTTCTCGACCAGGAGCAGCGCGGCGATCTCGCGGATCCGGGTCTTGACCGGCGCCAGGCCGACCAGATCCCGGTCAAGGGTCGCCAGCAGCTCCTCGACCGTCGACTCCGCGTCCGCGGCGCCGACATCGAGCGAAGGATCCTCAGGGGTGGCCATCAGGCTCACTGGTACCGCTCACCCTCGGGCCGATCGGTCGCATAGGCACGAATGGTGTAGCGGATGTCGCGGCCGGCCGCCTCCTCGCGCACGAGCTCGAAACCGGGCTCGTGGCGGGGCCGATTGACCATGAATGACAGGCTGACCGACTCGACGCCCCGCGTGGAGTCGAACGCATTGAGCTTGATGTAGTGGTCGGGGAACGTCTTGCGCGCGGTCTGGACCTCGGCCATCACCCCGGCCGCGTCGCGCAGGTCGAACATCGGCAGGCCGTACATCTCCCAATAGGTGTTGCGCGGGTGGGGGTCGTCGGTGTACTCGATCGACATCGCCCAGCCCCGGGCCAGGCAATGCTCGATCTGGGCCCGGATCTGGTCATCGGACAGGTCGGGCAGGAATGAGAAGGTTCCCTGGGTGATCCTCACGGCGAATCCTCCTTCAGACCGGCGTCGCGGTCGGCACGAAGTCGGGCGTGTCCGTGCTGGTGTAGTCGAAGGTCACGTCACCCCAGGTGTCGAGGGCGGCCTTGAGCGGCAGGCAGTCGCGGGCCGCGTCGGCCAGGATCTGTGGCCCCTCGTTCCAGATGTCGCGACCCTCGTTCCGAGCCAGGACCATCGCCTCGAGCGCGACTCGGTTGGCGGTCGCCCCGGCCTGGATGCCGAGCGGATGCCCGATCGTGCCGCCGCCGAACTGGAGCACGACGTCCTCGCCGAGATAGGTCAGGAGCTGATGCATCTGGCCGGCATGGATCCCGCCCGAGGCCACGGGCATGACCTTGCGCAGTCCGGCCCAGTCCTGCTCGAAGTAGATCCCGCGCTCGAGATCGACCGGGTTGTGCGGCTCGCGCAGCACGTTGTAGAAGCCCTGGACCATGTTCGGGTCGCCCTCGAGCTTGCCCACCACGGTGCCGGCGTGAATGTGGTCGACGCCGGCCAGGCGCATCCATTTGGAGATGACCCGGAACGACACGCCATGCGACTTCTGCCGGGTGTAGGTGCCATGGCCGGCGCGATGGAGGTGCAGGATCATGTCGTTCCGGCGGGCCCATTTCGACATCGACTGGATGGCCGTGTAGCCGATCACCAGGTCGATCATCACGATGACGCTGCCGAGCTCACGAGCGAACTCCGCGCGCTCGTACATGTCCTCCATCGTCGCGGCGGTCACGTTGAGGTAGTGGCCCTTGACCTCGCCGGTCGCCGCCGCGGCCCGATTGACCGCCTCCATGCAAAACAGGAACCGATCGCGCCAGTGCATGAACGGCTGCGAGTTGATGTTCTCGTCGTCCTTGGTGAAGTCGAGGCCGCCCTTCAGCGCTTCGTAGACGACGCGCCCGTAGTTCCTGCCCGACAGCCCCAACTTTGGCTTGGTCGTCGCTCCGAGCAGGGGCCGGCCGAACTTGTCCAGCCGCTCGCGCTCGACCACGATGCCCGTCGGTGGCCCGTCGAACGTCTTCACGTAGGCCGCCGGGAAGCGCATGTCCTCGAGCCGGAGCGCCTTGAGCGGCTTGAATCCGAACACATTGCCGATGATCGAGGCGGACAGATTGGCGATCGAGCCCGGCTCGAACAGGTCCAGGTCGTAGGCCACGTAGGCGAAGAACTGGTCTGGCGAACCGGGCACCGGATCCACTCTGTATGCCTTCGCCCGATAGGTGTCGGCCGCGGTCAGGCGATCGGTCCAGACCACCGTCCAGGTCGCCGTCGAGGACTCGCCCGCGACGGCCGCCGCCGCCTCCTCGGGGTCGACTCCGTCCTGGGGCGTGATCCGAAAGAGGGCCAGGATGTCCGTGTCCTTGGGCGGGTAGTCGGGATCCCAGTAGCCCATCTGGGCGTACTTGAGGACACCGGCCCGGTAGCGCTCGGCGGCGGCGAGCGGAGCCGCTCGCTGGGTTTCCGATCCCACGATGTGATGCCTTCTTTCTTGGTCCGGCGGCAGGACCCTGCGCGCCGGTGTCCTACTCGGTGGTGGTCCCACCCAGGGCCGCGTCGCGCAGGCCCTGGATCGCGGCGCCCCGGCCGGCCGGGTGGCGATGGATCGCGGAGCCGGCCACGAGCACGTTGGCCCCGCGCCGGACGAGCTCGCCCGCGACCTCGTCCGACACCCCGCCGTCGACCTCGAGGTCGGCCGCCGATCCGGCCCGATCGAGCAGCTCGCGCGCCTGGCCGACCTTGTCGAGCATCGTCGGAATGAACGATTGACCGCCCCAGCCCGGGTTGACCGTCATGACCAGGACGAGGTCCACGAGGTCCACGACGTGACGGACCGCCTCGATTGGCGTGGCCGGGTTGAGGGCCACGCCGGCCGCCCGACCACCGGCCCGGATTGCGCCCAGGACCAGGTGCAGATGGCGGGTCGACTCGGCGTGGACGATCAGCAGGTCCACTCCGGCATCGGCGAACTGGGGCCAGACCGCCTCCGGATCCTCGACCATCAGATGTGCCTCGAAGGGCAGCTCGGTGAGCCCGCGGACGCTGCGGACCAGGTCCGGGCCGTGGGTCAGACGCGGCACGAACCGTCCGTCCATCACATCCCACTGGACGCGATCGGCCCCGGCGCGCTCGAGCTCGGCGATCTCTTCGCCGAGTCGGGCGAAGTCGACGTCGAGCAGCGACGGTACGATCGAGAGGCGCCGGTCCACGGACGGCGGACTGAGGCGGCGCTGAGCCAGGGCGGTCATGAAGTCGAGCCTAGCCCCAGGATCCGATGAAGTCCAATGCATGTTCTAGATGAAGGACATAAGATATCTGCATGGACGACAGGCTTGCCGGTTCTGATCCGAGACTGGCCCCGAGCTTCGATCAGCTGGTCTCGGTCCACCAGCTGCGCCTCCTGACGGCGGTCATCGAACACGGTGGCTTCTCACGAGCGGCCGACGCGCTGGGCCTCAGCCAGCCGGCGATCTCGCACCAGCTCAAGGCGCTGTCAGCGGCGATCGGCGTTCCGGTGGTCGAGGTCATCGGCCGGCGAGTCCAGCTGA
>JAXDKT010000027.1:0-4048 GCA_034666965.1 Chloroflexota bacterium | reverse complement strand
CGACGCGGACGGTGCTGTGGGCCGCCGGCGTCCAGGCCTCGAGCTTCGCCCGGGTCGTGGCGACGGCGACCGGCGCCGAGGTCGACAAGAGCGGGCGGATCGTGGTGGCGCCCGACCTGTCGATCCCGGGCCATCCCGAGATCTTCGTCGTCGGCGACGTCGCGTCCCGCGAATGGCGTGACAAACGCCCGGTGCCCGGCGTTGCCCAGGGTGCGATCCAGGGCGGGTCCCATGCCGCGGGCACCATCCTGCGCCGGCTGGGCGGTGAGTCGACCGCCCCGTTTCGCTATTCGAATCGGGGCGAGGTGGCGATCATCGGCCGGCTCTCCGGCGTCACCGACATCCCCTGGCTCGGACCGCTCGGCCGCCAGGGCGGCTTCATCGCCTGGCTGCTGTGGCTCGGGATCCACCTCTCGTATCTCATTGGCTTTGCCAACCGGATCGTGGTCGTCACGCGCTGGGCCTGGTCGTTCCTGACCCATGGCCGCGGTTCGCGCTTGATCACGGGCGAGCCGCACCTGCCACCGATCGAGACACCCGAGCCCCCGGCGAGTCAGGCGGGGACGCCCTCGTAGGCCTCGCGCAGCTTGGCGACGTCGAGCTTTGCGCGAGGGACCTTCCGAACCAGGCTCAGCCTCGAGCGGAACCCTCGGGAGCCTGCGCCTCCAGGCGCTTCATGGCCATCCGGAACGATGCCGCGACGGGTGCCCCGCGGCTGAGCACGATCAGGAGGGTCATGATCCGGCCACCCACCGAGGTCGGCGTCCGGTTCCAGGCGATGTGGACCCGGCTGCCGCCGCCATCCCGGGGAGCGATCGCGGCCGACACGTTGCTGCCCGGCGCGCAGAAGTTGCTTTCCAGGACGGTCCACACGATCCGCTCCGGATTCGACCAGTCGTAGCGCTCTCTGGCCCAGATCCGCGATCCGGGCATCTGCGAGCCTTCCTGGATCTCGGCCGAGGTCTCCCCGACCTGGTAGACCTTGTACAGGCTCGGCTCGATCCCCGGCCAGATCTCCGGCCGGCGCTCGCTGAAATCGAGCAGGGCGGCCCGAACCCGGTCCGGCGGAGCGGTCGTCTCGACATCCAGTTCGACGTTCGGCATCGCTCATCCCTCCCTGCGTGATGGAACCATCATCCGGCTTTGGCCGGTCGCCCGCTCGACGCCCTTCGCCCCTCTGCGACGCGGCGGTGGGACAATGCACCTCTTCCCCAACGCTCCGGGGGTGGCGGAGCTCCAGCGGAGGACCGAGAGATGGCAGATTCCGCGACCGCGGTCGCCAACAAGCCTGCCTGGGTGGACCTGTCGAGCACGGATCCAGCTGCGTCACGCGACTTCTACGGGAAGCTGTTCGGCTGGGACATCCAGGTCAACCCCGACCCGCAGTACGGGGGCTACGCCCTGGCCAAGATCGACGGCCAGGATGTCGCCGGGATCGGCGGTACCCAGTCGCCCGAGCAGCCCTCGGCCTGGATGGTCTACATCGGCACCGACGACGCGGAGGGGCTCGGCCGCCGCGTCGAGGCTGCCGGAGGCACCGTGGTGGCCCCGGCCTTCGACGTCGGTGAGCAGGGCAAGATGGCGGTCTTCCAGGATCCGTCAGGGGCCTTCATCTCGGGCTGGCAGACGTCTCAGATGGGTGGCTTTCAGACTTCCGGGCCGAACACCTTCGAGTGGGCCGAGCTCAATGCCCGCGGGATCGACCGGGCCCTCCCGTTCTACCGCGAGGTGTTCGGCTGGACGGCCAAGTCGACGGGCGATGGCGCCCAGCCGTACACCGAGTTCCAGATCGAGGGCCAGAGCGTGGGCGGCGCCATGGAGATGAACCCGATGGTGCCCGCCCAGGTGCCCAGCTACTGGATGGTGTACTTCGGCGTCGACGACGTCGATCGCGCCTACCGGAAGGCACTGGATGCCGGTGCCCGGGAGATGGTGGCCCCGCAGGACTTCCCCGGCGGCCGCTTCGCGATCGTCAGCGACCCACAGGGCGCCGTGTTCGGCCTGCTCAAGATGGCGGCGCGCTAGGGACCCGGCGCCGCGGCGACGATTTCCGGTCGGCGCCGCGGTCAGTCGATGACGATCACCAGCTTGCCCGGAGCCTGGCGGGTGGCCTGAGCCTCGAGGGCCCGCGAGCCGTCGGCGAGCGTGTGGGTCGTGATTGGCACGCGGAGCTCGCCCGAGACCACCAGATCGGCCAGCTCGCCGGCACGGTCCGACGCGGCGCGGACGAGCGCTGCGCTGACCGGCTGGTCGGCGAAGGCCTCCTCGAGGCCCTGGGCCACCGGACTCGCCACCCGACCGCCCGGCTTGACCGCAGCGGCCAGGGCGAGGAGGCCCGCCGCGTCGTGGAAGTTGTCGATCACGCTGTCCACGCCCTCGGGATGACCCGACTTGACCTGGGCCAGGAGGTCGCCGGCATAGTCGATGACCTCGGAGGCGCCCAGCGAACGAACCTCGTCCGCGTGCTGGGCACTGGTCGCGGCGATGACAGTGGCGCCGGCCCGGGCCGCGAGCTGGACCACGATCGAGCCGACCCCGCCGGCGGCGCCGACGACCAGGACCGTCTGGCCGGCCTCGACGCCGACTGCCTCGACGAGCGCCAGCGCGGTCCCACCCGCGACCGCGAGCGTGGCGGCGGTCGGGGCGTCCAGGGCGTCGGGTCGCCGGCGGGCGAGGGCTGCGTTCGCCGTGACGTACTCCGCCCACGATCCGCCGCCGAGGTACGGCTTCGCGACCGCACCGAAGACCTCGTCCCCTGGCGCCAGCTCCTCCACACCCGGCCCGACCGCCTCGACCACCCCTGCGTATTCGATCCCGGGAACCAGCGGCAGGCGATGCTCCATGTACTCCCTGGCATAGCCGGCCACGATGATCGGGTCCATCGCGTTGACCCCGGCCGCCTTCACGCGGACCAGGATCTCCCCCTCTCCCGCCTCGGGGATGGGTCGCTCTGCGACCGCGCCGGGGGCTCCGAATGCCGGGACAACATATGCACGCATCTACATCTCCGCGGTCGCACGGTTCCGGATCGTCTTGCCGGTTCCCTCTTGTGCCTGACCAGACGGTATGTCACGATGGCCGGGCCGGCAAGACGGCACCTTCGGGTGCCTCGGTGTGGTGGAGGTAACCATGGCGATCGAAGCTCGGACGACGGCCGACCGGCGCGCGGACATCGACGAGTGCCGGGCCCGTGACGTGCTCGACCGGGTCGGCGACAAGTGGTCGGTCAACGTGATCTACCTGCTCGGAGCGGGCACCTTGCGGTTCACCGAGCTGCTCCGCGGCATCGACGGGATCAGCCAGCGGATGCTGACCGTGACGCTCCGTGGGCTGGAACGAGACGGCCTCGTGTCGCGAGTCGTCCATCCGGTGGTGCCGCCGCGGGTCGACTACGACCTGACCCCGATGGGTCATACCCTGCTGTCGACGGTGACGGCCCTGGTCGTGTGGGCCGACCGCCACATGGAGGATGTCGACGCGTCGCGACGGGCCTACGACGGACGCCTAGGCCGCCGGCTCGAGAGCGCGACCCAGTGAACGACGCCTGACGGGGAGTCGAGATGCAATTCGGGGTCTTCAGCGTCGGTGACCTGACCGCCGATCCCCTCACGGGCCAGACCGTGAGCGAGGAAGAGCGGATCAAGCTGATGGTCACCGTCGCGCTCAAGGCCGAGGAGCTCGGCCTGGACGTGTTCGCCACCGGCGAGCACCACAATCCGCCGTTCGTGACCTCCTCCCCCACCACGATGCTCGGCTTCATCGCCGCGAAGACGGAGCGACTCCAGCTGTCGACGGCGACGACCCTGATCACGACCAACGATCCGGTCAAGATCGCCGAGGAATACGCGATGCTCCTGCATCTGGCCGACGGTCGTAACGACCTGATGATGGGCCGCGGCTACATGGTTCCGGTCTTTCCCTGGTTCGGGCAGGACATCCGCAACGGGATCCAGCTGGCCTACGAGAACTACGCTCTCCTCCACCGCCTGTGGCGCGAGGACGTCGTCGACTGGCAGGGCCGGTTCCGGACACCACTGACCGGGTTCAC
>JAXDKT010000026.1:0-18916 GCA_034666965.1 Chloroflexota bacterium | reverse complement strand
CCAGGAGCGATCGCCGGCGGGCCAGGAGCGATCGCCGGCGGGCCAGGGGTGGATTCGGCCCGGCCGAGCCCGGACCTCCCGCGCGACCCGGTCGCGGCCGCGCTGGCCAGCCCCGTGATGCTGCCCGGGGCGGGGTCGGACCGCGCCCCGGCGTCGCCGACCGTTGGCGCCTTCGGCCCTGAGGCTCAGGGGCCCGTGGCGGACGGCCCCACGGGCAGGCCGCTGCCCGAACCTCACAACGGGACTCCGCCAGCCGATCGTCAGGGCGGTTGCACGACCGCTCAACTCCGGCGCTTCATCAAGAGTCGGGCGTATGTCCCGATGCATGAGATCCGGCGCCGATTCCTGATCGCGACCGAGGATGACGACGTGGCCCGGATCGATCTCGGCGGCGGTCGCATCTTCGTGGGGCTGCCAGCGCGCGAGGGCCAGATGCTCGGCGAGCTGTTGCGCGGCGGTGAGATCGGCTACGAGCTCCAGCTCGATCCGGTTGCCCCGGTCGTCGTCGGCGTCTACCCCATGCGGCCGGTCACTCGAGGCTGAGCCAGCGCCCGGAGAACGTCGCCTTTGCGACAGTCCCGGCGTCGCGCGCGGAACTGGACTCAAGGAGTCAGGCGGGCGCAAGATGACCCCGCTCAGGAAAGAGCCTGCTCCGGGTACGACAGGAGAACCAGCATGTCGAAGATGAGAGCCGTCGAGCCCGAAGGCCACAAGCGTCGGATCGACGAGGACGATGTCGAGGCCCACGGCGCCAAGCTCCGCGCGGCCGGCGATGACGACGTCGAAGGCCACGGCGCCAAGATGAGAGCCTTCGAGCCCGAAGGCCACAAGCTCCGCGCCGCCGGCGACGAGGACGACACCGAGGGCCACGGCGCCAAGCTCCGCGCGGCCGGCGACGATGACGACACCGAAGGCCACATGCTGGGCAACCCGCTGCTCAACCAGCAGCTGGCGCGGGCCCGTGAGCAGGACATCCAGCGTAGCCTGCGCGCCTCCCAGGCACGGGCCGAGGCGAGCCGCCCCCACAAGAAGTGACCGACCCTGGGGCGCCCGTGGCGCGTCCCACCCCGGACCTGGCTCGAGTCGAAGCGGCGCGCGGCGCCGCTTCGCCGATTCTGCCCTCGACCGCCCATCGCCCGACGTCTAGGATGGTCCATTCGGGCCGACCGACCAGTCGTGGTGGAGGGACGATGACCGAATCGAGCTTCGCGGTCGAGGCGCTTCGCCGCTGTGCGCTGTTCGCCAAGGTCGATGACGCGACCCTGGCCCTGTGCGCAGCAAGCCTGCGCATCCGGCGCTACCGCAAGAACGAGACGATCTTCCACCAGGGCGATCCGGGCGATTCCCTGTACATCATCGAATCCGGGTCGGTCAAGATCGTGTTGCCATCCCCGGAGGGCGAGGAAGGCGCGATCATCGCCACGCTTTCGCACGGCGACTTCTTCGGCGAGCTCGCCCTGCTCGACGGTGCTCCCCACTCGGCCACCGCGGTGGCGATCGAGCCGACCGAGGCCCTCGTCCTCCGCCGTGATGGCTTCGAGGAGCTCGTCGAGACCGAACCCCAGCTCCGCCGGGCGCTCTTCTCGGGGTTGGTCATGGAGCTGCGCCGTCTCACCGGCCACGTGGAGGAGCTCCATTTCCTGGACCTGCCGGGTCGCCTCGCCAGCCGGATCGTGCGCCTCGCTCGGGAGAGTCAGCCCGAAGCCACCACCGACGTCCGGCTCGACTGGCCGTTCACCCAGAGCGATCTCGCCGCCATGATCGGCGGCACCCGTCAGACCGTGAACCGGCTCCTTGCCGACATGACCGCCCAGGATCTCGTCCGGCTCGAGCGAGATGCCCTGATCATCCCGGACCTCGATCGCCTCGCCCGCGCCGCCGAACGGTGAGCGGACGTGGCTGACGACCCGAGTCGGCGGCTCGGGCAGGAAGCCCTCGACCTCCTCCAGGCGATCGCTCTGCGGGGCGAGGTGGCCCGCCGGCTCGAGACCGAGTCGACGCTGGCCGTCCTTCGCTCGGTCGTCGAGGCGACGGTCGCGCTGTTCGAGGCCGAGGCCGCCTCGATCGCCCTGTATGACGCAGCCGCCGATCGGCTCGTGTTCGAGGTTGCCGCCGGCGAGCAGGGCCAGGGCGTCATCGGTGTCGCGATCAGGCCGGACGAGGGCATCGCCGGCTATGTCTTCACGTCCGGCCAGGCCCTGGCCCTCTCGGACGTCGCCAGCGACCCACGCTTTGGGCGGACGGTGGCCGAGAAGACCGCCTACGTGCCGCGCTCGATTGTGGCCGTGCCCCTCGTGGACGACCTCGGGACGATGGGGGTGCTCGAGGTCCTGGACAAGCGCAGCCAGGCGGCATTCTCGCTGCGGGACATCGAGCTGGCCGGGGTCTTCGCCCGCCAGGCCACCGTCGCGATCCGAGCCAGCCGCGTCGAGCGCGATCTCGGATCGCTCCTGCGGGCAACGCTCCACGACCAGTCGAAGGCTTCGGGGGCGCCCTCGCAGGGCGCGCTGGACGAGCTCGTCCGGGCCGGGACCGAGCGGCTCGACCGTGAGGACGACAGCCGGCTGTGGGCGCTGGTCGAGCAGGTCGCCCGGATCCGCGGCAGCGATCCCGACCGGCTCGAGCTGGTGACCGACCTGCTCGGCGCGATCGCGCGCCAGGGCGAGCGAGACGCCCGCGCCCGCCGCCGTGGTCGGTCCGGCGCGCCCGCTCGCCGCGCGGATCCTTGACCGAGGACTACCTGCCTGCCTGGAGCGAGCCGTTCGTCGGCGATCGTCGTGAGCGGCTGGTGCGGCTCGTGCCCATCGCCGGGATGAACCGCGAGATGGCCCTCGGCGGAGTGGACGGTGCCGGGGTGACCGTGGCGATCGTCGATTCGGGCGTCGAACGGGACCATCCGGCGGTGGGCGGCAAGCTCGTCCGGAGCGTCAGGGTCGAGCCCGGCGACGAGGATCCCGTCGTGGTCGACGACCCCGAGGCGATCGACGTGGTCGGCCATGGAACCGCCTGCGCCGGGATCATCCACGGGCTGGCTCCCGGTGCGGACCTCATGTCGGTCCGGGTTCTGGGCCCGGACAACCGGGGCAAGGGGGCGATCTTCGCCGCGGGTCTCGAGTGGGCGATCGCCCAGGGTGCCACGGTCGTCAACCTGAGCCTGTCATCGAAGAGCGACGCGCTGTTCGGGGTGTTCCACGAGATCGCCGACGCGGCGTACTTCGCCAACGTTCTCCTGGTCAGCGCGGCGAACAACGTGCCGGGGCCCAGCTACCCGTCGCTGTTCTCGTCGGTCGTGTCCGTCGCAGCCCACGACGTCGCTGATCGGTGGACCTGGTTCTACAACCCCCAGCCGCCGGTCGAGTTCGGGGCCTACGGGGTCGACGTCGAGGTCGCCTGGAAGGATGGCGGCCGGATGATCGCGACGGGCAACAGCTTTGCCGCCCCGCACGTCGCCGGACTGGCCGCGCTCATTCGGTCCAAGCACCCAGGCGCGACCCCGTTCGAGGTCAAGGCCATCCTGGCGGCCGTCTCCGACGGAGCCCGGCCAGGCGGCTGAGGCCCCCGCTGGGCGGCTGAGCCGGCACGCTCGGCGCGCGCGGGATCACTCCCCGCGGCTGCTCGGGCTCTTGAGGTGTCCGAAATGGCCCTCGACGTCGTCCTCGTCGCCCGTCTCGATCCGTGTCCTGACGGCGCGCATCCGGCCGAATTCGTCCGGCCCGCCGTCGGCCTGCGAGGCCATGCTCCGATGACCCTCGACGTCGTCCTCGTCGGGATCCGGCCCGGCCTTCGGGTTCTGGCTGTCGTCCTGGTCTGCCATCGGTGTGTACTCCTGCCGGCCGCGCGGCATCGGTTCGACAGAGGCGGGCCGGCTGCGGTCGGATCCGCCCCGCCCGGCAACCGTACACCGTCCCTGCCGCTCGGTCGCATCCCGCGTGCGACCGTCCGAGCGTCCGGTGCGCGACACCGGCCGAAGGTCAACCCGTGGCTGCGCCCCGATGGAGCGCCAGCAGGCGTGGCCCGACGTCGGCCGCTGAAGCGACCAGGTCCAGGAAATCGGACGCCCCCAGGGCCAGCAGGCGAGCGGGGGTCAGCGCCGTCACGGTGGCGCTCCGGGGTGCCCCGGTCAGCAGCCCGATCTCGCCGAAGACCTCGTCGGGGCCCATGGTTCGGAGACGGGCCGGTGGCGCCGAAGGCAATTCGGCCCGATCGACCGCAAAGGACCCGTCCAGGATCACATAGAACCGGTCGGCTGGATCGCCCTGGCGGACGACGGCCGTGCCGGCCGGCACGGCGAGCTCCTCGGCCCGCGAGAATGCACTCGACAGCTTGGCTTCGGGCACGCCGGCGAACACGGGCAGTCTGGCCACCCGCACCGCGGCCGCGGACGCCGTGGGGCTCGCTCGACCCTCGCCGCCCGTGCCGATCAAGACGGCCGCCAACGGAATCCCGAGGGCGACCAGCGCCGCCGACGCGACCAGGACCGGCGTGATCCCGATCGCCCCGGCGGCGACCGGCAGGACCAGCGAGCCCGCCGCGTAGGCCAGGGTCGAGATCGTGGCGATCGTGCCCAGCGCCCGCCCCCGGACCGCATCGGGGATGATCCGCTGGAAGATCGTCGTGCTGACGACCTCGGTCAGGAGGCTACCGGCGGAGGCGATCGCGATGGCCACCAGGGCCGGGGCGAGACTGCGGGTCAGGCCCAGCCCGGCCACGCCGGCCGCCAACCCGAGCGCACCGACGATGAGCGGCCCACGCAGTCCCGGCCGGACCACGAACGCACCCGACGACAGGGCTCCCAGGACCCCGCCGACACCGACGGCGGCGTTGAGGAAGCCCGTCGAGGCCTCGTCCGCCCCGAGCTGGTCCACGGCCAGGATGACGGTCAGCACGCCGAGTCCGCCGAACACGAAGCCCGCAACCGTGTCCACCAGTGCCAGGCCCGCGAGCGGCAGGGCGCTCCGGCGCAGGGCTGAGCTCGGCGACGGCCCGGCAGCCGCGCTGGCCCGCTCGACCGCGGGCCGCTCCGCTGCGTCGCCCTCGCCGGGCGTCTCGGAGGGAAGCCGCCAGAGCACGACCGCAACCAGGCCAAACGAGATCGCGTTGAGCAGGAACGCCAGGGTCAGCCCGCTCGTCGCGATGAGCAGTCCGGCGATCGCCGGGCCGATGACGAAGGCCAGATTGTCGAGGGTCGACCAGGCGCTGTTGGCCGGTCCCAGCTCGGTTTCGTCACGGACCAGGCTGGGCAGGTACGCCCCGATGGTCGGTCCGAAGAAGCATGAGAAGCAGGTCGCGAGGACCGCCAGCGTAACGATCGCCGGGAGCGGGCCGTCGGTGGCCACGAGCCAGGCCATCGCCAGCATGATCACGCCTCGGGCGATGTCAGTCACGAGCAGCACCAGGCGGCGCTCGAAGCGGTCGGCGACGATCCCGGCCGGGATCGAGAGAAGGACGTAGGGCAGGATCCGGGCTGCGCCGACGATCCCCAGCAGGAGTGGGTCGGCGCTGACCTGGTAGACCACGATCAGGAGCGCGACGAGGTACAGCCAGTCACCGACCGAGCTGACGAACTCGCCGCCGAGCAGACGGACGAGCGGCCCGTTGGAGAGCAGGCCGCGGTAAGCGCGAAGGACGCTCACCGGGCCGGGTGCGAGATCAGCGGCCGCGGAGTCGGTCGAGCGGGCTCCTGGCCTGCTTGCGGAGCGCTTGCTTCGCGGCGTAGGCGTCCGCCTCGCGCGCCTTCTCGCTGGCGTGCTGGCGGGCGTACTCGTAGGTCCCCATCGAGTGACCGGAGGTGTCGTCCTCGGTCTCCGGAGTCTCGGCCTCCGGCCCGCGCGGCTCGTCCTGGTCGGTCATGTGCTGCTCCTCGTCCGGATCGCAATCGGGTCCTGGTCCCGCCGAGTCTAGGCGTCCGGCGAGGCGCTGAACAGTCAGCCATGGAGCGGCTCGAACGTCGTCCACCGGACAGCGCCGCGGGACAGCCGGATGTCTTCCAGGTCGAGCAGTCGGCGCTTGACCGCGAGCAGTGCCTCGCGATCGCCGAGCCACGATCCGCCGTAGCCACCGAGCGAGCCGTCTCCGGCGATGACCCGGTGGCAGGGCACGATCAGCCCGATCGGGTTGCGTCCGACCGCGCCGCCCACCGCCCGGGCGGCACCGGGCTGGCCGATCTCACGGGCGAGGCGGCCGTAGCTCGTGACCTCGCCCCAGGGGACCCGCCGGACCCCCTCCAGAACGCGCCGGTCCCAGTCCGTCACGCCGCGGAGCGCGAATCGCAGCCCGGTCAAGGCTCCCGGCCTACCGGCCAGGTAGCCCTCGACCGCCTCGATCGCCGCGGCCAGCCGCCGCTCGACGGCTCCGCCTGGAGAGGCCTGCGGCACCTCGCCGAGCCGGCGCCGGATGGAGCCGGCAAAGCTCTCGTCGGTCGCCATGACCTCGAGGGCCACCACCGCGTCGGCGTCGACCGCGACATGGACGGGACCCCACGGCGCCGCGACCGCCGCGGAACCGATCACCGATGTCTCGTCGGCATGCCATCAGTCTAGGCGGGGTCTCGTCCAGGATGCGCCTGATATACTCCCAGGGAGTATGACGAACCGTGCCTCGCCCAACCCCGAAACCGCCGTGGACGTCATCGAGGTGGACCTGCCCATCGCCGGGATGACCTGTGCCTCGTGTGTCAACCGGATCGAGCGTTTCCTGAGTCGGACGCCCGGCGTCCAGGGCGCCGTGGTGAACCTGGCCACCGAGACCGCCACCATTCGGTACCTGCCGACGGTGGCCGGCCGAACCGAGCTGGTGGGGGCGATCGAAGCTGCCGGCTACGACCTCAAGCCGCGTCCCGCAGCCGACCTGGCCATGGGTCCGGACGGCCCGGCCATCGACCTTGCTCTCGCCGCCGACGATGCCGATCGCGTTCGAGACCAGCGCGGCCTGGCGATCCAGGCTGGCGTGTCACTCGCCGTGGCGGGCGCGATCATGCTGGTCATGTTCTGGCCCCAGACGGTCGTGCCGCTGGAGACCCTCAATCGGCTGGTCCTCGTGCCGGCCACGCTCGTCCAGGTCTGGGCCGGGGGCCGGTTCTATCGCGCCGCCTGGCGGGCGCTCCGCCACGGTACGGCCAACATGGACAGCCTGGTCGCGGCCGGAACGACCGCAGCCTGGGCCTACAGCGCCGTCGTAGCGCTCTTCCCCGAGGTCGTCATGCAGGCCGGCTTGCGGCCGGAGACGTACTTCGACTCGTCGACGATCATCATCGGGCTCATCCTCCTGGGCCGTTGGCTCGAGGGTCGGGCGAAGGGCCGGACCGCCGGCGCCATCCGGCGGCTGGTCGGTCTGAGCGCCCGGACCGCCCGGGTCGTCCGGGCGGGTGTCGAGGTCGACGTCGACCTGGCCGAGGTCTTCCCCGGCGACCTCGTCCGGGTGAGGCCGGGGGACAAGGTGCCGGTCGACGGCGTCATGGTCGAGGGCGGATCCGCGATCGACGAGTCGATGATCACGGGCGAATCCATGCCCGTCGATCGGGTCGTCGGCGACGAGGTGATCGGGGCCACGCTCAATACCACGGGGACCTTCCTCTTTCGGGCAACCCGGGTGGGCAGCGACACGGCCCTCGCCCGGATCGTCGAGATGGTCCGTCGCGCGCAGGGCAGCAAGGCTCCGATCCAGCGCCTGGTCGATCGGATCAGCGAGGTCTTCGTCCCGGTCGTCCTGGTCCTGGCGGCGCTGGCCTTCGTGGTCTGGCTGACCGTCGGGCCGGAGCCGCGACTGACCCTGGCGTTGACGGCGTTCGTGACGGTGGTCGTCATCGCCTGTCCTTGCGCGATGGGCCTGGCGACTCCGACCGCGATCATGGTCGGCACCGGCCGGGGCGCCGAGACGGGCATCCTCATCCGGGGCGGGCAGGCGCTCGAATCCGCCGGCCGGATCGACACCGTCGTGTTCGACAAGACCGGTACGCTGACGCTGGGTCGGCCGGTCGTCACCGCGATGACCCCGGTCGCGGACGTTGCCGAGACCGAGCTTCTCGATCTGGCCGCCTCCCTCGAACGCGGCAGCGAGCACCCGCTCGGGGCGGCCATCCTCGCCGCCGGGCGCGAACGGGAGCTCGGCTTCCGGGTGGTGGTGGAGTTCCGAGCCTTGGCCGGCCACGGGGTCGAGGGCCTCGTCGGGGCCAGTCCGGATGCGACCGAGGCGACCCGGCTCGTGCTCGTGGGCAATGCTCGGTTGATGGCCGAGCGGGGGATCGATCTCGGCCCACTCGGCGAGGCCATCGGGCGCGCCGCCACGGACGGGCAGACCGCCGTCATCGTTGCCGTCGACGGCCGGGCGCTCGGCCTGATCGGCGTCGCCGATCCGGTCCGGCCGGCGGCCGCCGAGGCGATCGCAACCCTGGCCGACGCCGGCATCGAGGTCTGGCTGCTGACCGGCGACAGCTCGCCGGTCGCGGGCGCGGTGGGGCGCCTCGTCGGGATCCCGCCAGACCGGCTCCGTGCCGAGGTCCTGCCGGGCGACAAGGCGGCCACGATCGCGGCGCTCCAGGCCGACGGGCATCGGGTGGCGATGGTCGGCGACGGGATCAACGACGCACCCGCGCTCGCCCAGGCGGACCTCGGCATCGCCATCGGGAGCGGCGCCGACGTCGCCATCGAGGCCTCCGACGTGACCATCGTCGGCGGCGATCCGCGCCAGGTGGCCACGGCGATTGCCCTCTCCCGCCGGACCATGCGGGTCATCCGTCAGAACCTGTTCTGGGCGTTCGCCTACAACATCGTGCTGATCCCGGTCGCGATGGGCGCTCTCTACCCTTCCTTCGGGGTCACCCTCAGCCCGGCCCTGGCCGCCGGGGCCATGGCCCTCTCGTCGGTCAGCGTGGTCACCAACTCGCTCCGGCTGCGAAGCTTCGAGGCAGCTCGCGGCCGTGGTCGCCTCAACCGCCCGGTGGCGGCCGCTCGCTGATCGCGGGCCGGTCCGGCGGGGCGCTCGCCCAGCGCCTAATCGTCGCCCGGCGTCGAGTCGCCCGTCCCAGCGAGCTGCGCCGCGGTCACGCCGACCACCAGCGCGCCGGCCACCGCGCCACGGACCATCAGCCGCTGCCGGAGCTCATCGGCGTAGGCGGCGGTGGGCAGCTCGAGGAGTACCGCGTGCGTCTCCACGTCGGCGTCGAAGCGCAGCCCGATCGAGATGGACGTCGATTCGAGGGCGTGTCCGCTCGTGTCGTCTTCGAGGGCCTCGATCGTCACCCGATGCTTGGCCCAGGTCGGTCCCGCGTCCATCTCCCCCAGCCTGCCCTCCACGACCTCCGTCTCGTCGTCGAGGACGATGACGAACGGTCGATCGGCGGTCGGGGTGGCGCTCATGGCGAGGTTCCTCCGGCTGGGCTCGTGACGGTCTCACCCGACTCTAGGGCCCGGCGGGCCCGGCGGTCAGCCCCACCACGGACAGGGCGCCTGTCGCTCGGGCGACAGCGGTCGGCGCCGATCACCGCGGGCCGGCGCGCCGCCCAGCGATCAGTCGACGACCCGCCGGAAGACCGCGACCGCATTCTGGCCGCCGAACCCGAAGCCGTTGATCATCGCCGTCTCGACCCGCGTTCGACGGGCGACCCGGGGGACGTAATCCAGGTCGCACTCGTCGTCGGGATGGTCGAGGTTGGCCGTCGGGGGGATGACTCCGTCCCGGATCGCGCCGAGGGCGGCCAGAGCGCTGGCGATGCCGGCGGCTCCGACGAGGTGGCCGATCATCGACTTCGGGGAGCTGATCGGGACCCGGTACGCGGCCGCGCCCAGGGCGGACTTGATTGCCCGCGTCTCGGTGACGTCGTTGAGCGAGGTCGACGTGCCATGGGCGACGATGTAGTCGAGCTCGTCCGGGCTCACGCCAGCGTTGCGCAGGGCCAGCGTCATGGCCCGCGCCTGACCCCGACCGGTCGGCTCCGGGGCGCTGATGTGGAAGGCGTCGGAGGTCAGCGCCGCGCCCAGGATCTCGGCGATCGGGGTCGCTCCCCGACGGCGGGCGTGATCGAGCGACTCGACCACCGCCACGCCGCCGCCCTCGCCCAGGACGAACCCGTCGCGGTCGCGATCGAACGGACGCGAGGCCCGACCGGGGTCGTCGTTCCGGCGCGACAGGGCGCCCATGTTGCCCAGGGCGGCGACCGCCATGGGCAGGACCGGCGCCTCGGCGCCACCGGCCAGCACGACGTCGCACTCCCCGGTCTGGATCAGTCGCAGCGCATCCTGGAACGCGATGACGGAGGTCGCGCAGGCCGCCACCTGGGTCATGACCGGCCCGGTCAGCCCGTACTCGATCGACAGCATGCAGGCGCCCATCGAACCGGACAGGGCCGGCACGGCAAAGGGACTGACGAAGCGCGGCCCCCGGGTGTCGTGGACATGCGTCCCGTCCACGATCTGCTCGATCCCACCCCCACCGGTGTTGACGACCACCCCGACCCGGTCGCGCTGGTCCTGATCCATCGCCTCGAAATCGATCCCTGAGTCGGCCACGGCCTCCTTGCCGGCCGCCATCGCAAAGGCGATGAACCGGCTCATCCGGCGGGCCATCTTGGCGCCCATGTGCGCGGCGGGATCGAAGTCGAGCACCTCGGCGGCGATGCGGACCTCGAACGCGGACGCATCGAAGCTGGCAATCGGTCGGGTCCCGGTCACGCCGTCCTGGAGATTGCGCCAGTAGGTCGGGAAGTCGTTGCCGATGGGCATGACCGCGCCGACTCCGGTCACGACGGCGCGGCGAGCGGGATCCTGGCTGGGCATGGGCGGCGTCACCGGGTCAGTCGCCGTCATAGCGCCGGAAGATGACCGCGCCGTTGTGGCCGCCCAGGCCGATGTTGTTGGACAGCGCATAGCGGATCTCGCGTTGGTGCGTCTCGGTCGCCACGTTGAGATTGCAGTCGGGGTCGGGATCGCGATAGTTGATCGTGGCCGGCACCGTCTGGTCCGCGATCGACATCACCGTGGCGAATGCCTCGAAGGATCCGGCGGCGCCCATCATGTGCCCGGTCATCGACTTCGTCGCGCTGATCTCGACATCGGGGGTATGGTCGCCGAAGACGGTCCAGATCGCCTCCGCCTCGCGCTTGTCGCCCAGTGGCGTGGACGTCCCGTGCGGATTGAGCAGGTCGACCTCGTCGGCCGGAACACCGCGCCGGTCGAGGGCCATCTTCATCGCCCGGGCCGAACCGGCCCCCGCGTCAACCGGCTGGATCATGTCCCAGCCATCGGCGGCCGAGCCATACCCGACGACCTCGGCGTAGATCCGCGCCCCCCGCGCTTTGGCCAGCTCGAGGTCCTCCAGGAACAGCGAGCCGGCACCCTCACCCAGGACGAACCCGTCGCGGGTCAGGTCGAACGGCCGCGACACCGAGGTGATCGGCTCGCCGGGCCGCGGGTTGCCCAGCCCGCGCATGTTCCCGAAGCCGGCGTGGCCAACCTCGAGCAGGGGCATCTCGGTCGAGCCCGAGATGATCGCGATGCAATCGCCCCGCCGGATCGCCTCGGCCGCCTCGGCGACGTTGTGCGTGCCGGTGGCGCAGGCGGACACGATGCACAGGTTGTGGCCGATCGCCCCGGTCTCGATGGCGATCATGCCCGAGCACGAGTCGACCAGGGCATTGGCGATGAAGGTCGGGGCCACGGTCCGCGGTCCGCGATCGCGCATCGAGGCGAAGTTCTCGATCATCAGGGCCTGCCCGCCGGCCCCCGACCCGAAGACAACGCCGACGTCGGTGCGGTTCTCGTCGGTGATCTCGAAGCCCGAGTCGGCCACGGCCTGCTTGGCCGCGGCCACGCCGTAATGCATGCTGGCCTCGCTCCGCCGGGCGGCCTTGGCGTCCATCCACTCGGTGGCCACGAAGTCGCGCACCTCGCCGGCCGCCTTCTGGTCGTAACCGGACGCGTCGAACCTGGTGATCTCGCGGATCCCCGAGACGCCGTTCAGGAGATTGGACCAGGCCGTTTCGCGATCGTTGCCGACCGGGCTGATGACGCCGAGGCCGGTGACGACGACGCGGCGGGTGTGGTCTGGGGCTCGCACGGTGGTTCTTCTCCTCGGGTCTCGACAGTCAGGCAGGCAGCTCGGCGCCGGGCACGGCCAGGCCGTCCGGAGCGCCGGGGGCATCGGTCGCGATCGCTGTGGCGTTCGGGTCGATCCGCTTGATCAGGCCGGTCAGGACCCGACCCGGCCCGATCTCGATGAAGGTGGTCACGCCCTGGCCGCTGAGCGTCTCGATGGCGCGCACCCAGTCGACGCCGGCGGTCAAATGCTCGACGAGCTCGGCCCGGGCCGCCTCGCCCGACGTCAACGGTCGAGCGTCGCGATTGGCCAGGAGTGGAGCCAGAGGATCTTCGAAGCGGACGTCGGCCAGGACACGGGCCAGCCCCTGCGCGGCCTCGGCCATGAGCGGCGAGTGGGCGGCGACGCTGACCGGCAGCTCGATCGCCCGCTTGGCGCCGAGCTCACGGGCCAGCACCACGGCCGCCTCCACGGCCGCACGCTCGCCGGAGACCACGACCTGGCCGGGCGAGTTGCGATTGGCGATCCCGAACACGCCGTGGGCGCTCGAGCGCTCAACGAGCTCGGGCAAGCGAGCGTCGTCCAGACCGATGATCGCCGCCATGCGGCCCTCGCGACCGGCGCCCGAGGACTGCATCAGGCGGCCGCGCTCGCGGACCAGGCGGACGCCGTCGCCGAGCTCGATGACTCCGGCGGCGACCATGGCGCTGTACTGGCCCATCGAATGGCCGGCGAAGCAGACTGGCTCGGGCACCGGCAGCCCCATGGTCGCCCAGCGCTCACGCAGGGCGGCCAGGTACGCGATCGAGGTCGCCAGCAGAGCCGGCTGGGCATTCTCGGTCTGGTCGAGGCGCTCCGACGGCCCGTCCCAGGCGAGGCTCGAGATCGACTCCCCGAGCGCAGCATCGGCGGCGGCGAACACGGCGGCGGCGGCCGGGCTGCTGGCGGCCAGGGTCCGGCCCATTCCCACCGACTGGGAACCCTGGCCGGGAAAGACGAACGCCACTGAGGTCATCTGGCTCCTGCTCGGCGGGGGACGCGCGACGGCCGCGGGACGCGGCTCGCAGTGCGAGCGTACGACCGGACCGCGCCCCCACGCAGAGAGCGTGTGCAATATTGCACGGATTCGACGTCAGCCGTACCCTCGGCCCATGCCCGATCAGCCCGCCCCACCTTCGCGAGCGCCCACACGCCAGACGGCCCGACCCATCCGCCGGACCGCGCCGCGGCGGGCCATCGCCCGGACCTTCGAGGCCGCCCTCAGCGCGCCGGTCCTGGCGGCCGGGACCTCGTTCCAGAACCCACGCCAGATCTCGGAGCGGGTGGCCATGGGCCGCGCCTTGTGGCGCGAGCTGGTGGTTGGCTTCGCCTGGCAGCTCGGCGAGCTGCGCCTTGGGTTCACCCAGCTTGCGGCGCTGTACGTCCTGGCCGACTCGGGCACGACGACCGTGGCCGACCTCGCCG
Organism: Chloroflexota bacterium; assembly: GCA_034666965.1. Taxonomy (GTDB): domain Bacteria; phylum Chloroflexota; class Limnocylindria; order Limnocylindrales; family CSP1-4; genus Chersky-267. The sequence continues at coordinate 5,425 of JAXDKT010000026.1, read as the reverse complement.
ATGCCCTGGGCCGCTCGCCGTCGGCGACCTCTCGACTGGTCGACGGTCTCGTCCGGCGTCGTCTGGTCGAGCGACGCCAGGAGCAGGAGGACCGGCGCCAGCGATCGCTGTGGCTCACCCAGCGCGGCCACGCCCTGCTGCGGGTGGTCGACCGCGGCCGGGCGGATCAGTTCCTGTCGGCCGTCCGGGCGCTGCCGCCGCCCGAGCGCAAGCTCATCGCGATGGGGGTCGCCGCGCTGGCGACCGGAGCGATCTCGCGCCGGGGCCGGTTGATCAAGGCGCCGCGGGAGTAGTCGCCGCCTCGACCGTCACCCGGATCTGGCCCACGCTCACGCCGGAGGCCGCCAGCGAGCCGTGGAGCGGGCTGACGATGTCGAGGACGATCAGGTAATCGCCGGGTGCTTCCGGGGCCGTCAAGGGCAGCTCGGCGACCGTTTCGCTTCCCGGATCGACGCGGACGGGGACCGTCGCGTTGGTCGCGCCTGTGGTCGTCCCGAGCCCCAGCGACAGCCAGCGGGCGACGAGTTGGGCCGGCGGGTGCGTCCAGGCCAAGGTCGGCAGGACGAGGTCCTCATCGACGACCGGGGTGAGGGCCCAGGGTACGAGGCCGTCGTTGGCCAGCCGGACCGAGACGGCAAGGCTGGCGCCGGCCCGAATCTTCAAGTCTGCGACGACACCGTAGGCCACCGACAGCGGCCGGCTCACCCGGACCGTCAAGGCCGGTACCAGCGCCTGCGTGTCCGCGTCGAAGGCCACCCCGTCTGGACCGTGGACGGTGGTGCTCAGACGGTAGGTGCCCGGTTCCGCAGGGAGGTCGATCGACACCTTCAGACGCCCGGCGGCGAATGCGGCGCGCACCGGTGTCACGACGTCACCAGGGGTCTCGGGCACGACCAGCTCGATGGCCGGCGGCTCGGGGAGGACCGACCCGGGCAGGTCGGTGACAGCGGGAGCGACATCGGGGATCACCAGATCCCACCGGACTCCGAGCTCGACTGGCGTAGGCAGACGGACTCCGGCAGGCAGCTTGACCGGCAGGCTCAGGTTGGCTCGTGTTGCGGCGACCAGACCACTGGGGACTGGTCCGGCTGGCGTCAGGCTCGCTGCCCGGAAGGTGGCCCCCAGCGCGCTCAACGAGACGGAACCCGAGCCAGTCCAGCCCAGGGGGCCGATCGGCAGCGTCGCCACCTGCCCGGCCCCGGCGCGAACGTCGCTCGAGCGCAGTCCGGGTCGCCACACGATCGAGCGATGGAAACCCGAGGCGGTTTGGGTCGGGTCCATCGCGACCGAGGTGCCCGGTGTCCGGAGGCTGGGGAAGGTCAGGACATGATCGTGGAAGGTTGGGGCTTCGCGCCAGATGCGGTCGATTGGTCGGTCCCCGCCGAGGATGGCCCGGAGATAGGCTCCGGGTGCCCCGAAGGTGTCCGCGATGACGGCGCCGGCACCGGCCTTCAGCCAGCCGGCCGCGTAGTTGTCGACCCGCTCACGGCCGACCTCCAGGGAGCCCTCGGGCAGCCCCGGCTCGGAGTTACCACTGGCGTAGCACAGGTGATTGAGCAGAACGACGGCGCCGGGTGCCAGGTGGACCTCCCGACCGATGAAGGCCTCGCCGAAGTACTGATGGCTGTTGTCGCCCGCGCCATTCACCGGGTTGAGCCCCAGGCCGTTCTGGGTCGGTGGGTAGAGGGCGTCGCGATAGGGTGACGGGAAGCCGTTGCCGTGACCCAGGTAGAGGACGATCGACGCTCCACGAAGCGCCCGCTTGACCGCCGGCCAGGTTGCATTGGGCGAAGCCACCACGACCACGTCACTGGTCCAGCGGCGTGCCTCGCGGGCGACTGCCGCGCCGATCGAGCGATAGAGGTTCGTCACGCCCTCGGCCGGCCCGACGACAATCGCGACCCGCGGCTGTGGCCGGGCGGCCACGGCCGACCCAGGCAGGGCGGCCGCGAAGACGATGGCGATGCAGATTGCGAAGATCCGACGCAAGGACGGGCACCTTCCCCCGAGTGGTACCGGCGGGTCATCGCCATCCTAGGCTGAGCCGCTCACCTGCGGATCATCCGACGATGGATCGCGGTGCAAGCGTACACCGGCGAATGAGGCGAGCGAGCGGCCTCGCTGGATTGGGCTCCAACGGGCTCGGGCCCCGGGACCGGCTCAGCCGCAGAAGCGGCGCACGACGTCGTAGAGGACGGGCAGGCCGAACCGGAGGGCGTCGACCGCGACGCGCTCGTCCGTCCCGTGGAACCGGTCCAGGAACCGCTCATCCGGGTCGAGCCTGAGCGGTGAGAACCCGTACGTCGGCACGTCGAGTCGGACGGTGTGCTTGGCATCGGTCGCGAACGGGACCATGACTGGCACCGGCACGCCCTCCGGATCGTGATCCTTGAGGGTCGACTCGAGAGTCCGATACAGCCGGTTGTCGCGGGTGGCCTCGACCGGCGCGCCGGCGCGCATGAGCTCCACGTCGCAGACCGCCCAGAGCTCCTCGCCAATCCGTCGTCGGAGCTCGGCTCGCATCGCCGCCTCGTCCGTCCCGGGCAGCGGCCGGCAGTCGACCTGGATCTCGGCAATGCCCGGAATGACGTTGGCCTTGATACCTGCCTGGAGGACATTGGGCGAGACCGTGTCGCGCAGGAGCGCCTCGACGGCCCGGCCGTACATCTCGTCGCAGACCGCGGCGATCGCCGCGGCGCTGTCGGAGGCGTCGGCCGAGGCGATGCGCCGGACGAGCGCTCCGGTCGGCCCGCCGAGCTCGGCCGCCACGGTGGCCAGGAAGTCGGCCATCACCGGCGTCAGCCGGGTCCGTCCCGGTTGGGCCAGCCGGGTCACGATGGCGGCGGCTCGGACCGCCGCGTTGTCCGCGCGCGGCATCGAGCCGTGACCCCAGGTGCCCCGCACGACGATGCGATAGTCGATCGTGCCCTTCTCGGCGACCCCGATCGGGTAGAACCGCCGCGAACCGAAATCGACCGAGACGCCGCCGCACTCGTTGAGGGCTCCGGCCGCCCGGAGCAATTCGGGCCGGTGGTCGACGATCCAGCCCGCGCCCAGAAGCCCGCCGGCCTCCTCGTCCGCGGTCGCCGCGAAGAGCACGTCGCGGGTGAGCCCGGGGATTGGATCCGTTGCCGGATCGCGTCCGGCCGCCCGGGCCTCGTCGGCGAGGCGACGCAGGACTCCGAGCTCGAGCGCCACCATGCCCTTCATGTCGACCGCGCCACGCCCCCAGACGTGACCGTCCTCGAGGTCTGCCCCAAACGGGTCGTGGCTCCACGCCTCGGGCGGGGCGGGCACGACATCGAGATGGGAGAGCAGCAGGAGCGGCGCGCCGCCGGAGCCATCGCCGCGGAGGCGGGCGGCGATCGACCCACGGCCGGGCTCGGGCTCGACGATCTCCGCTGGGACGCCCCAATCGGCCAGCATCGCGGCCACGGCCTGGGCCGCCCGGAGCTCCCCGTCACCGGGCGGCGGGGGCGGGTTGACGCTGGGTATCCGGATGAGCGCGCGAAGGGTCTCGATCAGCTCGGCGTGAGCGCGCTGCCAGACGGCGGGCTCGACACGGTCCGATGGTCGGGCAGAAGGACCAACGGCCACGTCAGCTGGAGCCGGGCGCGAAGCCCAGGATCAACCCGATGACGCTGATGGCAAGCCCGCCCAGGACGATCAGCAGGACCATGCCCACCAGCAGGCGCAGGTAGAAACGCTCCTCACGCCGGCCGGCATCGGGCTCCGGATCGGTCCCGCCAGGTGGGTAGGGCGACGCGAGGCCGCGTTGCCCGCTGGCGGGCGGCCAGGGCACCGCACGGCCTGGGCGAGTCGAGGCCGACTCCGGGTCGTCGACGGGCTCGTGCGCGTTCGGCCCCGGTGGCGCGCCGGTGCGGTCATTCAGGTCGGTCGCGTGGGTCGCGTCGGTCATGACGTCATGATGCCGCGTCCGGCCGTCCTCCGCCCCGATCCGGATCACCCGATCGCGGCGCGGAGCGGCTCGGCCACCTCTCTGGCGAGGATATCGAGCCCGTCGGGGCCGAGCCGGGCGGGCATGCCCAGGATGATGTGCCCGGCGCCGTCGGCGACGAACTGGCGGGCTATGGCCAGAGCAGCGGCCCGGTCCGCCGCGGTCGTTCCGGTGGGAACCTGGGCCGCGAACGTGAACGTCGCGGGGTCGCGCCCAACGGCTTCCAGCTCGGCGAGGATGGTCGAGCGACGAACGCTGAACTCGGCCAAGCCCTCGTCGGGTCCGGCGGGCAGGACCCAGCCGTCGGCCAGCCGCGCCGCCAGCCGAAACCCGCGCGGGCGCTGACCGCCGAGCCAGATCGGGGGGCCGCCGGGGGTTGCCGGAGCGGGCAGATTGACCGCCTCGCGGAGTGGGTAGAACGGGTCGTCCAGGGTCACCCCGGGTGGGCCGGTCGCAGCCGCCGAGCCGAGCGCCCGGAGAACCCGGACGGCCGACTCGAGGCGGGAGATGCGCTCGCCAATCGGCGGCAGGGTGATCCCGAAGGCATCGTGCTCGCCCTGGTGCCAGCCGGCGCCGAGGCCGACGATGAACCGGCTCCGCGTGATGATGTCGAGCGCGGTCGCCTGCTTGGCGAGGACCGCCGGATGACGGAACGTGTTCGACAGGACGGCCAGGCCGATCCACTTGCCGGGAACCCGTCCGGCGAGCGCGGCGGCCAGGGTCAGCGGCTCCCAGCTCGCGCCCCCGCGGTCGAGGTTCGGGTCGGACAGGTGGTCGTTCATCCAGGCCGACTCGAGGACCGCCAGCCCGCCTGCCGCCGCCCACGTCTCGTCGAGGGTCGGCCAGTCGACCCCCTGGGGCGAGGTCTTGAAGCCGATGGCGACCCGGCTCATCGCAGCAGGGCGGCCGTCATCCGCTCGCCGGTGGTGACCGCGCCATGCGTGGCCGAGCTGACCTGGGCGGCGTACTTGGCCATGACCCCGCCCGCATAGCGCGGCGCGGGTGCCGTCCAGCTCGCCCGCCGGCGGGTCAGCTCATCGGCCGGGACGTCGAGGTCGAGCGCCTTGCGGTCGACGTCGATCACGATCGTGTCGCCCTCCTCGACCAGCCCGATCGGGCCGCCCAGGGCTGCCTCGGGCGCGATGTGGCCGATCATCAACCCGTGGGTGCCGCCCGAAAACCGGCCGTCGGTGATGAGCGCCACGGAATCGCCCAGGCCCTCGCCGACCAGGGCGCTGGTCACGCTCAGCATCTCCTGCATTCCCGGACCGCCGACCGGTCCCTCGTAGCGGATGACCACGACGTCCCCGGCGACGATCCGCCGGTCCCGGACCGCGTCATAGCAGGCGCTCTCCGAATCGAACACCCGGGCCGGCCCGCGGTGCTCGCGTCGTTCGTGGCCGGCCAGCTTCACGACGCAGCCGTCGGGCGCCAGGCTGCCGCGCAGGATCGCCAGGCCGCCGCTGG
>JAXDKT010000025.1:0-37669 GCA_034666965.1 Chloroflexota bacterium | reverse complement strand
AGACACTCTGCCAGGGCAGGAAGCCCGAGAGACGGACCTCGCCGGACGTGCGGATGATCAGGTCGGGGTCGGACGAGCCCTTCGTGTAGAGGTGGCCGGCCAGAGCGTCGGCGGTCAGTGAATCGGCCAGGCGCTCGGGCGGCGTGCCGGCGTCGACGGCCTCGCGGACGGTCGCCCGGAAGGCCTCGAGCAGCTCGTCGCGGCCGGAGTAGGCGAGGGCCACCGTGACCGACATCGCGCCGTCGTCGTGGGACAGCTCGGCCGAGCGTTCAACCACCGCGGCCAGGCCCGCCGGGAGGAGGTCGCGCCGACCGATGACCCGGAGGTGGATCGGCAGGCGCGTCTTGCGCCGACCGTCGGCCATGGCCGCGATCGCATCGGCGGCGACGTCCGTGATGACCCCGACCTCCTCGTCGCCGCGCGCCAGGTTCTCGATCGAGAGGGCCCACAGGGTCACCTCGCGGATGCCCAGGTCGGCGCACCAGTCGATCAGCTCGAGGGCTTTCTCGGCGCCGCGCCGGTGGCCCATGCTCGGATCCTCGTAGCCGGCCTCCGTCGCCCAGCGCCGGTTGCCGTCCATGATCACCGCGACGTGGGCCGGTCGGGGATGGGCCATGACCGCGGCCTCGAGCCGGGTGACGTAGAAGGCGTAGACGGGCTTGAGGGCGATGTCGCGCGTCCGCCGGTACAGAGCGCCGAGTCGATGGCGCGCGGCCGAGCTGGCGGCCGTGGTGGACCCACGCGCCGGTGTCGGGCCAAGGCTGGCGGGCGCGGAGCTGGGCGGGTCTACCGGTCGGGTCACGGCGTCCTCTGATGGTCCGATGCCCGGCCAGTGTGGCACCGGCGGGTCGATCCGGGAGTGGTACGAGCGGGCGGCGGGCACCGCCGTCCAGGGGGTCGACGCCTGCGAGCGACCCGATGCGACGATAGTCTTGGCCCATGGCGCTCCCAGCCACTTCCACCCTGCGCGAGGAGATCCTCGAGCAACCGGCCGCGGCCGAGCGGCAGCTCGCGTCGAGCGGGGGCGTCCTCGCGGCGCTGGTCGCGCGCCTGCGGGCCGAGCCGGTCGACCTGGTCGTGATCGCCGCCCGGGGCAGCTCGGACCACGCCGCCATCTACGCCCAGTACCTGCTCGGCACGATCCATCGACTGCCGGTGGCGCTGGCGGCACCCTCGATCGTGTCGCTCTACGGGGTCGTTCCCCGGTTCGCCCGGGCGCTGGTGGTCGGGATCAGCCAGTCCGGGGCGTCACCGGACATCGTCGCGGTGGTCGACGGAGCCCGCCGCCAGAACGTGCCCACGCTCGCGATCACCAACGACCCGGCCAGCCCGCTGGCGGCCGCCGCCGAGTACGTCATCGACCTCGACGCGGGACCCGAGCGCGCGGTCGCGGCGACGAAGACGTACACCACCTCGCTGCTGGCGATCGCGCGGTTGTCGGCGGCGCTCCTCGACGAGCCCGACGCTCTCGCGGCGCTGGCGCACGTGCCCGCCGCGATCGAGCGGGCCCTGGCCGTCGAGCCCGAGGTCCAGGCGATCGCCGCCGCGATGGCCGCCGTCGATCGGTGCGTCATCCTCGGGCGCGGCTACGAGTACGCCACCGCCCGCGAGTGGGCGCTCAAGCTCAAGGAGCTTGCCCGGGTCTTCGCCGACCCGTACTCGGCCGCCGACTTCCAGCACGGGCCGGTGGCCCTGGTCGAGCCGGGCGTGCCGGTCCTCGCGGTCGTGCCCGAGGGTGTCGCGTCGGCCGGGCTGGTGGAGCTGCTGGCGCGCCTGCGCGAGCGCGGCGCGGACGTCCTGACCCTCTCCGACTCGGCCACGATCCGCGCCGCCGGCGGGCCCTCGGTGGCGCTCCCGGCCGACGTCCCCGAGTGGCTGCGACCGATCGTCTCGATCGTGCCCGCCCAGCTCTTTGCCTACCACCTGACCCGCGCCCGCGGGCTCGATCCGGAGGCGCCGCGCAACCTCACCAAGGTGACCCGGACGCGCTGAGCGGCGGCTCGCCGGCTGGGGGCTCGCCGGCTGGGGGCTCGCCGGCTGGTGGCTCCCGGGCTCGCCGGCTCGGCCCGCCGACCTCAGCCTCCGCCCACCTCAGCCCCCGGAGGGCGCCTTCGCCAGCGGGGCGCGGAGGATGGCCGCCTCGTGCGCGGCCAGGCGCAGGACGAGGCCCTCGACCGGAAGGCGCCCGGAGGCGACCGTCGAGTAGCGGAGCTCCCAGTCCAGGCTGGTGGTGGCTGGATCGGTCAGGGGCACCGAGATCGCCTCGCCGCTGAAGTTGATCGCCACAAGGACGGCCTCGCCGGGCGCGTCGCGGCGATAGGCGAGGACATCGTCGCGGGCCCGCACGACCCAGCGGAAGGACCCGGTCTGGATCGCCGGCAGGGTCCGCCGCGCCTGCACCAGTCGACGGTAGGCGGACAGGACCGAATCCGGGTCGCTCGCCTGCCCCGCGACGTTGCGCGTCGCGAAGTCGGGCGCCATCCGGAGCCACGGTCGGCCGGTGCTGAAGCCACCGTTCGGGCCACCCGTCCAGGGCATCGGCGCGCGGCATCCGTCGCGGTTCCACCACAGCGGCAGTGGCCAGTAGCGGCGGGCGGGCGGATCCACGATCTCGCGCCGGGGGACCTTGATGTCGCCCAGACCGATCTCCTCGCCGTAGTACATGAACGGCGTCCCGCGCAGGGTCAGCAGCAGGACCGCGGCGGCCTTGGCGACGGCATCGCGCTGGGGGCCGCGCGCGAAACGGGTGGCCTGGCGCGGCTGGTCGTGGTTCGACAGGACGACCGCCGGCCAGCGATCGGGGCCGAACGCCGTCTCGCGATCGTCGATCGCGTCGGCCATGGACTCCGCCCGCCAGGGCTTGCGGATCAGCCCGAAATCGAAGATCAGGTGGCGGGGACCGGAGTGGAGCGCCGCCCGCTCGGGTCGATCGTCGAACAGCTCGCCGACGGTCATCCGGCCGGGAACCTCGTCGACGATGGCCCGGAACTCGGCCAGGAAGTCGGCCAGCTCGGGCTGGTCCTTGTCGTTGACGTGGAGCTGGCGGTTCCAGCCGCGGAAGCGCGCGAGCCCGCGCGGCGCCGGGGTTCGCGGCGGGTTCGGGGCGAGGCTGGCCTCCTTGAAGAAGGTGTTGAACACGTCGAGTCGGAAGCCGTCGACGCCGCGGTCGAGCCAGCCTCGGATCATCGCCAGCTGGGCCGCCCGGACCGCCGGCTCGCGCCAGTTGAGGTCGGGCTGCTCCTTGAGGAACGTGTGCATGTAGAACTGCTTGCGAGCGGGCTCCCAGGCCCAGGCCGATCCTCCGAAGAACGACACCCAGTTGTTGGGCGGGATCGGGCGGCCCCGGCGCCAGCCGGCAGGGTCGCGCCAGAGATACCAGTCCGCGTGCTCGCCGGTCCGGCCGGTGCGCGAGTCCTCGAACCAGGCGTTCCTGTCGCTGGTGTGGTTGAGGACCAGGTCGAGGATGACCTTGAGGCCACGCCCGTGGGCCGCCGCCACCAGCCGGTCGAAGTCGGCCATGGTCCCAAAGAGCGGGTCGACCGCCGTGTGGTCGGCCACGTCGTAACCCAGGTCCAGCCCGGGCGACGGGTAGATCGGCGACAGCCAGATGGCGTCAACCCCCAGGCTCTCGATGTGGTCGAGGTGAGCGATGATCCCGGGCAGGTCGCCGACGCCGTTGCCGTCCGAATCGGCAAAGCTGCGCGGGTAGATCTGGTAGATGACGCCACGCTGCCACCACTCGGTGTCCGCGCCCGTTGCGCGTGGCTGTTCAGCGATCGTCATGTGGCGCCGGCTACAGGCCCGAGTAGGCGTGCAGCCCGGAGAACCACAGGCTGCCCGAGTAGGTGACCAGCACCATCCCGAACCCGACGACGAGGAGCAGGGCAGCCGGCCGGCCGGCCCACGACTTCTGGTTACGGGCGTGGAGGTAGACCGCGTAGACCAGCCAGGTCACCAGTGCGGCGGTCTCCTTGGGGTCCCAGCCCCAGTAGCGCGACCAGGCGATCGAGGCCCACCACGAGCCCAGGATGATCATCGTGGCGAAGATCGGGAAACCGACGATGACCGCCCGGTAGGCGACCTCGTCGAGGACCTTGTGCGAGGGCAGCCAGGCAAACCGGTCGCGCTGTCCCTGGATCAGGTAGCCGATCCCGGCCGCGAAGCTCGTGGCGAAGATGCCGTAGGCGATCGTGGCCATGCCTACGTGGATCGTCAGCAGCGGCGCGTTCTGGAGGGCCGGGACCAGCGGCTTGATCTCGTTCGGCAGGCTGCTGCCGTAGAGCAGCAGGGTGAGGGCCACCCCGAACGGGATGAACCCCAGCGAGCGGATCGGGTAGCGCCGCTCCAGGACGAGGTAGCCGGCCACGATCGTGAAGCCGAACGCGACGGTGAACTCGAACATGTTGCCCCACGGCCCGCGACCGACCGCGATCGCGCGCGTGGCCAGCGACAACCCCAGCAGCACCGCCGCCACGAGGCCCAGGACCGAGGCGCTCCGCGAGACCGGGCTGGCCGGCTCGAAGCCCGGGCTCCGGGGGCCGCTGGCCGACGCCTCCACGAACGAGCCGGTGACGACGCCCGCAAACGCGGGCTGGGCGGCGCCGACCAGGCTCGGGAGGGTCCGCCGGCCATTGGCGAGGAGGACCGCGTGACCGACGTGGGCCGCAAACGCCAGGGCCACGAAGATGACTCCCAGGACGAACAGGAGCTGCGCCGCGCTGGCCATCAGGCCGCCGCCGCCCCGCCGGGCGGGGGTCCGGTCGGGACCACGGCCCGGACCTGGGCGCTCTTGTCGATCTTGAGGATGAGCCCGCAGTTGCCGCACCGGTCGATGCGCGCCTGGCGCGAGATCCCGCATTTGGGGCAGATCACCATCAGCTCGTCGTGGCACCGCTCACAGACGGTGGCCCCGCTGGGGTAGATCAGGCGGTCGCGCGCGCAGAACGGATAGCCGGTTGGGTAGATCGGCCGCCCTCCCTCGTCGAGCGCCGCCGGGCGCGGACCCTCGAGCAGGATCAGCTTGGTCCGGGGCTTGCGGAGGAGGTAGATCAGCCAGATCAGCACGATCAGGCTGAGCACGGGACCGACCACCCCGACGAGGAGGAAGATCGGGATCAGCCCGATGAGCGAGCCCCAGTCCGGGATCACGAGCTTGGACAGGAGCTCGAGGATCTGGTTCCAGAGGCTGTTGAGCTGGTCGACGATGCTCACGGCGACATTCTAGCCGGGGTGACTCGGTGGGCGTCCGCGCCGGGGATTGCCGGTCTTCCTGGTCGCGCCCCTCCCGGGCCGCCACCGTCGACGGTCGTCGTCGTCGGCGTCGGCTGGACCGGCGGGCCCGGGTCCGGAACCGGAGCCGAGCCCGGTCGGTCGGGCGGGTCGGGGCGTCCCGGACGATGGGGCGCTCAGAACGCCCCGGTCGAGTCGGCGGGTGAGCCAGGGCGTGCCGGCGCTGCGGCTGCCCCGCCGGCGGACCCGCTGGCCCAGGTCGATGTCGTCGGTCACGACCAGGATCGCGTCCGCCGCGGCGTGGGCCGCCTCGGGCGTCCCGCCCGAGCCGATCGCGTCGGCAACGAGCCGCTCGATGAGCCGGTCAGCCGAGGCCGAGCCGCTGTGGCGGACGGTCAGCCCCGAGGCGATCCGCGTCCCGCGCAGACCCGGGTCGGGCGCGCCGTCGAGGATCAGCTCGATCCGGACGGCCGCCGGGATGACCGCGCGCAGCCGTCCCACGAGGGTCGCCGCCGGAGCCGGCTGGCCCTTGGCTCGACCGAGTGCGTGGAGCAGGTTCGAGCCATCGATCAGCAGCCGCTCGGTGCCGACCAGGGGATCCGCGCGTTCGCGTCTGGGGGGCGTCACCCGCCCATCGTGCCACGCGGCCGGACGGGAAGCCGCGGCCGCCGGGTAGGATGCGCCGATGCTCCTCCTGGTCGACCTCGACGGCGTCGTGTATCGCGGCGCGGATCCCGTTCCCGGTGTGGCCGCCGTCCTGGCCGATCGCGTCCGGCGCGGCGACGAGATCGTGTATGTCACCAACAACTCGATGCACTACCGGGCCGACTACGTCGACCGTCTGGCGGCGATGGGCGCTCCGGTCGCGGCCGATCGGGTGGTCAGCTCGCCGCGCGCCACGGCGCTGTGGCTGGCCGAGCAGGAGCCTCGACCGAAGCGGGTCCTGGCGTTTGGCGGGTCCGGCCTGGTCCGCGAGCTCGAGGACTGCGGCTTCGAGGTGGTCACGGCCGCCGAGGCGGCGCTTCGTGCCCAGAACGAGAAGCTCGACGGGTTCGAGGCGGCCGGCCGGCCCGACGCCGTCGTGGTCGGGCTCGATCCCGAGGTCACCTACCAGCGCCTGGCGGTCGCCGCCGACGCCATCCGGGCGGGGGCACGCTTCGTCGCCACCAACCGCGATCCGGTCTATCCGATGGAGCGCCGTCTGATGCCCGGGGCGGGGTCGCTGGTCGCGGCCATCGAGACCGCGTCGGGGGCCGTGCCGGTCTCGATCGGCAAGCCCGAGCCGCTGCTCCTGCTCGAGGCGGCCCACGTGGTCGGGGCCGATCCGCGCGAGGCGGTCATGATCGGCGATGGGATCGGCACGGACCTCGCCGCGGCGCGGGCGGTCGGCGCGCGCTGCATCCTCATGCTGACGGGGGTCGCCACCCGCGCCCAGATCGACGCGCTGCCCGAGGCCGAGCGGCCGACCGCGGTCGCCGCGGATGCCACCGAGCTGGCCCGGATCCTGGACGACCTGTCCGCGACCTGAGGCTCAGCCGCCGCCGCGCGTCTCGGGGATCGCCGCGGCCCAGGCGTCGAACTCGGCCCGCAGCTTGGCCAGCACGGCCGGTTCGGCGAACGCGACGTCGAGCGCTCGCCGGTCGATGGCCCACAGCTCGGAGATGGTCAGCCCGATCCCTTCGACGGCCCGGGCGTACTCCTCGGCCAGGCTGATGTCGGAGACCGTGGTGTCGTCGGTGGACAGCGTGACCGAGACGCCGGCACGGTGGAGTCGGGCCAGCGGGTGGTCGGCGAGCGTCGGGACGATGCCGGCCTGGACGTTGCTGGTCGGACACAGGTCCAGGGTCACGCCCCGATCGATGAGCTCGGCGACCAATGCCGGGTCCTCGGTCGCCAGCGGGCCGTGGGCGATCCGCTCGGGGTCGACGGCGAGGGCGCGCCGGACCTGGGCCGCACCGCCCCACTCCCCGGCGTGGATGGTGATCCGCAGACCGCCTGCACGGGCCGCGGCGAAGGCCGCGGAGAAGCGCTGTGGATCCGGGAAGCCCTGCTCGTCGCCGGCCAGGTCCCAGCCCACGAGGCCGACCCCGCGAAACCCGCTGGCGGTCTCGGCCAGCTCGAGGTTGAGCTCGGGCTCGTCCGAGCGGAGCGCCGTGCAGATCAACCGGACGACGATCCCGGTCCGGGCCGCGGCCTCGGCGGCGGCCCGGCAGACCGCGGCCATCCCCTCGGCCGCCGGCAGGCCGCGCCGGGTATGGAGCGCGGGGCCCCAGCGGATCTCGACGTAGCGCACGCCCTCGGCCGCCTTCGTCTCGACCAGCTCGGTCGTGACCCTCTCGAGCGCCTCCTCGTCCTGAAGGAGTGCGATGGGGAGCTCGAACCGCTCGAGCAGCTCGGCTTGCGAGGCGGTCCGTTCGGGGGCCACCAGCGCGGCGAACATCCCGGCGAAGGTGGTCGGGGCGTCGACGCCGCGGGTGCGGGCCAGGTCGAGGGCCGTGTCGACCCGGAGCGAGCCATCCAGGTGGAGGTGGAGCTCGGCCTTGGGCATGACCTCGGTCAGCCGTCGCAGCGACGCGGGCGTGAGCGCGGTCGAGTCGGCGGTCGGGTCGGCGGGCTCGCGCATGATCGGATGCTACCGTTTCACCCGATGACCACCGCCTCTCCCTCTCGAGCGCGATGACGAGCCACCCATCCACCCCCGGTCGACGAGCGGCCGCGGCCCTCGGCTGGCTCGGTCTGGCCGCGGCCGTGGCCTTCGGCGGCGCCGGACTCGTGAGCGCGGCCAACTCGTTGCCGAGCACCGCTGCCCGCCCCGAGCTGACCTGGGGCGAGGACCTCGTTCTCAAGCCGCAGCTCGAGGCGGCCGCCGGCGATCTCAGCGTGCTGACCGACGACGTCGACGCGCTGGGCGCGATCGGGCGGCGGGCGTTGACCGCCCTGGTCGACCGCGATGCCTCCGCGCTGCGCGTCGCGACGGATGCAGGAACGACCCAGCTGGAGGTCATCGCCGAGGCCACCGACGCGCTCCGGTCGCGGCTGGAGGCGATCCCGGGCGTCGGTCCCGACGACGCGACCAGGATGGGGGCCGGCCTGCGGAACCGCTACGACCGGCTCGTCGCGGCGCTGTCGGCGACCGAGGGTCTCGACGCGTCCTGGATCGGCCTGACCCGGGGCAGCATCGCCGCGATGGACCTGGCCACCAGCCTCGCCGCCCACGACACGCAGACCGCCTCGGCGGCCAGCCTGGGGCGCAAGGGTCAATACAAGAAGGCGCTGGCCAGACTCGATCGAGCCGACGCATCCCTGGCGACCTCGCGCAAGCTGCGCGACCGGCTGGCGGTCACGACCGATGTCACGATCCTGACCCAGTGGATCGACCTGAACGCCGCCTACGACACCGCGCTGCGCAAGACCTGGGCCCTGCTGAGCCGGTCGGGCGGCCGGGTCACCAACGCCGTCCGGGCCGCCTTCGAGGAGCTGCGGGTCGCCCAGGAGCGCCTCCCGCCCGATAACCGTGGGCTGATCGTGATCATGGCCGACGTCGCCCGCGGCGGGCTTAACCAGGCGGTGATCTCGATCGAGGAGGCGCGTCGCCAGCTGGACGCCGCGACGGACTCGCTGGACGGCGGATAGGCCCGCTACACTGGCGGCCTCATACCAGCCACTCGTCAGTGGCCCGTGCCCGTCGGGAGGACTCACCTTCGATGCACCTGCGTATCGCGACCGATCAGCCCTGGGACGTCGCGGCCGATGTCCTGGCCGTCCCGTTCGTCGGCGAGCCCGCATTCGACGGGCCCTTGGCCGAGCTCGATCGGCGCAGCGGCGGTGAGCTGACCGCCCTGGCCACCCTCGGCGAGCTCAGCGCGAAGCGCTACGGCGCGACGCTTGCCGGGGCCGGCGAACTCCCGGTCGGCCGGCTGCTGATGGCCGGTGCCGGTGACGCCGACAAGCTCGACCGCGAGACGATCCACCGGCTCGGCGCGACCATCGAGCGTCGCCTGGGCGGCCGCAAGGTCCGCCGCCTGGCGGTCTGGGTCGGCGATCTCGGCGATCGGATCGACCGTGGCGTGCCGACCGTCGTCGAGCTCCTCGTTCGGGGTGTGGTCGAGGGTCACTACGAGCCCAAGGGGATCTATCTCGAGAAGGTCGAGACGGCTCCGCCGGTCCTTGAGGAGCTGATCGTCGTGGCTCCCGGTGGCGACGCGAGCGGGCTGGCCGCCGCGGCGGAGCGCGGCCGGATCGTCGGGGAGGGCGCCAACACCGCGCGGACGCTGGCCAACCGCGCCTCCAACGACGTCAGCCCCGAGGTCCTCGCCGACGAGGCCGCGGCCATCGCCAAGCGCAACGGCCTGTGGATCGACGTCATCGAGCCCGAGCGGGCGAAAGAGCTGGGGATGGGCATGTTCATCGCGGTCGGACGGGGCAGCGACAACCCGCCCCGGATGATCGTGCTGCGCTCGGGGGAGGCCGGCGAGAAGGACGCGCTCGGGCGGCACCTGGCGATCGTGGGCAAGGGCGTCTGCTTCGATTCTGGCGGCATCTCGATCAAGCCGGCCGACCGGATGGAAGAGATGAAGATGGACAAGACCGGCGCGGCCACGGTCATCGCGGCGATCGAGACGGTGGCGCGGCTGGCGCCCGGCACGCCGCTCCTGGCCCTGGCGCCAGCGGTCGAGAACATGCCCGGTCCGCATTCGACCCGGCCCGGCGACATCGTCCGCGCCCTCAACGGCAAGATGGTCGACATCACCAACACCGACGCCGAGGGTCGCCTGATCCTGGGCGACGCGATGACCTACGCGGAGTCCCTGGGGGCAACCCACCTGGTCGACGTTGCGACCCTCACCGGAGCCGTGTCGCGGGCCCTGGGATACATGGTCACCGGCGCGTTCGGCACCCCCCAACCCTGGTTCGACGAGGTCATGGCCGCCGGCGCCCGGGCGGGCGAGCGCTACTGGCAGCTCCCGCTCGTCGACGACTACGTGCCCGACATGGACAGCTGGTACGGGGACCTCCAGAACGCCGGCTCGGCCGAAGGCTCGCTGGTCAAGAGCGGCCTCTTTCTGCGCGAGTTCGTGACCAAGCCGTGGGTCCATCTCGACATCGGCGGGACGGGCTACTTCCGCAAGCCCATGCCGTTCGCGGCCCGGGGCTCGAACGGCGTCACCCACGCCACGCTCGTCGAGCTCGCCCTGGCCGGGGCGCGCTAGGTCCGGGCAGGCTTGGCCCGGGCGCGGCTCGAGGCGCCAACCGCGATGGCCGTGGCAGCCGTGGCCAGGATCGCCGCGGCAGCCCCGGTCGCGCGCCGATGACGTCCTTCGTCGCCGACTCGATCGTTCTCCTGTCGGTCGCGCTCGCGATCCTGGGCGCTCTCTGGGGCGTCGTCGCCGATCGGATTGCCACCCGCTGGCCCGAGCACGACGAGGCGGAGGGCTTCGTTGCCGGGCGGCCCGTCGGCTGGCGCACCGTGGTCGTGGCGACGGTTGGGGCCGTGGGGCTGGGTGCCCTGCCGTCGCGCTTCCTGAGCGAGCCGACCTCCTCGGCCGAGCTGGTTGCCGCGAGCGGGCTCGACCGCGGCGTCGTGCTGACCATCTTCGTGGCCTACGTCGTGGTCCTGGTTCTGCTCCTGGCCACCGACCTCGACCAGCGTCTCCTGCCCGACGTCCTGACCCTGCCGCTGATCCCGTTCGCCCTCCTCTTCGCGCTGAGCGGCGCGAACCCGCTGGTCGGTCACGCGCTGGTGCCGGCCGTGGTCGCCGCCATCGTCATCCCGGCAGTCCTGTATCTGCCGTCGCTGCTGTTCGGCGCTGGGGCATTTGGCCTCGGTGACGTGAAGCTGCTGGTCACGGTGGGGCTCATGTCGGGGGCCTACCGAGCGGTGGCCGGCACGGTCGCCGGGGTGCTCCTGGCCGGGGCCGTGACCGTGCTCCTGCTCATGACCCGCCGGGTCGGCCTCAAGTCGTTCATCCCGTTTGGCCCATTCCTGATCCTCGGCGCGCTCTGGGCGATCCTGCTCCGGACGTAACGCGAGCACCGCGCCGAGGGGCCGTGCTGGACGAGCCGGGGTATCATGCCGGGAAGCCGGAGTCGTCCAGAGGTGTGGCCCCCAACGGACGGCGCGTACCGGCGGGCGTAGCCGCCAGTGCGTCGCAAGACGTGCGCAACGGAGTTTGCTCGCAGCGTGACGTCGCCAACGTGAACCGCCACCAACCGCAGGCCGACCGCGACCCCGCTCGCCCGACGCCCGGTTCCACGCCGGCCCCGACACCCGTTCCGGCAGCCCGCCAACGCACGCCCCATCGAGCGCTGGGCACAACCGCGAGGCTGGGCCTCGTGCTCGTCCTGCTCGTGCCGCTCCTGGGCCAGTCGCTCGGCGCACCGCCGACCGCCGCGGGCGACGAGCTGTCCGATGCGCTCGCCAGGCAGAAGGCGCTCCAGACCAAGATCGCCGCCCAGAAGCGCAAGGTCGCCGAGCTCAACGGACTCCAGGCCGACCTTCGCGTCGTGATCAGCTCGACCGCGACCAAGCTGGATGGGATCAACGCCGACCTGGCGGTCGTCAAGGCGGGCGTCAAGGACATGACCGTGCGGGTCAATGCGGTCAAGGCGGTCTACGACGGTCAGGTGGCCGAGCTGGCCGACCTCGACGCCCAGCTGGCCGAGATCCAGGCCGAGGAAGCGGCCAAGGCGGCCCAGCTGACCGAGCGCAGGGCCCTCCTGGCCGATCACATCCGGGCCGCCTACGACAGCGATCGGACGTCGCTCGTCGAGACGATCCTGTCGGCCGATTCCTTCTCCGACGCCCTGGCCGACGTGGGCTACCTGATCGACATCGGCAACCAGGACAAGGCGCTGGCAGACCAGATCGTGCTGGATCAGCAGACCCTCTTCGCCCTGCACCAGACGGTCACCCAGACCCGCTCCGACACCGACCAGCTGCGGGCCGCCACGGCCGCCCAGCAGAAGGTCCTCGAGAAGAGCCTCTCCAACCTGGCCCGGGCGAAGGTCCGGCTCAAGAAGCTCGAGAAGGAGACCGCTCGCCAGCTGGCACTCCAGAACCAGGCCTATCGCCGGCTGGCCGTCAGCAAGGCAAGGGCGCGCGCGATCCTGGTCGCCGAGGCCCGCGAGAACGCGGCGATCGATCGCAAGATCCGGCGCCTGCTCGCCGACCAGATCCGCGGCGGCGGCGTCCCCTCGCAGTACAGCGGCAGCTTCGTGTGGCCACTCTCGGGCACGATCACCCAGGAATTCGGCTGCACCGGCTTCCCGTGGGAGCCGCCCTATGGCAACTGCGCCCATTTCCACCAGGGGATCGACATCGCGGCGCCCCTCGGCAGCAGGATTCGCGCGGCGGGCGCCGGCCGGGTCCTGTACGCGGGGCCGCTGTCGGATGGCGCCTGGGTCGTGATCATCGCCCACAGCGCTCACCTCATCTCGCTGTACGGCCACGTCCAGCGGAACATCCCGGTCCGCGCCGGGCAGGTCGTCGGCCAGGGCCAGGTCATCGCCTATGTCGGGCTGACCGGCAACACGACCGGCCCGCACCTCCATTGGGGGGTCGAGCTCGACGACACCTGGGTCAACCCGCGCCTGTTCCTGTAGGCGACGCCAGCAGATGGACATGGCTCACGGTCCCGCCCGCGCGGCGCAGGCGGCGATCGCGCCCGCGGTCGAGCGTTCATCGGACGTTGACCGGCCAGCGACTCGAAGGCCCGCAACGGAGGTGCTAGCATCGGGGCCGAGCACACTCCAGCGATCCCGCAGCTCGAAGGTGCGTCAGATGAAGCCGACGATGGCGGTCATCCTCGCCGGGGGCGAGGGCGAGCGGCTCTCGATCCTGTCGTCGGTGCGCGCCAAGCCCGCGGTGCCGTTCGCCGGTAAGTACCGGATCATCGACTTCACCCTCAGCAACTGCGTCAACTCGGGCATCAGCACCGTGGTCGTGCTGACCCAGTACAACCCGCGCTCGCTCAATGACCACATCGGCCTGGGCCGCCCATGGGATCTCGACCGGAACAAGGGCGGGGTCAAGATGCTCCAGCCCTACATCGCCCGTGGTCGGGTCGCCGAGTGGTACCGGGGCACCGCCGACGCGGTCCTCCAGAACCTCAACGTGATCGAGCACGACGGCTCGGACGACATCCTGATCCTCGCCGGCGACCACATCTACAAGATGGACTATGCGCCGTTCCTGGCGGCCCACCGGCGGCGGCGGGCTGACGTCACCATCGCGGTTCGGCGGGTGCCCCTCTCGGACGCCACGCGGATGGGGATCCTGGCCATGGATGACACCAACCGTGTCGTTGAGTGGCAGGAGAAGCCCAAGCTGCCCAAGAGCGACCTGGCCAGCATGGGCGTCTACGTCTTCACCCGGAAGGCCCTGCGCCGCTGGCTCGACGACTCGCGGACCGACTTCGGTGGGCACGTGGTCCCGGCCATGATCGATGGGGGAGCGCGGGTGTTCGGCTACCGCTTCGAGGGGTACTGGCAGGACGTCGGCACGATCCAGTCCTACTGGGAAGCGAACATGGCCCTGCTCGAGGACCAGCCCGACCTCGACCTGTACGACCGAGAATGGCTCATCCACACTCGCTCCGAGGAACGTGGCCCGGCCCGGATCGGGCAGACCGCCCAGGTCCATCGCAGTCTGATCAGCCACGGCTGCGTCGTCGACGGCACGGTCGTCAACTCGGTCCTCTCGCCGGGCGTGCGGGTCGAGGTCGGAGCCGTGGTCCGCGACTCCATCGTGATGTTCGACACGGTCATCCGCCGGGGCGCGATCGTCGACCGCTCGATCCTCGACAAGGAGGTCGTGGTCGGACCCGGTGCGGTCGTCGGAGACGGCAGCGACGACACCCCCAACAAACGCGAGCCCGGTCGACTCAACACCGGCATCAGCGTCGTCGGCAAGCGCTCGATCATTCCCCGCGGCGCCCGGATCGGTCGCAACGTGCGCATCGGTGGGGACGTCCGCACGACCGACTACGCCGGCCGGGTCGTGCGCAGCGGCGGCTCGGTCGATCGGGCCGATCGACCGAGAAGCTCTCGCCCCAAGGCCGCCGCGGATGAGCCTGGCGTGGAGCTCAGGGCGGTCAAGGCCGAGGCCGGGAGCTCCTGACCCGGACCTGACCGCGCTCGGCAGGACCGACGATGGGCGTCGGCTAGACTGTCCCGGCCATGTCGCCGAACGGATCGGATCTCGGCGCGCGCCAGGCGGCTCGCCCGATCGATGCCCAGCCCCCGCCCCAACCGGCCGACGTCGAGGCCTGGCTGGCCGATCTTGGGCTGAGCCCGTCCGAGGCGGTCGTGCGCGACGGCGTGGCCGCCTGGGATCTCGAGCTCGACGGCCGGCGCCGGTTCGACGTCCGGCTCACGATCATCCTCGATCCGGCGCTCGGCCTCGTCACCTGGGTCCATTTCGCGCCACCGATCGGGGACGGGCTGCGCAAGGCGTATCGGACGCTGCTGCGCTGGAACGACGAGTTTCCGTTCGTGAAGTTCTCCATCGCGGAGGACGGCCGGCCGACCTTGAGCACGGAGATCCCGCTGCGCTTCCTGGACCGGGACGAGCTGGGTCTGGCCCTGGCCCGCTCGATGGCGATCTGCGACGCGCTCCTGCCCGAGTCGGCCGGCTGGCTCTGGATCGGCGGACGAAT
Source organism: Chloroflexota bacterium (assembly GCA_034666965.1). Classification (GTDB taxonomy): domain Bacteria; phylum Chloroflexota; class Limnocylindria; order Limnocylindrales; family CSP1-4; genus Chersky-267. The sequence goes on along the minus strand of JAXDKT010000025.1, from coordinate 22,784 downwards.
CCCGGATCAGAGCGCCCGCCAGCGCCGTAACCAGGACCTCCTGGCCCGCTACAGCGCGCGACTGCCCGAGTTGCTCGGATCGTGAACCGGCGCCGGTCGATCCACCCGCACCGCCTCTTCGTCGCCGTGGCCGGTCTGGTCATGGCCATTGCCCTCGGCTGGGCCGGCGCACCCCCGGATGCCGAGGCGGCGGCACCCAAGCTGACCCTCGTCGGGGCCGCCCGCTACGTCGTCCAGCCGGACCAGCACCGGGTCCATGTGACGGTCGAGCTGGTCGCCACCAACCATGCCCGGGAAACCATTAGCACCCGCTACCTCTACGACCGGGCCAACCTGGCGGTCCTGCCCGGCTCGACGGCGTTCCGCGCCACGAATGACGGGACCAAGGTCGGGGTCAGCGTGACCGCCCGGTCGGACGCCTCCACCCTGCTCGCGATCCGCTTCGCCAAGCGGCTCGCCGGCGGCCGATCGACGAACCTGCGGCTCGTCTTCGATCTGCCCGACCCCGGTGGGTCGCGATCGCGCGCGGTCCGGGTGGGCCCCTCGTTGGTGGCGTTCCCGGTGTGGGCTTATGGCACCCGCGACACGCCCGGCTCGACGGTCAGCGTGCAGTTCCCGGCGGGCTACGAAGTGACGGTCGCCTCGGGCCGGCTGGGCAAACCGACCACGGCGCCCGACGGCACGACCATGCTGTCGTCGCCGTCGCTGCCCGACCCATTTGCGATGTCCGGGTACGTGCTCGCTGACCGGCCGAGCGGCTTCGTCGAGACCCAGCTCGACGTCCCCATCGACGGCGCCACCGCCCAGCTCACGATCCGGGCCTGGAAGGACGATCCCGCCTGGGCCAAACGGATCGGCGCGCTGTTCGCCAGGTCGCTGCCGGCGCTCGCGGCGACGACCGGCCTGCCCTATCCCCGGTCCTCGACCCTCGTCGTCGAGGAGACGGTGCCGCGTTCGATCGAGGGTGCGGCGGGCGTCTACGACCCGACGACCGGGGTCATCCGGCTGGCCTACACGGCCGGGCCCGGGGTCGCCCTGCGCGCCGCGGCCCATCTCTGGTTCGACGGCTCGGTGTTCGCCGACCGGTGGCTGGTCGAGGGCCTGTCGCGCTACGCGGCCGAGGGCGCGGCGGAGCCGCTCAAGATCGACCTCGGCAGCGGCCCACCCCCCGACCCGACCAGTCCGGGCGCCTTCCCGCTCAACGCCTGGGCGGTCGACGAGCAACGCGGCGTCGACGTCTCGGCCAGCGACACCTACGGCGCGGCCGCCTCGGTCGGGCTGATCCGGCTGATCGCCAGCCGAACGGGGGCCGAGGGACTCCGGGCCGTCCTCAGCGCGGCCCGGACCCGCGCGGCGGCGGGAGCGATCGACTGGCGCGGGATGCTCGACCTGATCGAGTCGGAGGCTGGCGTGGACGCCACCGAGCTATGGCGGACCTGGGTGACCCGCCCGGAGGACGCCGCCCTGCTCGATCAGCGCGCGCGACTCCGCTTCCAGCTCGAGACGCTCGTCGGGGATGCCAATGGTTGGCGGCTGCCGGCCGGCATCGAGACGTCCCTCGCGGCCTGGCGCTTCGACGAGGCGGCCACGGCCATGGCCAGCGCCCGAGAGATCCTCGCCGCTCGTGACGACCTGGCGGTCGCCGCCGCGGTCGCCGGGCTCCGACCGTCGAGCAACCTGCGGACGGCCTTCGAGACGGGCGATCCGGAGGTTGCGGCGTCCGAGGCCGCCATCGAGCGAGCGATCATCGACCAGATTCTCGCCGCGGAATCCTCGGGCGCGGACTCATCCTCGTCGTGGCTGGTGCGGGTCGGGCTGTTCGGACAGGACCCGCTCGCCGAGCTGGCGGCCGCGCGGCGCGCCTTCGAGGCGGGCGATTTGACCGCTGCCCAGGCGCAGGCCATCGGCGCCCGGGAGGCGTGGGCCGGGGCCGCCGATCTGGGCGGCCTGCGGCTGCGGTCGATGGCGGCGCTGGTGCTCCTGATGGCCCTCCTGATCCTGCTCGTTTCGACACGCGCGCGGCGTCCGCGGCGTCGTCGCCGGGCAGGCTATCGGCCCGAGGTTGGGTGAGCCACCGGTCGGCCGCAGCCTGGCGGTCGCGCCACCGCCGCCGGTCCGGTTCCCGGGGCGCCGTGGGCTTCGGGGCCGCTCCCGACTGCTACACTGCCGACCCAATCGAGCCCGGCTCCCGGGAGCCGACGGAGGAGTCCAGCCGAGCGTGACCGATCCCAGCGCAGCCCCACCCGATCGGCCCGCCGGCTGATGGGCATCATCCGGACCCGACCATCCAACGAGATCCTGTCGGGCGAATCCGCGGACGTCTACTTCGCCCGCGCCGAGAGCGTCCTCGAGCGCGAGGGGCTCGACCCCGTGGTGGTCATGGAGGTCTTCAGCCGCCAGGCCGGGATTCTGTGCGGGATCGACGAGGCCAAGAACCTGATCGCGCACGTCCTGGGCGATGCCGATCCGTCCGAGGTGACCCTCGAGGCGCTCGACGACGGCGACACGTTCTCGCCCAAGGAAGTCGTCCTGCGCATCCACGCCCGCTACCGGCGGTTCGGCCTCTATGAGACGGCGATCCTGGGCATGCTCGCCCAATCGACCGGCTGGGCGACCGCCGCCCGGGAGTGCGTGGATGCCGCCGCCCCGCATCCGGTCATCTCGTTCGGCGCCCGTCACGTCCACCCCGACATCACCGACGTTCTCGACTACGCGGCGATCATCGGCGGCTGCGTCGGCGCGTCGACCCCGGCCGGCGCCCGGCTGGCCGGCCTGAGCCCGACCGGGACGATGCCCCATTCCCTCGTCCTGATCTTCGGCGACACGGTCGAGGCGGCGCTTGCGTTCGATCGCGACCTCGAGCCCGACGTCCCGCGGATCGTCCTCGTCGACACGTTCAAGGACGAAGCCGAGGAGGCCCTCCGGGTCGCCCACGCCCTGGGCGATCGCCTGTACGGGATCCGGCTCGATACGCCGGCCGAGCGGGGCCGGGTGACGGCCGAGCTGGTCGTCGAGATCCGGGCGCGTCTGGACATGGAGGGTTTCGAGCACGTCAAGATCGTGGTGTCCGGCGGTCTCAGCCCGGAGCGCATCCGCTACTTCGCCGAGAACAACGCGCCGGTCGACTCCTTCGCCGTGGGTTCGTACATCAGCGGCGCCGCCCCGATCGACTTCACCGGCGACATCAAGGAGATCGACGGGCGGCCGATCGCGAAGCGCGGCCGGATCCCGGGCCGGACTCCCAGCCCGCGGCTACGACCGGTGGACCTGGCCGGCTGGCGTTCCGGGGACTGATTCGTCGCTCGCCGGCAGCACGTAGTGCGGCCATTCGACGCCGGCCACGAAGCCTTCCTGACGGTACAGCTCGAGGGCGCGCTCGTTGCGGGCCTCCACCGACAGCTCGATCTCGGTCAGTCCCACCGAGCGGAGATAGCCGACGCCCCAGCGCAGGAGCTGCCGGCCCAATCCGCGACCGCGCCATTCCGGTAGCAGCCCCACGATCCCGATCTCGCCCCGTCGTCGGCCCTCGTCGCCGGGGAGCTCCAGGGTCCGGCAGCAGCCGATGAGCTGCTCCGGATCCGCCGCGAGCGCGACCAGGAGCACACCCGAGGCATCGAAATCGGACCGGGCATGGACCTCGCTGATGTAGTCGAGCGGCCACGACAGGGGCGACGGATGATCGTCGAAGACGCGGTTGATCAGGCTCACGAAGGCGCGGTCGTCGGCGGCCGGGCGGATGGGCCGGACCACGACGTCGGCCGGGAAGGCCGGCGCGGGGACGATCCGGTCGGCCGGCAGCAGGAACTGCCACAGGCTCGAACGATAGATGGCGCCCATGGCGTCGATGAACCCGGCGGCGTCGGGACGGCTTGGATCGCCCCACAACGACAGCTCGGCCAGGCCGGCGCGAGCGACCTGGGACCGGGCCGCCGCGACGAGGCGGCGGCCATGGCCGCGCCGGCGGTAGTCGGGATGGACGGTCAGGGCGTCGACCCGCGGCGTGCACTGGCCGACGACCTGGTCATCCTCGACCGCCACCAGCGTGCTGTCTGGCACGAGCGTCATCCGCTCGATCATCCAGGAGACCTCTGCCCGACTGCCGCCCGGCACCGGGGCCAGGTCGAAGCTGGCCAGCTCGACCTCGAGCACCGCGGGCGCGTCGCCCGGCGCGAACGGGCGGACCTGGCGCAGGGTCATCGGCTGGCCCGAAGCAGGCGATCGACGCGGAGGAGCCCGACGATCGACTTGGCGTCGGCGATCCGGCCGTCCTCGGCGGCGGCGACGGCCTCGACCAGGGGCACCCGCACGTCGACCAGGGCCTCGTCCTCGTCGGGACCGAGCCGGCCCTCGTCGGCCGGGCGCAGGTCGGTGGCCAGGTACAGGTGCATCAGCTCGGTCGCGAAGCCCGGTGCGGTCCAGAACGAGCCAAGCTTCTGCCAGCGCCCGGCCCGCTGGCCGGTCTCTTCCTCGAGCTCGCGCCGGGCGGCGAGGTCGGGATCCTCGACGTTCCCGGCCGTCGGGTCGACGTCCAGCGTTCCGGCCGGGATCTCGAGGAGCGTCCGACCGACGGCGGTCCGGAACTGGCGGACGAGCAGGACCCGATCCTCGTCGTCGAGGGCGACGATGGCGACGGCGCCCGGGTGCCCCACGATCTCGCGCTGATGACGTCTGCCATCGGTGCGCTCGATCGTATCGACCCGGAACACCAGCGTCCGGCCCCGGTGGATGACGCGCGAGTCGACCGTCGTCTCGCGGAGCTCAGCCTCCGCGGCGGGGTCGACGAACGGATCGATGGGCGCTCCCCCCGGAACGCGCTTCAGGCCGCCGCTGCGGCCCCGCTCCCACTGGCCAGCGAGGCGTTGGTCTCGGCGTCGAACAAATGCAGCTTGTCGAGCGGGACGATGAGATTGACGATGTCGCCCGGTCGGACGCGATGCTCGGTCCCGACGACCGCGACGAGCTCCTTGGAGCCGGCGGTCACGTGGAGGAGCTCCTCGTTGCCGAGGTACTCGACCACGTCGGCCTTGACCTGGATCGTCGCGCTCTCGCCGCTGGGCTGGCCCAGGTCGAGGTGCTCCGGCCGGATCCCGGCAACGAGCTTGCGACCGCTGGTCGAGCCGACGGCATCCCGGAAGCGCGACGGCAGGGGCAGGCTGAAGTCCGCGCCCTGGAGCGTCGCGCCCTCACCGGCGCCGACAACCGTCACGTCGACGAAGTTCATCGCCGGGCTGCCAATGAAGCCGGCCACGAACCGGTTGACCGGCTTGTCGTAGAGCACCTGGGGCGTCCCGACCTGCTGGAGCAGTCCGTCGTTCATGACCGCGATGCGAGTGCCCATGGTCATTGCCTCGACCTGGTCGTGGGTCACGTATACGACGGTCGTCTTGAGGCGCTGATGGAGGCGGGCGATCTCGGCGCGGGTCTGGACCCGCAGCTTGGCGTCCAGGTTCGACAGCGGCTCGTCCATGAGGAACACGGCCGGCTCGCGGACGATCGCCCGGCCGAGCGCGACGCGCTGGCGCTGGCCACCCGACAGCTCCTTGGGCTTGCGCGCGAGAAGCTTGCCCAGGTCGAGGATCGCAGCCGCTTCCTGGACCCGCTTGTCGATGTCCGATTTGGGGACCTTGCGCAGCTTGAGGCCGAAGGCGAGGTTGTCGTAGACGGTCATGTGCGGGTAGAGCGCGTAGCTCTGGAAGACCATCGCGATGTCGCGATCCTTGGGGGCCACGTCGTTGACGACCTTGTCGCCGATGCGCAGCGTGCCCGCGCTGATCTCCTCGAGTCCGGCGATCATCCGCAGGCTGGTCGTCTTGCCACAGCCCGATGGTCCGACCAGGACCATGAACTCGCCGTCCTGGATCTCAAGGTCGAGATCGTCGACCGCGACGACCTCACCGTACTTCTTGGTGACGTGATCGAAGGTGACCGTCGCCATCGCAGGTACTCCCGTCCGCCACGGATCGTCGCGAGCCCATGCATCCGGCCGCGGTGAGGCGAACTCGGACGGGCTCCGTACGCGACCCCTGGGGTCGCGCGCATCTTAGCCCTCGGTGGTGGCCCCAGGCAAGGTGCGCCGCGCGCGGGGCCGCCGCCCAGATCGTTGGGACAGGGTGGATACTCGACGCGATGCATGCCCTCATCTTCGACCTCGACGGGACCCTGGTCGACACCGTCTATGCCCACGTCTTCGCCTGGCAGCTGGCCCTGCTCGAGGCCGGCCACCCGGTCGACGGCTGGCGGATCCATCGCCGGATCGGGATGAGCGGCGGGCTGTTCGCGCGGGGCGTGGCTCGTGAGATCGGGCGTCAGCTGACCGATGACGAGGTCGCCCTGCTCGGTCGGCGGCACGGCGAGATCTTTCGCGAGATCCTGCCCGACCGTCGGCCGCTGCCCGGTGCGATCGAGCTCCTGAAGGGGCTCCGGACCGGCGGGGTCGCCTACGGGATCGCGACGTCGGGCCGACATCCCGAGATCGACCGCTCACTCGAGGTGCTGGGCGTCCCGCCCGACACGGTGGTCGTGGATCGCGGCGACGTCCAGCGGGCGAAGCCCGAGCCGGACCTCTTCCTGGCCTGTCAGGAACGACTGGGCGTGGCGATCCGCGACTGCTACGTGATCGGCGACGCGGTCTGGGATCTGCTCGCCGCGCGTCGCGCGGGGATGCTCAGTGTCGGATTGCTGACCGGCGGCTACGGCGAGGATGAGCTTCGCGCGGCCGGCGCCTTCAGGGTCTATCGCGACGCGGCCGAGCTGCTTGACTCGCTCGACGAGCTCGGGATCGTCCTGCCCGTCAGCGCCTGAGCCACCGCGACGAACCCATCCAACGTGAAACCCCCGGCCGACGAGACGTCAACCGGGGGACACGGACTGTGGATGTGCGGAGAGGCTAGACGGACTTGCCGACGGTGCTCAGGATCTTGCTGACCTGTCCACCGAGGAACAGAAGCGCGACGATGGCGATGATGGCGATAAGGGCAAGGATAAGAGCGTACTCGGCGAGACCCTGGCCACGGGCCGAGATCCGATCCGATCGAAGTGCGTTGCGGAGCGACTCCGCGAACTCGCTGACGAGGATCTGGGTATAAACGATCATTGCATTCACCTCCTTCCGTTTGGGATTGTAGCGGTCGATCGCCGGATGAATGATGTGGCGGTCGACTTGCACCACTGTCGGGCCAACCGGCCTAGAACACCAATAGGACGATCGTACCATCCCGGTACCACCGCTGAGCGTGAAACGTCAGCTCCGACCCGGGAAGTGGTGTTCCCCAGCACCGAGCGGTTGGTACTAGTGGCTGGTGTCGACCGCGGTCGCTCGATCTCATCCGAGGGAAGGCTTGGGGTGGCCTGCGGGGATCGAACCCGCGACCTTCGGAGCCACAATCCGATGCTCTGCCGATTGAGCTAAGGCCACCAAGGATCTCGGACTCGGCCGCGGCCGGTCGAGAGCGCGTCCGGCGCAGTGTACCCGGAATCGGTCCGGCGTCAGCCGGTGTCGCGGACCCCCAGGACACGCCGCCGGTCAGGTGTCGGGCAGCTCAGCACGTGGCGCATGACCTCGCTGAGCTTGGCCGTCGCCAGGCCGATGTTCGTGTCCGCGGCGCCGTAGTAGAGCAGGATCTGGTCGCGATCCTCGTCGACGACCCAGCCGCACGGGAAGACGACCTTGTCGACGTCTCCCTCGCGCTCGTAGCGCTCCTGGGGTCCGAACGTCCATTCGTCACAGCGGCGCAGGACGATGGTCGGATCCTCGAGGTCGAACAGGACGAATCCGACCCGGTAGATCGGCCCATCACCGGTCAGATGGACGCCGTGATACATCGTCAGCCAGCCGTGCTCGGTCTCCACCGGCGGTGGGCCGAGGCCGATCTTGCCGGCGTCCCACCAGGCTCCGTCGCGGGCCTCGAGCAGGAGGCTGTGATCGCCCCAGTGGCGCAGGTCGGGCGAGTACGAGATCCACATGTGGGCGTTGCCCCGCAGCGGAGAGGGGCGGTGGATCATCGCCCAGCGGCCCCCGATCCGGCGCGGGAACAAGGCAGCATCCTTGTCCTCGGGCGGCATGACCGCGCCGAGGCGGGTGACCGAGCGGAAGTCGGTCGTCGTCGCCAGTGACACGAGCGGGCCGCGCCGGCTGTAGGCGGTGTAGGCGATCGCCCATTCCTCGCGCTCGGGCAGCCAGGTCAGCCGCGGATCCTCGCAGCCCCAGATCTCCTCCGGATGCTGCTCAGGGTCGGGGGTCAGCAGCGGCGTCGGGTCGAACCGCCAGTCGCTGACGCCGTCGGCGCTGCGGGCCACGTGGAGGAGCGAGATCCCCCGCCGATCCTCGACGCGGACGAGCAGGAGGACCTCGTCGCCGACGCGGGCCGCTCCGGGGTTGAAGACCGTGTTGGCGATGTAGGGCAGGGCAGCCGTCGTCAGGATGGGATTTCCTGCGGCTCGCTCGAACAGCTCGGGTGAGCCGACGTCGGTCACGCGGGCGCTGCCTCCCGCAGGCGGGCGTCGCGGGCGAGGCGTCCGTCCCGCGTCTGGGCCGGCATCCCTCGGGCCGCCCGGATCCGCTCCAGCGCGATGAGCCACATGAGGGTCGACTCGGCGCCCTGGTTGGGGTTCACGCCGGATGGCAGCAGCCCATCCTGGCCACCTCCGATCTCGGGCACGGCCAACGCCACGCCGCCATCGTTCCGACCGAGGAACCAGCCGTAGGCCCATTCCATCGTCGCCCGATGACGCGCATCACCGGTCGCCTCGAAGGCGGCCTCGGCGGCCAGCAGCAGGGTGGTGGCTTCCATTGGTTGTTGATCGTAGCGTGCTCGGGGACCGTCGTGTGGCCACCAGCCGTCATTCCCGATCGGCGAGAAATGACCCTCGGATGCCGTCTGGACCGAGACCAGCCAGTCGAGGAGGCGCAGGCCGTGCTCCATCATCGCCGGGTCCGGGAGCCGGTCACCGGCCACGATCAGCGCTCGCGGGATCAGTCCGTTTTCGTAGGTCAGGACGGGCTCCGGCCAGGGCCAGGCCTCCGTGCGCGCGCGCCCAGGCTCCGTCAGCAACCAGACTGCCGCGGCCAGTCGGGCGAGGGCCGCCTGGGCCGGGTGGCTGCCGCCCCGCACTGCCGCCTCGGCCGCGACGACCGCCGCCGCCAGCGGTCGGAGCTGGGTCAACCGCAAGGTCGCGGGCAGCGCCCGCTCGAACAGGGCGAGGGCCGCCGCGCGAATCCGCGGGTCGTCGGCCTCGGCCGAGGCCACCCCCAGCGCCAGCGCGGCCCGCGCGTGGGCATCCTCAGAACCGATCTCATCCAGCCAGCGGCCGGCGGCGTCGCGGAAGTTATGGAAGCGGCCGGTGCGCGGCACGAAGGCGGCCTCCAGGAACGCCATCGAGCGGTCGACGGCGACGGCGACCGCGGGCCAGCCCAGCTCGGCGCCGTGAAGCAGGTCGACGATCAAGGCTCGGGCGACATCGTCGGTGCAGTAGCCATGGGCGGGATCGGGTCGCCGGCTGACCGCGTGCTGCATGATCCCGACGGCGTCGGTCAGCTCTTCCAGATGAACTCGGCTGACCGGGAAGAGTGGCGCCGGCTCAGACGTCGGCATGGGCGACTCGCGCGTCGACCGGCATCCTGGCGGGCGGCATGCCCACGACCCGGCTGAACAGCCGGCGATACGCCGCACCGACCTCGGGCCAGATCATCTGGCGGCTGTGCGCGTACGCCCGGGAACCGATCGCCTGGCGCCGCTCGGGATCGGCCAGCAGGCCGATGAAGGCGTCGCTCAGGGACGCGACCGAGCTCGGCTCGACGAGCACCCCCCGACCGTCGGCCAGCAGCTCGGTCGCATAGGCATACGGCGTGGACACGACCGCCTTGCCCGCGCTCATGGCGTAGCTCAAGGTTCCGGACACGATCTGATCGAGGTTGGGGTAGGGCGTCACGAAGAGGTCCGCGGCCTCCAGCCAGCGAGCCAGCTCGCGCCGGCCGACGAACTGGTCGACGAGCTGGACATGCTTGGTCATGCCCAGGACAGCGATCCGGCCGGTGAGGCTCTGGCGGTATGCCTCGCCCTCCTTCCGGACCAGGTCCGGATGGGTCGCCCCCAGGATGATGTAGCGAGCGAGTGGACGTTCGGCGACCACCGCCGGCATCGCCGCGATGGCCTGCTCGTAGCCCTTGCCCGGGCCGAGCAGGCCGAAGCTCAGGATGACCTCCTGGCCCTCGAGCCCGAGACTGGCCTTGAGCGTGTTCGGGTCGACCAGCGGCAGCTCGGGGACGCCGTGGGCGATGACCTCGATCCGCTCGCGAGCGATGCCATAGGTCTCACTCAGCAGCGAGGCTGCGGATCGCGACATCACCACCGTGGCGCTGGTGGCCTCGACGAGCTCGACCAGGACTCGGCGCTGGTGCGGAGTCGGCTCACGCAGGACAGTGTGCAGGGTCGCCACCGAGGGCGCCCGCAGTCCGTTGACGAAGTCGATCACGTGCTCGCCGTCGTCGCCGCCCCAGATCCCGAACTCGTGCTGGATCGAGACCAGGTCGATCCGGCACCGGTCCAGTGCTCGAGCCACCCGCGGGTAGTCGGCCCACTCGTCGCGGCGAACCCGGTGGTGGACCTCGGACGGATAGGCCCCGACATGATCGGGCGGGGTGAGCGCGACGATCTCGCGATCGTCCATGGCCCGCGACAGATCGCTGGTGAACGTGGCGATGCCGCAGCGGCGTGGAGGATAGGTGGAGGCGAACGCGATACGAATGAGACTGCTCCTGTCATCGGGGCGCCCACGATCCAAAGACCGTGGAGTCGAAGATGCGGCTCTGGCGGTACACCGGCGGGCGGTCTGAGGTTCCCGCCAAGGATCCCTCCCGGAGACCGCCACCGGGCGCCAGGTCCGCGGACGCCCTGCCGGGGCCGCGCATCGATCCGACGCGGTGACGTTTCTCACGGTGCGCCCCGGAGCCCAACCTGTCAAACGGTCGAGGGTGTCCCCGAAGGCGGTACGGGGGTCCCCCGCCCACCCGGACTATCCCGCGGGCTGACCGGGCGGCACTGTACGAATACGGTTGGAGCCATGTCCGATCACCACGTTCCAGCGGCGCCGGCGCCTGCCCTGCGCGCGGATCGGCGGGCACCCAGCCGGACCAGCCTGATCGTCGCGATCGCCCTGGCCCTGACCACGGTCGGGGCCCTGGCGTTGCCCGCGGCGACCCTCGGCTGGAGCGCCGGCAACTACAGCTCGGCGTCCGAGCAGGAGCTCCTGGCCCTGACCAATCAGGCCCGCTCCAGCGCGGGCCGCAAGTCCCTCCGCTGGGACAGCTCTCTGGCCTCGATCGCGCGCTGGCGGAGCCGGGACATGATCAAGCGCGGCTACTTCAGCCACGACATCCCCGGCGGTGGCCGGGTCTTCGACGAGATGACGGCGCGCGGGTACTGCTACAAGTTGGCTGGCGAGAACATCGGCTGGAACAATTACCCGGACGAGAACGCGACGGCGCAGATCCAGCAGATGTTCATGAACTCGGCGGACCACCGCTCGAACATCCTGGCCAGGGACTGGGATCGGATCGGCATCGGGGCCTATAAAGGCTCCGGCGGAAAGAAGATGTGGACCGTCCTGTTCGCCGACTCGTGCACCTCGTCGACCGGCGTCCAGCCCAAGCCGAAGCCGCAGCCCAAGCCCCAGGTGACGGCCAAGCCCAAGCCCAGGCCCACGCCGCCGCCGGTCGCCGCCGCCGAGCCCAGCCCGGTCGATCGCACCACGCTGTTCGGGCGCGACGACGCCGGCGAGATCGCCCCGGCTCCCGAGCCTGGCTCGTCGAGCGGACCGGCCGCGGGGCAGAGCCTGCGTGTGGTCGACGGGCCGACTGGCGGCCTGCTCGACTCGATCTTCGGGGACGTCGCCAGACTATTCTTCGGGAACTGATGGCGGCCATCCTCGAAGCGCGTGACCTGACCAAGCGCTATCGACTGGGCAAGACGACCGTCGACGCGCTTCGGGGCGTGTCGCTGACCGTCGAGGCGGGCGAGTTCGTGGCCCTCATGGGACCGTCCGGCTCGGGCAAGAGCACCCTCCTGCAGCTCCTCGGCGGGCTCGATACGCCGAGCACCGGCGAGGTCGTCCTCGACGGCGATCCGGTCAGCACGATGTCGGACGACGCCGCCACCCGCCTGCGCCGACGCAAGACCGGCTTCGTCTTCCAGTTCTTCAACCTGATCCCGCTCCTCGACGTGGCCGAGAACGTGGGGCTGCCGTTCACCATCGCCGGTGACGATCCGCGCAAGGGCAGCGCCGCCGAGCGGATCCGCGACGTCATCGAGTTGGTCGACCTGACCGGCAAGGAGCGTCACCGCCCCGACCAGCTGTCGGCCGGCGAGCAGCAGCGGGTGGCGATCGCCCGGGCGCTGGTCACTCGACCGGCCCTCCTGCTCGCGGACGAGCCGACCGGCAACCTCGACTTCACCACCGGCATCGACATCCTCGAGGCGCTCTTCCGGTCGTGCGTCGACCGGGGCCAGACGATCGTCCTGGTGACTCACGACGCCAAGGCGGCGGCCTACGCCGACCGGGTCTTCTTCGTCCAGGACGGCCGGCTGCGCGACGAGATCCCGCTCGGCCGAAGGATCGACCACTCGGCCACCCCGCTGATCGCCCGGCTCGCTCAGCTGGGTCTCTGACCGGTGCGTGGCCTGTCCTCGTACGCGCGACGGGGCCTGGCCGCGCGCCCGCTCCGCTCCCTCCTGACCGTGGTCGGGATCGCCCTCGGCGTGTCGGCCCTGTTCGCCGCCCTGACCACCAACGCCGGGATCGAGGCGACCATCGGGCGGACCGTCGGGGACCTGATCGGCCGCGCCGACATGCGGGTCGAAGGCTTCACCGAGCGGGGCCTTTCGGCCGCGTCGCTGGCGGCGATCGGCGAGACCCCCGGGGTCGACGTGGCCACGCCCGTCCTCGAGCGCAAGACGTACCTGGCGCCCGACCCCCTGGCTCCGCTGACGCCGACCCTGCCCCCGCCGGTGACCGTGCTGGGGATCGACCCGGCCACGTACACGCAGCTGCACGACCTCGACCTTGCCGCCGGGGTGGGTCTCGCCGACGATGCCGCGGTCGGGGCGCTGATCACCGAGCGGATGGCGCGCGAAGCGGACCTGAGCCTCGGTGCCACCATCGCGCTCCAGGGCCCCGGCGAGCCGCGCAGCGAGCCGATCGTGGGGATCCTGTCCGGCGACGGGCCGCTGCCCACGACCGATGGGCGGACGGTCGTCGTTGGCCTGACCGAGGCACGCTCGATGTTCGCACTGGAGGGCGTGTCGCGGGTCGACCTGGGGCTCGGGGGCGGCGCCACGGCCGCTGCCGTCGCGCTCGAGCTGGAGCGGCGGCTGACCGCCGAGCCGTACGTCCTGTCGACACCGGCGGACCTGGCCGCGACGATCCGCGCCTCGACCATCGACTTCCAGACGACCAGCGCGCTGATCGCCGCGCTGGCCCTGTTCGGCGGCGCGTTCCTGATCTTCAACACCCTGTCGATGACCGTGGCCGAACGAGCGCGCGAGGTGGCCCTGCTCCGCGCCGCGGGCGCCACCCGGCGGCAGGTCAACGGTCTCGTCCTGGTCCAGGCTCTGGTCATCGGGCTGACCGGTGCGGTGCTGGGGCTCATCCTCGGAGCCGGCCTGGCCGGAGCCGTGGCCTGGTATCTGCGCACGGCCGGGATCGTGGCCATCGACGGACCGGTCATCGGACCCGAGTCGGTGGCCCTGACCCTCGGGGTGGGCACGCTCGTCACCTTGGCCGCCGCCGTGGAGCCCGCCGACCGCGCGGGACGGATCTCGCCCATCGAGGCGCTCCGACCGGCGGGGATCGGCCGAACCGTCCGGGCCCGCCTGCGCTGGCTGGTCGCGGTCTTCCTCGTGGTGGCCCTGGTCGGGGTGGTGCTCTGGCCCTCTGCCGCCGGCGCCGCTGGTGCCCTGCGCTGGCTGGTCGTCTACGGGATCCTGTTGGCGGCCACGCTGCTGACCCCGCTCCTCCTCGGACCGCTCGGGCGGATCGCGGCGGTCCCGTTCCGGCTGGTCGCGCCCGGTGCGGCGCGACTCACGCGCGGCGCTCTCACCCGCGACCGGAGCCGGACGACTCTGACCGTTGGCGCGCTGACCGTCGGGCTGGCGCTGATCGTCGCACTCGGCGGCGTCGCCCACGACGCGCGACGCGCCGCCGCGGCCTGGATCGCCGGGGTCGTCCCGGGCGATGTGATCGCCAGCTCGATCCGGCCGGTTGCCCTCGATGAGCCGGCCTGGGCCGACCTGGCCGCCGCTCCTGGTGTCGCCCGGGTGAGTCCGCTGGCGACCTTCGAGGTCGCCGTTCGCGGCGTCCGACTCGACGCCGCCGTGATGTCCGGGGCCGATCTGCTGGCGGATGGGCGGCTGAACCTCGTCGAGGGCGAGCGAACCGCGGCGCTGAACGCGCTCGACGGCGGTGGCGCCGCCATCGTGCCGGCCGGCGTCGCCCGGACCCTCGGGCTGGGCGTCGGTGACGCGCTGGCGATCCCGGTCGGCGGGGGCCGGGAGGTGACGCTGCGCGTCGTGGGCGTCGCCGAGCGGACGATCCCGGGGCGCACCGGCGAGACGATCCTGGTCGGTTGGCGCGACGCCGGCGGGTTCGGGGTCACCGGCGCGGACGCCTTTGCCGTGCGCTTCCGGCCCGACGCCACGGCCGCCCAGCGCGACGGGCTGGTCACCGTCGCGCGCAACGATGGCCTCGAGGCCAACCCGGTCGAGCGCATCGCCGGAGCGGTCGACGACGCCCTCTCGCGCGTGTTCGGGCTGTTCGACGTGCTCGCCCTGATCGCCGTCATCGTCGCCGGGCTGGGCATCGTCAACACCCTGACCATGGACGTCCACGAACGGGTGCGCGAGATCGGCGTGCTGCGGGCCGCGGGCATGACCCGGGCGCAGGTCTGGCGGATGATCGTGGTCGAGGCCGGGGTGCTCGGGATCGTGGGCGCGATCCTCGGCTGCGGGACCGGACTGATCGCCGGCCAGGCGCTGATCGCGCTGGCCAGCGGCGTCGGGCTGCATCTGCCGCTCGAGCCCGACTGGCGCACGATCGCGGTCGCCGCGGCCTTCGGAATCGTCGGGGCGATGCTGGCCGCGACCTGGCCGGCCCGACTCGCCTCACGCGTCTCGATCGTCCGAGCGGTCCAGTACGAGTAGCTGCATTCGCCTCGTGGCGCGGTGTGTGCGGGGAAGCGCTTCGTGCTCAGGCGCTCTGATAGACTCCCGGCCATGGTCAGCCAAGCCAGCCGCCTGAACCGCGTGCCGGTCGCGGAGCGGGGGATCACGATCGGGGACTTCCTCGTCCCGATCGGGGTCGGCGAGCGGATCAGCAGCCGCGCCAGGCACATCGCCCTGATCGTGGCCGGGGCGTTGCTGATCGCCCTGTCCGCGAACGTTTCCATTCCGGTCCCCGGATCGCCGGTCCCGATCACCGGCCAGACGTTCTCAATCCTGCTCGTGGGCGGAGCGCTCGGTTCGCGACGCGGCGTCCTGGCCGCCTTGCTGTACCTGGGCCTGGGCCTGTTCCTGCCCGTGTACGCCGAGCACAAGCAGGGTCTGGCCATCTTCGGCTCGATCGCGAACGGTCATCTCGTTCTGGGCGGAACGGGCGGCTACCTGGTCGGATTCGTGCTGGCCAGTGGACTCGTGGGTCGTCTGGCCGAGCTCGGCTGGGACCGCCGCTTCGGTGGCGCGTTGCTGGCGATGGCCATCGGCAACCTGGTCATCTATCTGTTCGGGGTCCCGTGGTTGATGGCGGCGACGGGTTGGGACCTGGGCAAGGCCGTGAGCCTGGGGGTCACGCCGTTCCTCTTCGGCGACCTCATCAAGCTGGCCCTGGCGGCGGGCTTGTTCCCGATCGCCTGGTGGGTCGTCGGCCGCAACACCGACGAGCGCTGAGCACCGACGAGGGCTAGGCCCGTCCCTCCCTGGCCACCGCCGCGGACAGGCTGCGGTACGAGTCCCGAAGCAAACGATGAACCTCCGGCCAGTAGGCGCGTCCGGCGCCGCGTGGTCCCTCCGGATCGTCGGTCGCGCCCCGGTCGCGGACTTCGGCGGCCAGCCCGCGCAGCCGTCCCGCCTCGGCAACGGAGGCCTCCGGCACGCGGTAGAACGCGGCGTACAGGCGGGTGATCGTGGCGCCGGCCTCGGTGCCGGCCGCCAGGCCGATCTCGCGCCGGACGACCCACCAGCGGAGCTCCTCGCGGGCCACCGCGTCAACGTCGACGACGTCGGGCAGCCCGATCGTCCGGTAGCCGCGCGCGACGTCCGGAGCGAACCGCTCGTAGTCGCCCGTCGAGCGGGCGAAGCCCACCGCGGCCCTGGTCAGGTAGCCCGCGGCGAGCACTGCCCGCGGCCAGGAGGCGCCGGCCTGCTCGCGCAGCCCCAGGACGAGATTGCCGAACAGGCGGGCCGGCTGGCGGCGGTAGTACGCCTTCCACATCCGGAGCTCGAGCAGGGCCAGGCGGTCGGGGTCGAAGTCGGCGCCCCAGCGCTCGGCGGTCATCCGGTTCCCCTCGACTACGATGCGGCGATGCACGGTGCGCGCCCGCGAGCGATCCAGAACGGCACGTCCGGGACGAGCGAGCGCGGCCCACGCACGTCCCCGAGCTCGCGCGCGGCCGCGCTCTCCCCCCGTCCCCCTGACCCGCATACGCACGACCACGCGATCTGGATGACCGCCGAATCCAGCGATCTCGCCGGTCTCTACGGTCCGTCGAGTGTGGCCTGGCGGGTCAACCGCGAAGCGACCCTGCTGCTGGGCGCCGGTCCGCGCGCACTCCTGATGCAGATCGCCCATCCGCTCATCGCCGAGGGCGTCGACCAGCACAGCGACTTCCGGGCCGACCCCTGGCGACGCCTCCGGGGGACCTTGCGGAGCTACCTGGCGATCGTGTACGGGACGTCGGCGACGGCACGTGGCGAGATCCGCCGCCTGAACGGGCTCCACCGTCGGATCGGCGGCCCGGTCCGCGACGCTCACGCTCGGGCGGTCAGTGGCGCCCACGCCTACCACGCCCGCGACCCCGAGCTGGGGCTGTGGGTCCACGCCACGCTCATCGACGCGACCCTGGTCGCCAACGACGCCTGGATCGCTCCGCTCTCGCGCGACCAGCGAGCGCGGTTCTACCTCGAGACTCGGCCGATCGGCCGTGCCCTGGGCATCCCCGAGGCGTCGCTGCCCGCTGACCTCGATGCGTTCGAGGCGTACCTCGCGGCGCAGCTCGCCCCGAACGGTCCGATCCAGGTGACGCCGACGGCGCGCGAGCTGGCCCGGACGATCCTCGCGCCGCCGCTGGGCCCACTTCATCCGGCACTGGCTGCCATCCCCGCCACTCTCTACGCCTGGACCCTGTGGCCGGCGGTCGCGCTCCTGCCGTCCCACATCCGAGAGGCGTACGGTCTGCGCTGGACGACCCGCGAGCGCGCTGTCGCGGGCTGGCTGGCCACGGGATTCCGGAGCTGGCGGCCGCTCCTGCCTGGTTCGTGGCGGACGATGCCCCAGGCGCTGGCGGCCGACGCGCGGATCGCCGCCGCGGTCCGCTGACTGCCGCAGGACGCTGAGGCCATCCGGGCCCGTCGCGGCCCGTCGACGGCCGCTACGCTTCCCTGGTGACCACGCCGGCCCTGCTCGCGATTGACCTCGGCACGACCCAGGCCAAGGCGGGCCTGGTCGGCCTCGACGGTCGCCTCGTGGCCCTCGCCCGGGCGACCTACCCGCTGGCCAGCGGCGGCGGGAGCGGAGCGGCCGAGCAGGACCCGAGCCACTGGTGGACGGCCATCCGCACGATGACCGCGGAGCTCCTGGCGGGGGCGGGACCGGTCACGATCGAGGCGATCGGGGTCGATGGCCAGGGTCCGACCCTGGTGGCCACCGCCGCCGACGGGCAGCCGATCGCTCCGGCCGTGACCTGGCTGGACACCCGCTCGGCGGGCGAGGAGGCCGAGCTCGCGGCGGCCACGGGACAGGCGGGCTGGGTCCTCGGGATCCTGCCCCGGGCCCTCTGGATGGAGCGCCATGTCCGGGCTGTCGCGGTCGCGGCTCGCTGGTACCTGGCCAGCTGGGAGTGGATCGGGTTTCGCCTCACCGGGGTGCCCGCCGAGACGACCCTGCCCGGCCAGGTCCACCCCGATCGCGCTGCGGTGGCCCGAACCGGGCTCGCCGTCGAGCGGATCCCGCCCCGGACACCCGCGGGGACCCTCCTTGGGCCGCTTCTCGCCGGCCCGGCCGCCGAGCTCGGGCTCGAACCGGGCATCCCGGTCGTCGCGGGGATGGCCGACGCCCACGCCAGCTTCCTCGGCGCGGGCCTGCTCGAGCCGGGCGACGCGATCGACACGGGTGGCACGAGCGGTGGCTTCGCCGTCTACACGGATCGCCCGATCGAGCTGCCGGGCGTGTTCGGGGCGGCGGCGCCGATCCCCGGGCGCTGGTTCCTGGGCGGGGCCATGAACGCGACGGGCAAGGCCCTCGACTGGCTGCGCGAAGACGTCCTGCGCGAGACCGTCAGCACCGACGAGCTCCTGGCCGAGGCGGCCGAGGTCCCGGCCGGCGCCGACGGCCTGGTCTTCCTGCCCTATCTCGCCGGTGAGCGCTCTCCGATCTGGGACCCCACGGCCCGCGGGGCATTCGTCGGGCTCACGCTGCGTCACGGACGGGCGCACCTGGCTCGGGCCGTCATCGAGGCGGCCGACCTCGCCCTCCGCCACGTCGCGACCCCGATCGTCGGGGCCGGAATCCCGGTCGGCGAGTTGCGCGTGTCCGGGGGGCTCGCTCGCGACTCCCGCTGGAACCAGGTGAAGGCCGATGTGACCGGCTTTGCGGTCGCCGTCCCGGCGATCGTGGAGACCGCGATGGTCGGCTCGGCGATTGCGGCCGGAACCGGGATCGGTGCCTTCACCGACTTCGCGGCGGGCTGCCGGGCGATCGTCCGGATCGGCGAGCGCTTCACGCCCGACCCCGCCCGACGGGCGGTCTACGACGCGCTCTATGCCACCTACGTCGAGCTCTACCCCGCGCTCCGACCGGCGTTCCGGCGGATGGCCGAGCTCGACCGCGACGGGCCCGCCTGAGCATGCGCGGTCACGCACCGGACCCCCTCGGCGACGTCCGTCCGGGCGCGCGCCCGAGCTGGTGGCTGCGCGAGGCGCTGGCCGCCGAACCGGGCGTCGCGGTGGCTCCCCTCAGCGGCGACACCACTGCGGACGTGGCCATCGTCGGCGGTGGCTACACCGGCATGTGGACGG
Source organism: Chloroflexota bacterium (assembly GCA_034666965.1). Taxonomy (GTDB): domain Bacteria; phylum Chloroflexota; class Limnocylindria; order Limnocylindrales; family CSP1-4; genus Chersky-267. The sequence goes on along the minus strand of JAXDKT010000025.1, from coordinate 3,507 downwards.
CGTACTTCATCACCGAGCACGACCCGGGCACGCGGGTGGTGCTGCTCGAGCAGGCGATCTGCGGCGGTGGCCCGAGCGGTCGCAACGGCGGCTTCGTGACGGCCTGGTGGGACGAGCTGAACGGTCTGGTCGAGACGTTCGGTGAGGACGCTGCGATCACCCTCGCCCGGGCGTCGGCCGATTCGGTCGATGCGATCGGCGCCTGGTGCGAGGACCACGGCGTCGACGCGTGGTATCGCAAGGCGGGCTACCTGGTCGCCAGCGCGACCCCGGCTCACGATCGGGCCTTCGCCGAGATGCTCGAGGTCGCCCAGCGGCTGGGCGTCGGCGAGGAGTGCGTCGCCCAGACCGCAGCCCAGGTCCAGGACCGCTGCGCCAGCCCGGTCCTGCGCAACGGCGCGTACATGCGCGCCGCCGCGACCGTCCAACCGGCCCGTCTCGCCCGAGGGCTGCGGCGGGTCCTGCTGGAGCGTGGCGTCACGATCCACGAGGGCACCCGGCTGGTGGCCATCGACGAGTCGGCCATCGACGAGTCGGCCGGCGGGCGGCGCCGGGAGGCGGGACCCGTCGAGCTGCGGACCGATGCCGGGGGCGTGCCCGGTCGGGTCCGCGCCGAGCACGTCGTCCTGGGGCTCAACGCCTGGGCCGCCGGATGGCCCTGGTCCGAGCGCCGGCTGGCGACCTGGTCGAGCTACATGGTCCTGACCGAACCGATCCCGGATCGACTCGCCGAGCTGGGCTGGACCGGCGGCGAAGGCGTGTGCGACGCGCGCCTGACGCTTCACTACCTGCGCACGACCCCCGACGGCCGGATCGCCCTGGGCGGCGGCGGCGGCAGGGCCGGCGGCGGACGGATCGGGCGGCCCTTCACCGACGACACGGGCTCCGCCCGGCGGGCGGCGATGGGCCTGCGCCGGCTGTTCCCGAGCCTGGCCGATGTCCGGATCGAGGATGCCTGGGGCGGACCGATCGACATTTGCGACGATCACCGGCCATTCTTCGGGTCGCGGGCCGGCGGGCGAATCCACTTCGGCCACGGGTACAGCGGCAACGGCGTGGGACCGGCTCACCTGGGCGGCCGCATCCTGGCGGCGCTGGCCCTCGGGCGGCGCAGCGACCCCGTGCTCGACCTGCCCATCGTCGGGCGGCGGCCGCGACGCTTCCCGCCCGATCCGGTGCGCTCGATCGGCGCCCGGGTCGTGCGCGAGGCGATCGTCCGGCGCGAGTCGGCCGAGGAAGCCGGACGGGCGGTGAATCCCTTCGTTCGCGAGCTCACCCGGTTGCCGCGCCGCCTCGGTTACCACATCGGTTTGGACTGAGGAGCGGGCAGGATCGGGCCAAAAGGAGCACAATAGGTGGCCATCATTGAGCCCGACAGGAGTCCGTCTTGGCCGCATCTCCGCTGAGCAAGCCCGTTCCGACGCCCGAGTTCAAGCACGTCATCGACGAGTACAAGCACCGCGATCAGACCGTCACCTGCGTGTGCGGCTGGCACGGCAGCTCGGCGTCACCGGATGGGCAGCCATCGGAGTGGAACGCACACCTGTTCCTGGTCCGCGGCAAGAAGCGCTAGGCGCGACGCCCCAAGGTCATTCGGCCCCGTCTGGCGGGGTCAGCTCGACGGTCGCTGCGTCCGGGTAGCCGCGCGAGAACGGTCGGGTTTCGAACCGGCCGACCGGCTCCTCGTCCACCCCTGGCTGCGGATAGATTCGCCGTCGATCTGCGTTGAGGCGATCTTCCGAGATCAGCGTCGCCGTATGCAGGTCGCCCCCGGGCGCCGGTGAGGCCCAGCCGATGGCCAGCCGCATCGACACCGCGCCGGCCGCCAACCAACGGTCGCACTCGCTCCGGATCCGCTCGACATAGTTGATCGCCTGGACCTCGTCGGTCTCGGGCAGGAGGATCGCGAAGCGGCCCGACCCGATCCGGGCGACCTGGTCGGACGAGCGGGCCTGGCGGGCCAGCGTCTTGCCGACGGGCAGAGCGATCCGCTCGGCGGCCTCGAACCCGAAGCGATCGGCTAGGTGCTCAATCCCTTCGAGCTCGACCAGAACGACCGTGACCGGCCGGCGATAGCGGGCCAGCCGGGCCTCTTCTTCGCGGACGCGGTGCTCCCACTCCAGCCGCCCGACGGTCTCGTTGGCGACCGGAGCCACGGCCCGATCGCGAGCGAAGCCGGGTCCCGGAGGTGGCGGCGGAGTCCCCGGGGTCGGCCTGGGGGCGGGCTCGATCGGCTCCGCGGGCGGCAGCTCCGGGTGACGGGTCGAGGCCGTCGGCGGCTCGGCGGTTTCGGCTCGTGCGGTCTGTTCGGGTGGCGGGCCCATTTCGTCCTCGCCGTCGTCGGCCGGGGGCGGGACGGCGTTGGTCGAGCCACCGCTCAGGAACGACTCGATGGTCGCCTCGACCCGTTCGCCCTCGTCGGTCATGTCCGGGCGGAACCGTCGATAGTCGGCAGGATTGCTGGCACTCACGTCTTCGTCGAATTCCTCACTATCTCCGTCGTATTCCTCGGTCTCGTCGTCGTACTCGTCCTCGCCCATGAACGAGATGGAGCTGGTCGCGGTCGGCGGGTTGGTGCCCATTGCCGCATAGCGATACGGCGCGGGCTCAATCAGGCCTTCGGGGGTGGCGTAACGACCGCGGCGACGCACGATGAGGGTCACCACGAGCCCCCCCATGATGACCAGATTCACGGCGATCGCGATTCCGATCACGAGAAGGATCGGTTGAGTTGCCATTATCTCCTGCGGACTCCGATTCGGGGCGCGGTCTCCCGGAGCCAGAAGGATATGGCCGGCCGCCCGGTATGACCACCGTCGGGGGGTGCCCCGGACTGAATGGCGTTGCGATGCGACAACGCGTCGGGTGGTCCGGTTGGGCGCGGTACGGTCAGGTCGGTTCGGGGCCGATCCCGCTCCGCTCGGCTGCGGCGGCCGCGGCTCCGTCCCGCTCGGCGGCTCTCTCCCCGAGCCCGTCCCGCTCCCCTCGGCCGCGGCTTGCCCCCGAGCCCGTCCCGCTGTGCTCGGCCGCGGTTGTTGCGGAATATTCCCCTGGGTAATCGTAAGTGGCGCCGTTGCGGCCAAACACGGTCGTCGTTGGGGATCTTGTCCCGACTCACGCTCGTGTCGGGATGAATTCGGGCGTCTGGGGGACGCGGCGGTCCAGATTCGTCGCGTAACACTACCCAGGCGAATATTCCGCAACATTAGGGCCGTCCGCTCGACGCGTTGGGGGCCCGATCCGCGCCGCCCTCCCGACCCGCGCCGCCCGGCCCGATCCGCGCCGCCCTCCCGACCCGCGCCGCCCGGCCCGATCCGCGCCGCCCTCCCGACCCGCGCCGCCCACCCGACCCCGCCTCTCCGGCTCGGCCCCGCCTCGCCGGGCTCGTGACACGCTCCCGATCCGCGCCGCCCTCCCGACCCGCGCCGCCCTCCCGACCCGCGCCGCCCACCCGACCCGCGCCGCCCACCCGACCCCGCCTCTCCGGCTCGGCCCCGCCTCGCCGGG
>JAXDKT010000024.1:0-14469 GCA_034666965.1 Chloroflexota bacterium | reverse complement strand
AACCGGCCGAGCCGGTCGCCCTGACGCCGACCGGTCTGGACGTTGACGAGTTCGCCTGGTCGCCCGACGGTGCCCGGATCGCGGTGGCCGGCCAGCGCGAGGATCACGGCTGGTGGTCCGCCGTGTCCGTCTTCGAGCTGGCCGGCGGTGCCGAGCGGCGCGTCCCCGCCGGATCGGCCTGGGAGTGCGGGCCGCAGTGGCTGCCGGATGGAAGTCTGCTGATGGTGTCCGACGCCGACGGCTGGTTCCAGGTCGTTCGGGTCGCGCCGAGCCTCGACGGCCGTACCCAGCTGACGGCCGGTCCCCGAGAGCATGGCGAGCCGGGGGGCGTCTACGGCTACCTCGCCCTGCCCTCGCCGGACGGCCGGCGCTTCGTGCACCCCGAGATCCACGACGGGGTGATCGATCTGATCGTGGCCGCGCTCGACGCGGGCCCGCCCGCGAAGCGCGGCCGAGGTCGTCCGCCCAAGCAGCCCCGTCCGGTCCTGGCCGCCTCCGCCGGGGTTGCGATCAACCCGTGGCCGGGGCTGTGGCGGGCGATCGGGTGGACCAGTGACGGCGCCTGGGTGGCGGCGGTCGGTGAGAGCGAGCGCCGGCCGCAGGACCTGTGGCTCTTGCCCGTGCCGGACGTCGCGCCCGACGGCTCACGACCCCGCCGTGTCACCGACAACCTGCCCGCCGTCCTCCGTCCATCGCGCACCGTGGAGGCCGAACGGATCGCATTCACCGCTCGGGACGGGCTGCGCATCGAGGGCAACCTGTTCCGACCGCCGGCTGCGACCGGAAAACGCGGCGGCAAGCGGGTGCCAACCATCGTCAACCTCCACGGCGGCCCAACCGGTCAGAGCTACCGGTCCTGGCTGCCCCTCAAGCAGATCCTGGTCCAGGAGGGCTTCGCCGTCCTGGACGTCGATTTCCGCGGATCGACCGGCTATGGCCGGCAATTCCGCCTGGCCAACGTCGACGAGTGGGGCCACGCCGATGTCCACGATTGCGTCGATGGCGCCCGCTGGGCGGCGACCCAGCCCTGGTCCAACGGCGACCTGGTCGTCTACGGCGGGTCGTATGGCGGCTATCTCGCCCTGTGCGCCCTGGTCGACGAGCCCGCCCTGTGGCGCGCCGGGGTGGACCTGTACGGCGATTCCGAGATCGCCGAGAGCTACCGGCACGGCGATCGGCTGGGGCGACTCGACCTTCACCGGATGATGGGCGATCCCGACGATCCGACGCGGGCGCCGGCGTTCCGGCGCGGCTCGCCGGTGTATCGGGCCGATCGGATCGAGGCCCCGGTGCTGATCCTCCACGGCCGCAAGGACAAGCGAGTCGTGCCCCTGATGACCGAGCGGATGGTCGAGGCCTTGACCATCGAGGACAAGATCCATGAGGTCCACTGGTACGACGACGAGGGTCACGGCTGGGAGCGACGCGAGAACCGCCGCGACGCCTGGACACGGATCGTGGCCTTTCTCCGGCTTCAAGCGCTCGGGGGCGATCCGCCGGTTGGCGACGGCCCGCGAGCCTAGGCCCTGACCGGATTCAGGCGGGCTACGGCAGGATCTTGCGGGTGCGGTGCTGTGGCTCCGCCTCGCGGGGGACGATGCTGATCGTCCCGTCGCGCTCGAGGACGGCCATGCCCACGTCGTCGATCCTGGCCAGGCCGTGGCTGCGGACCGCCATCTCGAGGTCGTCGAGGTCGACCCCCTCCTCGCGCATCGCCCGGGCCAGGATCTTGCCATCGCGGACCAGCAGCCGAGGTTCGCCCTCGATCACCCGCTTGACCTTCCGCGATCGCTCCGCGAGCGCCTTCAGGCACTTGTCGAGGACGATCAGGGTCCCGGCCGCCACGAGGCCGCCCCACAGGCTGATGTTCTCACCGACCATCGAATTCTGAACGGCGTCGGCAATGACCAGCAACACGATCAGATCGAGGATCGACAGCTGCCCGATCTCGCGTTTGCCGCCGATCCGCAGGGCCACGACGAGGAAGGTGTAGACCACGGCGGTCCGGATGGCGACATCGACGAGGCTCGAGCCGATCTCGGGCAGGCCGGGCACGCTCGCCCTACCTGGCGTCGTTTGTGCGGCCGAGCGCTTCGCGAAGCTGGTCGACGTGGCCCTCGGCGTGACTGACCACGAAGCGCTCCAGGATCGCCGCCACGCTGAGCTCGCCGAGCGTCGGGTGGAGGCCGCGGCGGGTGACCTGGGCGGGCTCGAGCGTCGCCAGGCGCCGTGCGTGGCGCTCGGCGCCGGCCGCGATCCGGTCCAGCAGCTCGCGCGGCGGAAGCGTCCGATCGCGCTCGATGGTCATGATCCGGAGCCGATCCGTGGCGGTCCGACCGAAGGGCACGGGCTCCGGCGCTCCGTCGAGGATTCGCTCGATCTCACCGAGCCAGTAGGGCAGCATCTCGGCGACGTGGGCGAGCACTTCCGGGGGACCCCACTCGGACTCCGGGCCGGCATCGGGCTCGACGACGTGGAGTGGCCAAGGGTGGCCGGACTCCAGGGACGCCCGCATCGAGGTCATGCCCGCGACCGCCGCCCTGAGGCGCGCGATCATCCCGTCGACCTCGATCTCATCCATGTCGCGACCAGTGTGTCACGACGGGTCGCGACGCTGGCCGGCGGCGCGTCAAGCGGCGCCCTGCGAGCGGCCGATCGGGTTCGGCGGGCGTCTGGGCGGACGTCGACGGACGAGCGCAGCCGTTCCATACTGGCAACCACGGCGCCACACGGTCCCAGGAGGACGCTTCGATGACCGATACGGCAGACCGACCCGCGGCGCGCGGAGCGGCGAACCAGGCTGGGGCGCGGCTCAACCGCGATGCCTACGCCCAGGCTGGCGACTTCCTCCCTCTGGATGGGATCGACCACGTCGAGTTCTGGGTTGGCAACGCCCGCCAGGCCGCCGCCTACTACCGGGCGTTGTGGGGCTTCGTGCCGGTCGCCTTCAGTGGCCTCGAGACCAAGGTCCGCGATCGCGCCTCATACGTGATGGTCCAGAACGACATCCGGTTCGTGTTCACGGCGCCCCTGACGCCCGATGGCGAGATCGCGGAGCACGTCCGGGCTCATGGCGACGGGGTCCACGACATCGCCTTCGCGGTTGCCGACGTCGACAGCGCCTGGCACGAGACGACCGCCCGCGGCGCGGCCTCGGCGCTGGCGCCGGCCGAGCTTGACGGTGGAGACGATGGGACCCTTCGGAAGGCCTCGATCCGGACCTACGGCGAGACCCTCCACTCCTTCGTCGACCGGAGCGACTACCGCGGCGTGTTCGCCCCTGGGTATCGCCCGGTCAAGTCCCCGGCCCGAGCGGCGACCGGGCTGTCGCTGCTGGAGGTCGACCACTGCGTCGGCAACGTTGGCCTCGGCGAGATGGATCGCTTCGTCCAGTTCTACCGCGACGTGCTGGGCTTCAGCCAGCTCATCCACTACGACGACAAGGTCATCCACACCGACTACTCGGCCCTGATGAGCAAGGTCATGACCAACGGCAACGGCCGGATCAAGTTCCCCATCAACGAACCGGCCGCCGGTCGCAAGAAGAGCCAGATCCAGGAGTACCTCGACTGGTACCGCGCGCCCGGCTGCCAGCACATCGCCCTGCGCACGGATGACATCGTCGCGACCGTCCGCCGGCTGCGCGACAACGGCGTCGAGTTCCTGGGCCTGCCGCACGAGTACTACGCGGCCCTCGACGAGCGGGTCGGCGACGTCGGCGTGCCGATCGCCACGCTGGAGGAGCTGGGGATCGAGGCCGACCGCGACGAAGAGGGCTACCTCCTGCAGATCTTCACCCGACCGGTCCAGGACCGGCCCACGTTCTTCTTCGAGATCATCGAGCGCCATGGCTCGCGTGGCTTCGGGGTGGGCAACTTCAAGGCTCTGTTCGAGGCGATCGAGCGGGAGCAGGCCCAGCGCGGGAACCTGTAGCGGGCCGTGTCCGGGCCAGGCCGGGCCCTGGCTAGACTGCAGCGATGAAGCTCGCCCACGTGCGCACGCGCGGTGCTCCCGCGGGGACGCCCTTCCGGATCGCCGCCGCGCTCGACGATGCGGCCGCCGAGTGGCTCGACCTCGAAGTGGCCCGCCGCCGCCTCGTCGAGAGCGACCCGCACCGGCCTCATGACGGGCTCCTGTTCCGGCGTCCGATCTCGACCCTCGACGCGCATCTCGCGGGCGGCCTGCGGGTGGCCGCCCTGGGTGAGCTCGTCGACGACTTCGTCCCGGCCGAAGAGGACGACGAGGCCATCCTCGATGCCACCGACCTGGCCTTTGGCCCGCCGATCCTGCAACCGACCAGCCTGCGCGATTTCTACGCATTCGAGGGGCACGTCGCAACGATGTGGTCGCGCCGCGGCGGCGAGGTCCCGGAGGCGTGGTATCGGCTGCCGATCTTCTACTTCAGCAACGTGTCGGAGATCCGCGGGCCGGGCGAACCCGTCTGGGCGCCGCAACGCAGCGCCGAGCTCGACTTCGAGCTGGAGGTGTGCGCCCTCGTCGACACCCCGGCCCGCGACCTGCCGGCGGAGGACGCCGAATCGATCATTGGCGGCTACACGATCTTCAACGACTGGTCCGCTCGCGACCTCCAGCGTGAGGAGACGACCGTCAGACTCGGGCCGGCCAAGGGCAAGGACTTTGCCAGCACGATCGGTCCGTGGCTGGTCACGCCCGACGAGCTGAGCGACGCGCGGCCGGCCGGGGCGACCGGTCCCGCTCTGACCATGAGCGTGGAGATCGTCACGGCCGATGGGCGAACCGTGCCGGTCACCAATGGCTCGTGGGCCTCGGCCCACTTCTCGTTCGGCCAGATGCTCGCCCGCGCGTCGGCCGACGCTCGCCTCCGGCCGGGCGACCTGATCGGCAGCGGAACGGTCGGTGGCGGCTGCCTGCTCGAGGTCCGCGACGAGACGCTGGGGCGCTATCTCGAGCCCGGTGACGAGGTCGTCGCCCGGATCGAACGGCTGGGCGAGCTGCGGACGCCGATCGTGGCTCGCCCGACACCTTCCCGCCAATGAGCACCGTCCGGGTCGAGCGCATGCGGCCCGGCCACTGGCCGGCGGTCCGCTCGATCTACGAGGCGGGGATCGCCACCGGCAACGCCACCCTGGAGCGTGATGCTCCGGACTGGGACGCCTGGGACGCCGCCCACCGCCCGGACTGCCGGCTCGTCGCGGTCGATGGCGATCGGGTCCTCGGCTGGCTGGCACTGTCGCCCTACTCGACCCGAACCGTGTACGCGGGCGTCGCCTGGCTGAGCGTCTACGTCGCGCCCGACGCCCAGCGTCGGGGGATCGGCCGGCAGCTCCTCGATGCAGCCAGCGAGGCGTCCGAGGAAGCCGGGATCTGGACGCTCATGGCCGGGATCCTGCCCGAGAACATGGCCAGCCTGGCGCTCCACGAACGGGCCGGCTTCCGCCGGATCGGCGTCCAGCGCCGGTTCGGGCGCGATGCCACCGATCGCTGGCGCGACGTGGTGCTGATGGAGCGCCGCAGAGCGACCGGCTAGGCCGCCCCCGAGTCGACCGGAGGGACGGGCTGGGCCTAGACTGGCGGCACCGCCAGGAGGCCGAAACGCCGATGTTCTACGTCTCGCGTGGCAGGGTCCCGCACAAGCGCCACACCCAGTTCCGGGCGCGCGACGGCTCGCTCCATGCCGAGGAGCTGTTCGGGGTCGAAGGCTTCGTCGGGCGCAGCTCGCTGCTCTACCACCTGGTGCCGCCGACCCGGACCCATCGGATCGAGTCGGTCGGGACGGTCGAGCTCGACGAGGCCGACGACGGCGTCCACCGGCACCGCCTGATCGACAGCCGGAGCCTCGCGGCCACGGGTGACGCGGTCACCGGCCGCGTCCCGCTGTTCTTCAACGCCGACGTCACGCTGGGGGTCGTCCGGCCGGCCGAGGCCATGCCCGAAACCGTCTTCTACCGCAACGGCGAGGCCGACGAGCTGATCTTCATCCACGAAGGCACGGGTCTGTTCGACAGCGTCTTCGGGTCGCTCCGCTACGGCCCCGGCGATTACCTGGTGATCCCGATCGGGACGACCTGGCGACTCGCTCCGGACCAGGGATCCGGGCAGCGGATGCTCTGGCTGGAGTGCCCCAGCGAGCTCGAGCCGCCCAAGCGCTACCGGAACGACTATGGCCAGCTCCTCGAGCACAGCCCCTATTCCCAGCGCGACATCCGGGTGCCCAAGGCAGGGCCGCCGCGTCGTGAGGAAGGCCAGTTCAGGGTCCATGTCAAGGCGCGCGGGCGGCTGACCGCGTACCACTACGCCAGCCACCCCTTCGACCTGGTCGGCTGGGACGGCTACCTCTGGCCGTATGCGTTCAACATCGGGGACTTCGAGCCGATCACCGGTCGAGTCCACCAGCCGCCCCCGGTCCACCAGACCTTCCAGGCCCACAACTTCGTGGTCTGCTCCTTCGTCCCGCGCAAGTTCGACTACCACCCGCTGGCGATCCCGGCCCCGTACAACCACTCGAACATCAACAGCGACGAGGTCATCTACTACGTCGCGGGCAACTTCATGAGCCGGCGCGGGGTCGACATCGCGAGCTTCACGCTGCATCCGGCCGGGATCCCCCACGGACCGCATCCGGGAACGGTCGAGGCGTCGATCGGCAAGGAGGCGACCGAGGAGCTCGCGGTCATGGTCGACACGTTCCGCCCACTGCGCCTGACCCGCCAGGCGGCCAGTCTCGACGATCCCCGCTACCCCTACTCGTGGCTGCCGGCCAGCGACGCCCCGGGTGAAGCGCAGGCGCTCGCGGAGCGAGGCCCCGAGGCGTTCCCCGACTAGCGCGCCCGTCAGCAGGGACCGTCGGGCCGCGTCTTCGGGGCGCAGGTGCGCCGGCGGTCCGTCCGTTTCGCGCAGACGCGACCTGTCAGCCGGCGAGTCCGAACAGCTCGCGGCAGGCGTTCAATCCCTCGATTGCGACCGGGGGTCGCGGGCGGGCCGTCCACTCCAGGCGGGTCATCCGAAAGCGCTCCGTCTCGCGCGCGATCCCTTCGGGGGCGAGCCGGCCATGGCCGTTCGGAGCGTAGCCGAGGGCGCGGCTGACTCCGGCCGAGGCCGCGTTGTCGAGGAACGCCTCGGTTTCGGCCACCTCCGCGCCCAGGCCGTCGAAGGCCAGGGCAAGGACCGCGCCGCGCATCTCCTTGCCGATCCCCTGCCCCTGGTGACCGGCACCCAACCAGGACCCGGTGCGGACGGTGCGCATGGCTGCGAAGTCCTCCGCGAGAAGAGTCTGCGCGCCGATTGGCCGGCCCTCCCGGAAGACGGTCAGCTCGAGCACCCAGCGTTCCGGCGTCCAGGTCGCCCGGCTGGCCCAGTGGTGTTGGGCGAACTCACGCTCGAAGCGCGGGCTCGGCTTGATCGACCAGGCGACCCCGAAGGGCATCTCACCCGGTGGGTGAATGCCCTCCCTGGCCACGGCGCACAGCTCCGCGATCTCGGCGTCGTCGGGCAGGCGCAGCTCGAGGCGCTCGGTCCGCAGGCTGAGGTCGAACAGCGGCCAGAGGGGATGGGCCATCGTCGGATGATAGGCGTCCGCCTTGGGCAGACCTATTCGTCGGCCACCCGCAGGGTCACCCCCCGCCCGAGGGACGAGGGCCCGGACTGGGCCAGGAGCACGCCGCCGATCACCAGGGCTCCACCGATCAGCTGGACCGGCCCGAGGGACTCGGCCAACAGGATCGACGCCAGCGAGATGGTCCAGACCGGTTCGAAGGTCGAGATCAGCGAAGCCTGGGCAGCTCCGATCCGCTTCGTCCCGGCGTAGAAGGTCTGGATCGAGACGAAGGTCGAGATCAGGCCGATGCCGACAATTCCGGGCCAGGCCGCGCCGGGGATGTCCGCGGGGAGCACCGGCCGTCCCGTTGCGATCGCCAGGGCCCAGAATCCCACCGCGGTGGCGAGCATCATCAGGGCTGTGGCCGCGGCGGTATCGGCGCCGTCGTCGGTCTCGCCGCCGACACGCTCCGTGGTCTCGCCCGAGAGCCGGGCCGAGAGGACGATCCAGACGGCATAGATGATCGGCGACAGGATCACCTGGATCAGCCCACTCAGCGGCGGCACCGCGCCGGTCGGGATGCCGCCCAAGGCGAGGGCGGTCCCGGCCAGGGCCAGGGCGAGGGCCAGCCATGGACGGCGGCCGACCAGGCGATGGCCGACGCGCAGCGACAACACGGCCACGATGGCCGGGTAGACGAACACGATCAACGCGGCCAGGGAGGCCGATACCGTCTCCAGCCCGGCGTAGTACGTGCCCGAGTTCCCCAGGTACAGGACCCCCAGCCCGAGGGCCATGGCGATCCGCCTGCGGGGCAAGCGCCGGAGGCCCGCACGACGGTCGGCCGACAGGGCCAACCAGACCCACGACAGGCTGGCCCCGATGAGGAACCGCCAGGCGAGCAGCGTCAGCCAGTCGACGCCGGCGGCGTAGACCGGCTTGGCAAACAGGGCGCCCGAGCCGAACGAAGCCGCCGAGACGAGCACGAGCCCGGCCCCGACCAGCCGCTGGCGATCCACCGCCCGAGCCTAGCAGGCACGGGCGGGACCCCGTCACCCGGTCGAGCGCCGGTTCCCCTGGCGGCGCCCCTGAGCGGCCTCCCGTGCAGAACGGGCTACACTGCGAAGGTGGCCGAGCTCACCGAACGTGCCGTTGCGGCGCGTGTCCCATCCCTTGCCCGCGAGACCCTCCGGGTCGTCAATCGACGTGATCCGCTGACCGTCTTCGAGGGCGCGTCGCTGGGCCAGTGCCTGCGTCTGGTGGAGGGCTCGGGGATCGGCGATTCGGTCGTGGTCACGGCGCCCGACGGGACCCTCCGGGGCGTCCTCACCGAGCGTGACTTCTTCGGGGTGATCGTCGGGGGCCAGGTCGACCTGGCCGCGCCGGTCGAGACCCTCATGAACCGCACGCCGCGCACGCTGCGCCTGGATCAGACCGTCCACGAGGCCATCGTCCTGTTCGCCGACGGGCGCTATCGCAATGTGCCCCTGGTCGACGACGACGGAGCCGTGGTCGGGATGGTTCGCCAGCAGGATCTCCTGAAGTACCTGGCCGAGGCGTTTCCCGAGGAGCTGCTGAACCTGCCGCCACGGCCGCATCAGCGCATGAAGGAGTCGGAGGGCGCGTGACGACGCCGATCAAGGAACGCGTGGTGGATGTCCAGGATCTCGAGCGAGTCACGATCCGTTTCGCCGGCGACTCGGGCGACGGGATGCAGGTCACCGGGACGCAGTTCACCCGGACCGCCGCGGTCTTCGGCAACGACATCAGCACTCTCCCGGACTTCCCCGCCGAGATCCGCGCTCCGGCCGGGTCGCTGCCCGGCGTGTCGGGCTTCCAGATCAGCTTCTCGAGCTCGGACATCCACACCCCCGGCGATCAGCCGGACGTGCTCGTGGCGATGAACCCGGCGGCGCTCAAGGCCAACATCGGCGACCTGCCGGCCGGTGGCGCCCTGATCGTCAACACCGATGCCTTCACGGGCCCGAACCTGCAGAAGGTCGGCTACGGCACGAACCCGCTGTCCGACGACTCGCTCAAGGCGTACACCGTCTTCGAGATCCCGATCACGACCCTCAACGCGCGAGCGCTCGAGGGTCTCGAGATGACCAACAAGCAGGTCGACCTGACCAAGAACTTCTTCGCCCTGGGGATCATGTTCTGGCTCTACGAACGGAGCATGGACCCGACCCTCCACTGGATCGGCGAGAAGTTCGGCAAGCGGCCAGTGATCGCTGAGGCCAATGTCCGGGCGCTCAAGGCCGGCTATGCCTTTGGCGAGACGACCGAGATCTTCCACACCCACTACCGGGTCGCGCCGGCCCATCTCCCGCCCGGAACGTACCGCAACATCACCGGCAACGAGGCGACCGCGCTGGGCTTCGCTGTGGCCGCGCAGAAGGCGCACCGCGACTTGTTCTACGGCTCCTACCCGATCACGCCGGCCAGCGACGTCCTCCACCAGCTGTCCGGCTACAAGCACCTTGGGGTGACCACCTTCCAGGCCGAGGACGAGATCGCCGCGATCGGCTCGGCCATTGGCGCCAGCTACGGTGGCGCGCTGGGCATGACCGGCACGTCCGGACCCGGCATCGCCCTCAAGAGCGAGGCCATGAACCTGGCGGTCATGGTCGAGCTGCCCCTGATCGTGATCGACGTCCAGCGGGCCGGCCCCTCGACCGGGATGCCCACCAAGAACGAGCAGTCGGACCTGCTCCAGGTCATGTTCGGGCGCAACGGGGACTCGCCGATCGCGGTCGTGGCGCCGGCGACCCCGGGCGAGTGCTTCGACATGGCCTTCGAGGCGGTCCGCATCGCGCTGCGCTCGATGACCCCGGTGGTCTACCTCTCGGACGCCTTCCTGGCCACCGGCTCGGAGCCGTGGTCGATCCCCAACGTCGACATGCTGCCCGATATCTCCGTCCCGAACCGCACCGAGCGGACCGGCTTCCAGCCGTACGCCCGCGACCCGCTGACGCTCGCCCGCCCGTGGGCGGTCCCCGGCACGCCTGGGCTCGAGCACCGGATCGGCGGTCTGGAGAAGGCGGACGTCACCGGCAACGTCAGCTACGACCCGGACAACCATCACCTGATGCAGACCCTGCGGGCGGAGAAGATCGCCAGGATCGCCGACGACATCCCCGACCTCGAGGTGTTCGGTCCCGAGCGGGGCGATCTCCTGATCCTCGGCTGGGGCTCGACCTACGGGGCCATTCGGAGCGCCGTCGAGCGCCTCCAGACCCAGGGCCGGAGCGTGGCCCACGCCCACCTGCGCTATCTCAACCCGTTTCCGCGCAACACCGGCGCGGTGGTCCAGAGCTACCGCCGCGTGCTGATCCCGGAGGTCAATCTGGGCCAGCTCCTGCTCCTGGTGCGGGCCCGTTACCTGGTCGACGCCGTCGGCTACGACCGTGTCCGGGGCAAGCCCTTCCGCATCGCCGAGATCGAGAGCGAAGCGATCCGCCTGCTCGAAGAGGAGGCCCGACCATGACCGAACCGACCGTTGGCGAGCAGCCGCCGCTGAGCCCCGAGAACGATCGTGTCCTCCAGCAGCTCCAGGCCGCGGTGCCCCTGACCCGCAAGGACTTCGTGTCGGACCAGGAGGTCCGCTGGTGCCCCGGCTGCGGCGACTACTCGATCCTGGCCCAGACCCAGAAGGTGATGCCCGACTTCGGCTATCCCAAGGAGAACATCGTGTTCATCAGCGGGATCGGCTGCTCCGGCCGATTGCCGTACTACATGAACACGTATGGCTTCCACACGATCCACGGTCGCGCGACCACCCTCGCCACCGGGCTCAAGGCGGCCCGTCCGGACCTGATGGTGTGGGTCATCACCGGCGACGGCGACGCCCTGTCGATCGGGGGCAACCACCTGCTCCACTCGATGCGCCGCAACGTCGACATCAAGGTGATCATGTTCAACAACCGGATCTACGGGTTGACCAAGGGGCAGGCCTCGCCGACCTCGGAATTCGGCAAGGTCACCAAGTCGAGTCCGGCCGGCACGATCGACCATCCGATCAGCCCGCTGACCGTGGCCCTGGCGGCCGAGGCCAGCCTCATCGCCCGGTCGGTCGACACCCACACGGAGCATCTCCAGAACACCCTCGACCGCGTCGGCCGGCACAAGGGCTCGGTCTTCGTCGAGGTCCTCCAGAACTGCAACATCTTCAACGACGGCGCGCACCGCGACTTCACCGACCGCGAGGTGCGCGAGGACCGGATGCTCGTCCTCGAGCATGGCAAGCCCATGATCTTCGGCAAGGATCGCGACCGTGGCATCCGGCTCAACGGCCACCAGCCGGAGATCGTGACCCTCGGCGTCGACGGCATCACCGAGGCGGACCTGCTGGTCCACGACGAGGGCGACCCGCTCATCGCGTTCATGCTCAGCCGGATCTACTGGCCCGACTTCCCGGTCCCCGTGGGGGTCATCCTCGACGTCAAGCGGGCGACCCACGACGAGCTCCTGACCGCCCAGCGCGAGGACGCGATCGCCCGACGGGGCAAGGTCGACCTGCGAGCGCTGCTCGAGGGCGGCGAGACCTGGGAGGTGCCGGCGTGATCCGTTGCCCGGCCTGCGGTCACGAGAACTACGCCGGCGAGGATACCTGCGAGGAGTGCGGCGGCGACCTGCGCACGCTGGACATCCCGCAGGACGCCGTCGATTTCCACGGCCGCCTGCTCGGCGAGCACCTCGACGAGCTCGGGATCGAGCGACCGCCGACGGTCGTTGCCGGGACCAGCGCCCGCTCGGCCATCGCCCGGATGAAGGACGATGGCCTGGAGTGCCTGCTGGTGGTCGACGACGGGCGACTGCGCGGGATCGTGACCTACCAGGACGCGATCGTGAAGCTCCAGGGCAAAGCCCTCGAGAGCATGGCCGTCGACGACCTGATGACCCCCGACCCGGTGGTATTGCGCCACGACGATACGACCGCCGTGGCGCTCCACAAGATGGCCGTCGGGGGCTTCCGCCACATCCCGATCGTCGAGGACGGCCGGCTGGTCGGGCTGGTCCAGGCCCGCAATCTGTTCAGCCACCTGCTGGAGGTCATCGGGTGACCGACCGCCCGCGACCGCGGGTCGTGATCGTCGCCGACGACCTCATCTGGGCGACCCGCCTCCAGACCATCGCCCGGACCGCCGGTGCCGAGGCGACGCTGGCCGGTAGTCGCGATCGGTTCGCCAGTGCCATCACGGAGGCCGACGCCGCCGTCGTCGACCTGGCACTCCGAACGCTGGATCCGTTCGAGGCGATCGCCACCGCCCGGCTGGCCCGGCTGGCCATCATTGCCGTCGGTCCACACGAGGACGTGGCCGGCCGCAAGCGCGCCCTGGCCGCCGGCGCCAGCCGGGTCTACGCCTACCGCAAGCTGTTCGAGGACGGGCCCCGGACGATCGCAGCCTGGCTGAGCCTGCCGGCGCCCGAGGCGGGGACCGGGCCGACCGAACCGGCCACCGGCCGGTCGAAGCCGATCGCCGCCGTCGGACGATGACGGACGGGCCGGGTCGCCCGACCATCCCGCCGGCTCGCTACGGGCAGCGGATCGCCCGTGCCCGGGAGCTGACCGCCGCGGCCGGCCTCGACGCCCTGCTCATCGGCGTCGGTCCAGACCTCGAGTACCTGACCGGCTACCGGGCGATGCCGCTCGAGCGGTTGACGATGCTGGCCATCCCGTCCGGCGGCCCGTCGAGCCTGGTCGTGCCTCGGCTCGAGGCGGCACCCGCCCAGGCGAGCCCCGCGATCGCGGCGGGTGCCGTGGACCTCGCCACCTGGGAGGAAACGGACGACGCCGTGGCGCTCGTCGGACGGCTGGTCGCCGAGGCGATCGGCAAGCCCGTCAGCGCCCTGGCGCGGCTGGCGCTCAGCGACCGACTGTGGGCGATGCACGTGCTGCGCATCCTCGAGCGGCTGCCATCGGCCCGACTGGAGAGCGCCGGCTCCGTCATGCGCCAGCTGCGGATGGTCAAGGACGACGTGGAGATCGATCTCCTGCGTCTCGCCGCGGAGGCCGCCGACCGGGTCGTGGCCCAGATCGCGGGCGGGCCGCTGATCGGCCGCACCGAGGCGGATGTCGCGCGCGAGGTTCGTGAGCGGTTGCTCGCCGAGGGCCACGAGCTGGCCGAGTTCTCGATCGTGGGCTCGGGTCCCAACAGCGCTTCGCCGCACCACGAGGCGTCGGACCGGGTCATCCGAGCCGGGGAGCCCATCGTCCTCGACATTGGGGGCACCCTCGGCGGCTATGGCAGCGACATCACCCGGACGCTGTGGGTCACCGGCGGCGACCCGGCGAAGGGTCCCGATGAGGCATTCCTGCACCTGTTCGCGGTCCTTCGCGCGGCCCAGTCGCGAGCCACCGCCGCGGTTCGGCCCGGCCTGCCGGCCGAGGCCATCGATGCCACCGCGCGCCGGCTCATCGACGCCGAGGGATATGGCCCGCAGTTCATCCATCGAACCGGGCACGGAATCGGGCTCGAAGGGCACGAGGAACCGTATCTGGTCGCCGGCAACACCGAGCCGCTCCGAGCCGGAATGGCCTTCAGCGTCGAGCCGGGTATCTATCTCGAGGGCCAATACGGCGCGCGACTCGAGGACATCGTGGTCTGTGGCGCGGACGGCCCGATCGTTCTCAACCGAGCGCCGCTCGACCTCTACGTCGTCGACGGGCGCTGATCCGCTTCGGGGTATCATCCACGGACCGATGCGCTCAGCCGAGCGCCTTCGCCACCGCCCATCGTGTTCGGACCCGATGCCAACCACCTTCACCCGTCGCCCCGGTGACGTTGCCCCTTCGAGGACCTCGGCGGCCCGCGATCGCCGATCTTGGACGGCCGCGCGCCGATCCAGTCGATGAGTCGCCGGACCGGTCGAGGCGGTCGCCCGCGACATCCCGATCACCGCGCCGGTCCGCGCCCGCAGGATCCCAGCCGAGTGGCTCGTCCGTTCGG
>JAXDKT010000023.1:0-21563 GCA_034666965.1 Chloroflexota bacterium | reverse complement strand
GAGGTCGTCATGGTGGGGACCGCGAGCGAGGAGCGTCGGGAGGTCGCCGAGCGGCTGGCGGTGGAGCACGGCCTGTCGATCATCCCGCCCTACGACGACGACCGGATCATCGCCGGCCAGGGGACCTGCGGACTGGAAATTGTCGAGGATCTGCCCGACGTCGCCGCGGTCCTCGTCCCGATCGGCGGGGGAGGCCTGGCCAGTGGCGTGGCGGTAGCCGTGCGAGCTCTGCGACCGCATTGCCGGGTCATCGGGGTCGAGCCCGAGCTCGCCGCCGACGCCCGCGACTCGCTCGAGGCCGGCCGGATCGTGGAGTGGCCGGCGGATGCGGTCGGCCGGACGATCGCCGACGGCACCCGGACCCAGTCGATCGGGCGCCGGAACTTCGCTCACCTGACGGCCCTGCTCGACCGCGTCGTGACCGTCTCCGAAGCGGCCATCGCGGCGGCGGTCCGGGTGGCGGCCGAGGAGGCCCGTCTGGTCGTCGAGCCATCGGGCGCCTTGACCATCGCGGCCCTGCGCTTTCACCCGGTCGAGACCGGTCTGGCCGGCGAGACCGGACCCGTCGTAGCCGTGGTCAGTGGCGGCAACGTGGATCCCGAGCTCTATCGAGCGCTTCTCGCGAGCCCCCTCCCCGGCTGAGCCCGGGCACATCGAGCGCGCCCAAGCCCGACGCCGCCCTGCGCTCAGCCGTCCCCGCGCTCGCGCGCCAGGCGATCGGCCAGCCGCGTCTCGCGCTCGCGGATCGCGGCCCGGGCCCGATCGTCGCGGACGTCCGCGGCGTGCGCGTCGTGCTCCTCGCGACGCATCCAGCCGACCACGATCCCGAGCATGGCCACGAGGAAGACCACGTCGCCGACCACCCACATGATCGCGCCGGCCATCTGCTGATCCACCAGCGCCGAGGGTCCCCAGTCGCGGGTGAGCGTCGCGTAGTGGGAGTAGAGCGGGGCGGTTGCGCTGATGATCGCCAGCCCGAGGAATGAGTTCTGGGGCATCTGCAGGAAGGTGTACAGGATCCGGGCCGGCTCGCGCATCCGCCAGGGGCTCGGGTCCAGCCCGATCACGGGCCACCAGAACAGCGACGCGGCAATCAGGTAGACCAGATGCTCGAGCTGATGGACGGTGGGCTCCTCGAGCGAGCGCTCGAACAGCGGCGAGAAATGGGTCCCCCACATCGCAAAGGCGAACAGCAGCCAGGTCACGACCGGGAAGGTGACGGCCCGGACCAGGCGCGAGTGGAGGATCGGCAGGATGACGGTCCGGCGGTTCTCGGGTCGAGCGACCCGCAGCAGCAGCGTGATCGGAGCGCCCAGGGCCAGGAGCGGCGGTCCGACCAGGGTCAGCAGGATGTGCTGGACCATGTGGACGCTGAACAGGGTGGTGTCGTAGCGCTCGATTGGTGACTGCAGAGCGAGCAGGATGGCCCCCAGGCCAAGCAGCCAGGCCACGGTCCGGGCCCTGGGTACGGGATTGCCCGGATGGGCTCGGTTGACCCGCCTCACGGCCAGCACGAACCCGGCCGCGAGGATCGCCAGGGGCAGCACGACGGTCGGGTCGAACGACCAGGCGAGCAGGACGTCGGGCAGGACCGGCGCGGGCGGCGACACCCCGTGGGCAAGGACGCTGGCCGGCGCAACCCAGGAGGCCACTCCGAGCCCCAGCAGGACACCACCAACGGCGGTCGCTCGACGCGCGCCCACGTACAGGATCACCGATCCATTCTGCCCCGGATCGCCGGTCTGGGCGGCCGACCGCGGCGGCTCCGTTGGCAAGTCGGTGGCCCAGGCCGAGACCGGCACACGCAGGCCGGTCCCGGTATCATGGGCGCCGTTCCGATCCGATCGTCGTCCCTGACTCGCGAGGGCTCCTGCCTGATGTCGTCAAATCGGCTGCGCATCGTCGGCTTCGCAGTCGCCGGCCTCGTGGTGGTCGCGTTGCTCGCGCTGATGGCGGTGGCCGGGGCGTTCCGGCTGTTCCCGCCCACCCCGGTGACCGACCGGGCGCACGAGATCGACGGCCTGTACCACTTCGTGTTCGCCATCGCGGTCGGCGTGTTCGTCATCGTTGAGGGGCTGATCATCTTCGCGGTCGTTCGCTACGGTCGGAAGCCGACCGACACGGAGCTGCCGCCACAGGTCCACGGCAACAACCTCCTCGAGATCGTGTGGACCGTCGTGCCCACGATCATCGTGGCGGTGATGTTCGTGTTCTCGTTCAACTCGCTCAACAAGGTCGACGCGGTGGCCAACACCACCGACGTGCGGATCCGGGCGGTGGCGGCCCAGTTCCAGTGGTCCTTCGAGTACCTCTCGGCCGATGGCCAGCAGGTCCAGTTCGAGCAGCTCGCGCCGGAGATGACCGTGCCGGCCGGTCGGCCGGTCCACCTCAGCCTGCGTTCCCGAGATGTGATCCATGCCTTCTACGTCCCCAAGTTCCTGTTCAAGCGGGACGTCGTTCCGGGGCGCGAGAACGTCTTCGAGTTCACGGTCGACCCGGCCGATGCGGGCCAGACCTTCAGGGGCCAGTGCGCCGAGCTGTGCGGCACGTTCCACGGCTCGATGCTGTTCACGGTCAAGGCGCTCGCGCCGGCCGACTACGACACCTGGCTGGCGGCCCAGATCGAGAAGGCTCGGCAGAGCCCGCCGCCGGCTGGCAGCGCGGCCCCGGGTCAGCTCGAGCTCCAGCTCGAGGCCAAGGACGTCAAGTTCGACAAGGCCACCCTCGAAGCGCCCGCTGACAAGCCCTTCTCGATCAAGTTCCAGAACGACGACCCCTCCGTGGCCCACAACGTGGCCATTCACGACAGCACCGGCCAGGAGGTCTTCAAGGGCGAGATCTTTCAGGGGGTCGACGTGCGCACGTATCCGATCCCGCCGCTCAAAGCCGGGTCGTACACGTTCGTGTGCTCGGTCCATCCGAACATGACCGGCACCCTCACGGTCAAGTAAGGAGCAGCCATGGCGACCACCGCCCTGACGCCCGCCGCCACCGGTACGCGATCGAGCCTGTACGAATGGCTGACCACCACCGATCACAAGAAGATCGGCATCCTGTACCTGGTCAACTCATTCCTGATGTTCTTCATCGCCGGGGCCCTGGCCCTGATGGTACGGGTCGAGCTGGCGGCGCCGGGCATCCAGTTCCTGAAGGAAGACGTCTACAACCAAGCCTTCACGATCCACGCATCGGTGATGATCTTCCTGTTCATCATCCCGATCCTGGCCGGCTTCGGGAACTACATCGTGCCGCTCATGATCGGCGCCCCGGACATGGCCTTCCCGCGGATCAACGCCCTGTCGTTCTGGATGCTGCCCCTGGCGGCGATCCTGATCCTGACCGGCTTCCTGACCGGCGGTGCGGCGGCCGCGGGCTGGACGAGCTACGCCCCACTGTCCGAGGCGAAGTACTCGGGGACCGGCCAGGACCTGTGGATCGTGGGCGTCATCCTGATCGGGACCAGCTCGATCCTGGGCGCGATCAACTTCCTGGTCACGATCTTCAAGATGCGTGCGCCGGGGATGACCATGTTCCGGATGCCGATCATGGCCTGGACGGTGCTGGTCACGAGCACCCTCGTCCTGCTGGCCACGCCGGTCCTGACCAGCGCCCTGATCATGCTCTTCATCGACCGGAACTACGGCGGCCATTTCTTCGACCCGGCCAGCGGCGGCAACGCAGTTCTGTGGCAGAACGTGTTCTGGTTCTACTCACACCCAGCCGTCTACATCATGGTCCTGCCGGCGATGGGGATGATCAGCGAGGTGCTGCCGGTCTTCAGCCGGAAGCCGCTCTTCGGCTACAAGGCGTTCGTGTTCGCCACCGCCGGCATCGGCGCCCTCGGCTTCAGCGTGTGGGCTCACCACATGTTCACGACCGGCGCGGTGTACCTGCCCTTCTTCAGCTTCATGACCTTCCTGATCGCGATCCCCACCGGGGTCAAGATGTTCAACTGGACGGCGACCCTGTACCGCGGCCAGCTGACCTTCGCGACGCCGCTGCTGTTCGCGCTGGGGTTCCTGACGATGTTCCTCATCGGCGGGATCAACGGCGCCATCAGCGCCGCCGTCCCGGTCGACTTCGCGCTCCATGACACGTACTGGGTGGTCGCCCACCTGCACTACGTCCTGTTCGGTGGCTCGGTCTTCGGGGTGTTCGCCGGTCTGTACTACTGGTACCCCAAGATGTTCGGGCGCAAGCTCAACGAGACCGTCGGCAAGATCCATTTCGTGCTGATGTTCATCGGGTTCAACCTGACCTTCTTTCCGATGCATGCGCTGGGCCTGGCCGGCATGCCCCGGCGAATCGCCAACTACGCCCCCGACGCGGGCTGGAACGACCTGAACCTGCTGGCCACGATCGGGGGGTTCACGATCGCGGCGGGGATGGTCGCCTTTCTGTGGAACATCTTCGTGACGATGCGCAGCGGCGAGCCGGCCGGTGACGATCCGTGGGAGGGCAACACGCTCGAGTGGGCGACCTCGTCGCCGCCGCCGCCCTACAACTTCGACCACCTGCCCGAGATCCGCTCGGAGCGACCCGTGTTCGACGCCCGACACAAGCTCAGCGGCGGAGGCCACTGATGACCTCCGATGCGCTGACCGTCACGACCGGCGCCGCGACCGAAGGCCACGCCCGCGAGGGTGGGATCAGCAACGTCATCCTGGGCATGCTCCTGTTCATCACCAGCGAGGTGATGTTCTTCGCGGGCCTGTTTGCGGCGTACTTCAACGTCCGGGCGACGGCGCCGGTGTGGCCGCCCGAGGAGTTCGCCGACAAGCTCCACTGGCTGCCGACGGCGGCCCAGCCGATCCCGGTTGTGACCGTCGCCACGGTCCTGCTCGTGCTCAGCTCGCTGACCTGCCAGCTCGGCGTATCGGGCATCCGGCGCGGCGATCATCGGGCGCTGGTGCGGAACATCGGCGTGACCGTCCTGCTCGGCACGATCTTCCTGCTGATGCAGGCCTTCGACTACACGATCCTGTACGGCGAGGGTGTCCGCCTCGATGCCGGCACCTTCGGGACGACCTACTACACGCTGACCGGCTTCCACGGCGCCCATGTCCTGGGGGGCGTGATCATGCTCTCGGTCGTCCTGTACCGAGCCATGGCCGGCCAGTTCTCCCGGGAGCATCACGACATGGTCGAGGCGACGTCGATCTACTGGCACTTCGTGGACGTGGTCTGGATCGCGCTGTTCTCAACCCTGTACATCATTCCCAACGCGGCCTGACGGAGGACGACGATGAATCATCCGATCGCCCACCCGCGGAACGCGGTGTTCCTCGGACTTCTCTTCGCGGTCGTTGCGGGCGTCTACCTGTGGCTCAGCCATGACACCGGCGGCGCCACCATGATTGCGGCCCTGTCGATCGCGATGAGCCTGGCCTTCTACGTCCTGGCCGCCGGGTCGCCGCGCGGCTGACGGGCTGCCAGCGCCAACCGACAGGACTCACCAAGCCGATGGATCAGATCTGGAACGCCATCCTCGACCTGATGGCCCGCTTCGTCACCCCGGATTGGGGCGCGCTGATCGCGCTCATCCCGATCGCGGTCCTGGCCGTCGTGGTCCTGTCCGTCGCCTGGCTCCTGTGGCGGGCGATGCGGCTGGGGCCGACTCGCCGGGGCAAAGGCCGGCGGCCACCCCGGCCACCGGCCGGGGTCCATCTGCCGGGGCCGTCGTTCGCCCCGTTGTTCGGTGCGATTGGCGCCGCCCTGCTCCTGTTCGGACTGGTCTTCGGCGGCGCGATCCTGTACCTGGGGCTCGCCGCGCTGGCGCTGACCCTGCTGTACTGGGGCGCCGAGGCGATGCGCGATTACGATCACGCCACCGCCGCGCAGAGCTCATTGCCGGCGGTCGTCCATCGCGGACCGCCGCCCGGCGTCCACATGCCGGGCCCGTCGTTCCGGCCGGTCCTCGCCGCGATCGCCATGACCGTCCTGCTATTCGGGCTGGTCTTTGGGGGGTGGCTGCTCGCCGTCGGCCTGATCATGCTCGTGGTCAGCCTGGTCGGCTGGCTGCGCGACGCGCGCTCCGAGTACGAGCTGGCCGAGCAGGCCGACTCCAGCGGTCACCTCGACGCGATGCCCGCGCCCAAGGTCCCGATCGGCGTGTTCGCCCTGTTCGGGGCCCTGTTCGTGCTGGCGATCGTGCTCAACAGCGGGCTCATCCCGCCAGGCTCGGCCAGCGGCGCGTCGGGCGGCGCGTCGGCGGCTCCAGCCGGGTCCGGTTCGACCGGCGGATCGTCGCCCGCGGGCGCGAGCTCGCCCCCGGCGGACATCACGGTCACCGCCAAGGACATCCAGTTCGATCCCGCCAGCCTGTCGGCCAGCGCGGACAAGGGCTTCACGATCGCCTTCGTCAATGAGGATGCGGGCGTGCCCCACGACATCGAGATCGCCGAAGGCTCCGGCGCGATCCTGTTCGAAGGCGAGACGATCAAGGGCGTGACGACAACCGTCTACCAGGTGCCGCCGCTCAAGGCCGGGGCCTACAAGTTCATGTGCAAGTGGCATCCGACCATGGTCGGTGAGCTGACGGTCAAGTAGGTCGTCCGACACGTTCCGCTCACCCGCTCGACCCCGTCGCCGCTCGGCCGCGCTCCTGCTCACCCTCCTCGTGGTCCTGGTCGCCGCCTGTGGCCAACCGACCGCGGCGCTGCCGTGCGGCACCCCCGATCCGGCCGGCGCCGGTGCCGGCCGACCGGCGCCGCGGTTGACCGGAACGACGCTCGACGGGGCGGCGTTCGACCTCGCCTCGCTCCGGGGCCGGCCGGTCATCGTCAACTTCTGGGCCTCCTGGTGCGTCCCCTGTCGCGCGGAGTTCCCGCTGTTCGTCGAGGCGCTCCAGAAGTACGGCGCCGACGGGTTGTCGATCGTGGGCGTGGGCTGGCCGAACGATGATGACGCGGCCGCTCGCGAGTTCGTCGCCAGTCACGCCGCGAGCTGGCCAACGGTCACCGACCACGCTGGCGGCTGCGGTCTGGCCTGGACGGCCGTGGCGCCGCCCCAGACCTATTTCATCGGTCGCGACGGGGTCATCGCCTCGCGTCAGATCGGCCAGGTGTCGCAGGCGGATTTCGAGCGCCAGCTCGCCGCGATCCTGAAATGACCGCGGCCGCTCAGCCGGCGATCGTCGTCCGAGAGCTGCGCAAGAGCTACGCCGGCCGGGCGGTCGTCGACGGGCTCGACCTCGAGGTGGCGTCCGGCTCGATCACCGCCCTGCTCGGTCCGAACGGGGCGGGCAAGACGACGACCGTCGAGATCCTCGAAGGCTATCGATCCGCCGACGCCGGACAGGTTCGGGTCCTCGGCCTCGATCCCGCCCGGCACGCGGCGACCCTGCACGGCCGGGTCGGGCTGATGCTCCAGTCGGGCGGCATCTACCCGCAGGCCCGCCCGGGCGAGCTCATCCGGCTGTACGCCCGCTTCTACCGCGACCCGCTCGACCCTGACCAGCTTCTCGAGCGGGTCGGTCTGGCCGATGCCTCCAGGGTCCGCTACCGGGTCCTGTCGGGCGGCCAACGGCAGCGTCTGGCCCTGGCCCTTGCGCTGGTCGGGCGACCCGAGCTGGTCATCCTCGACGAGCCGACGGCCGGCATGGATCCGGCGGCCAAGGCCGCCACCCGCGAGCTGATCGCCGAGCTCCGCCAGGGCGGGATGACCGTGCTGCTCACGACGCACGAGCTGGGCGATGCCGAGCGCCTGGCCGATCGGGTCGTGATCATGGCCAGCGGCCGGATCGTGGCCGCTGGATCGCCGATCGAGCTGATCGCAGGAGCGACCGCAGGCCTCCGTTTCAGCCTCGACGCCGCGCTGATCGAGGCCGATCGAGTGGGCCTCGAGGCGGCTCTCCGGGCGAGCGCGCCGGCGGACGAGGAGATCCGCCTCGTCGGCGAGGCCCCGGCTGGGCGATTCCGCGTGGACGGCGCCCGGCCGGACCCGGCGCTGGTTGCCACCCTGGGGGCGTGGTGCGCCGACCACGGCCGCCTCATCGTCGAGCTCCGAACGACCGGAGCGACCCTCGAGGAGCGCTACCTCGAGCTGACCGGCGAGCCCTCGGACTCAGCGCAATGAGCCTGCGCCTGACGCCGATCGGCGGTGGCAACGCCGGACCGGTCTGGCGCTCGACCATGGCCCAGATCGGCATGGAGCTGCGGCTGCTGGCCCGACGAGGCGAGAACCTGTTCGTGACGATCATCGTGCCGGTCGTCCTGCTGGTCTTCTTCTCGCTCGTCCCGGCGATCGACCAGGGCGGTGTGCGCTTCCTGCTGCCCGGCATCCTGGCCCTCGCGATCGTCTCGACGAGCCTGGTCAACCTGGGCATCTCGACCGCGTTCGAGCGGTCGTACGGAGTCCTCAAGCGGCTGGGCGGATCGCCGCTGCCGCGGGCGGGCCTGATCGCGGCCAAGCTGGTCACGGTCGCCATCGTCGAGCTCGGGCAGGCTGTCCTGCTCGTGGGGCTCGCGCTGGCGGCCCTGGGCTGGTCGCCCGGGCCATCGGCCAGCGTTCCGGTTGTCGTCGCCGCGTTCGCGCTGGGGACTCTGGCCTTTGCCGGCCTCGGGTTGCTCCTGGCCGGTGCGCTGCGCGCCGAGGCCACCCTGGCCCTCGCCAACGGTCTGTTCCTGGCCCTGCTCCTGCTTGGTGGTGTCGTCCTGCCCGTGGACCACCTGCCGGGCCCGCTGGCCGGACTGGCCCGCGTCCTGCCCGCCGCCGCGTTGTCCGATGCGCTCAGGATGGGCCTGGGGGCCGCGAGCGGCGACCCGCTCGGCTCGCTGGTCCTGCTCGGGGCGTGGGGCTTGGCGACGACCGCGCTGGCGGCGCGGACGTTTCGCTGGGAGTAGACCGCCCGGCTGGCGCCGACGGTCAGCCGCCCTCGCGCTTTTCCGCCAGCTGGCGCTCGACCTCGCGCTGGACTTCCTCGTCCCGGTGTTCTCGGACCCGTCGACCGATGTAGAAGCCCACGATCCACGGCCACAGGATGCTGACGATCGCGCCTGCCACCAGGGCGATGGCGTAGTTGCGCGGGAGGTCGAGCGTCGAGCCAACGAACAGCAGAAGCAGCCCGAATGCAACGAGTGCCCCGAGGACGATTCCGACGATCCGCTGCATTGAAGCCTCCATTGGCTGGCCGCCCGGTTGGGCTCGGCGACCCGTTGCTCAGCCTATGGGTCGCGAGCGTCGGGGTCAACGCCGGAGCGCTCGCCCGTGATGGGACGATCCCGGGGCGCGCGTCGGACAGAGAAAGAACCCCGGTTGGTCGGGACCGGGGTTCAGGTGTAGGCGTTGGTTGCGGGGGACGGATTCGAACCGCCGACCTTCGGGTTATGAGCCCGACGAGCTGCCGCTGCTCCACCCCGCGACCTCAGAGTCTAGCGACTGAAGGCCGAATCGTCAACGAACGTTCCGCCCCCTCGACCCGGGCGGAGGGCCCGGATCGGTCCCGCGCCGATGGCCAGGCCCAGCGCCAGGCTGATCGCCGTGGTGGCCACGAACATCCAGAACGGCAGCCGGATGTCGATGTCTGCCAGGCGTCCGGCGATCAGCGCGGACACGATGAAGCCGACCGTGCCCGCCGCGCCAAACAGGCCCTGGGCCGTGGATGAGCGGCCAGGCGGGCTGCCCGCGGCAACGATGGCGTACAGCGCCGGGAAGAGGATCGCAAAGCCGCTGGCCTCGATGAGGATCAGCGGGAAGGCCAGAGTTGGCTCGTCGATGATCGTGTAGGCCACCCCCGAGAAGATCGTCATGAACGTGCCGGCGATGATGAACGGCAGACCCCCACGCCGGTCGACGTAGCGGCCGGCCACCGGCGAGAAGAGCAGGATCGGGATGGCGAAGGTGGCGAACGTCGCCCCGACCAGGTCCAGGCCGGCGCCCAGTGAGGTCAGGAACAGCGACCACACCACCTCGTAGGTGCCCTGGGCGAAGGCTCCGCCGGCATTGATCAGGATCGCCGCGATCAGCAGCCGGTTGACGATCGAGCGCTGGCGAGGCCGGGCGTCAGCGGCCTCCGAAGCCCATGGCTCGCCCGGTGCCTGCCCCGACGATCCGGGCAGCTCGGTGACCCCCTCGGCGGGGATCCGCGGCCCGACCCGCGTCCGCGCGCCTTCGCGAACCGCGACCAGGATGACCATGGCCGAGGCCGCCGACGAGACCGCGGCCAGCCAGAAGACGATCGATTGCGCGCCGACCAGCGATGCTCCCAGACCGCCGATGGCCGGTCCGAACAGCAGCCCGCCCATCTGGGCCGCGCCGTACAGACCAAACGCCTCGCCCTGACGATCGGCCGGGGTCGCGTCGACCAGAAAGCCGCGGGCCGCCGGGTCGTAGGCGGCGGTTGCCAGCCCGGCCAGCGCCCGGATGAACACGAACGCAACGGCGCCCGAGACGAACAGCGGCAAGGGGATGACGACGGCGTTGGCCAGCAGCGCCGCGACCATCAGCGGCTTGCGTGCCGTTCGGTCGGCGATCCAGCCGAAGACAGGCTCGGCCACGAGACGCGCCGCGGGCCACGCCGCCACGATCAGCCCAAGCGTCGCGAAGTCGATGCCCTGCGCCTTGAGGTAGAGGGGCAGGATGGGCAGGAACGCGCCAAACCCCAGCCAGACGACGAATTCGGCCAGGAACAGGGGCAGGATCGGCCGCCAGCGGGCGATCCAGGCGGCGACACGGGACGAGGCGGGCACGGCGGTCATCGAGTCTCGGTTGCGCTGGGTCGGCCGTCATGGTATCCGCCGCCATGGCCCGCCAGCGGCCCCATCGCGAGCCTCGGGACGAGCCGCGGTGGCGTCCGCCAGCACCTGGAGCGGCCGTATGATCCTGGGCATGCCGTCCCCGGCCCTGTTGGCCATCGCGCTTGTCCTGTTCGTCCTGCTCCTGGCCCCGACGGGTCGACTGCAGCGGGCCGGCTGGCGGCCGCGGGCGCTCGGGACATACCTCCTGGGAATGCTCCTCATGGGCCTCCTCGTCGCCGAGCTGCCGGTTACGGCCCGCTTCCTGGTCCCGGTCGTGGTGCTTGGGTTCCTCGCCCCGTTCGTCTCGCTCCGGGCCGGCATCGACCGGTTGCGCCGTCCCGGCCGGCCAGCCGTCGTCGAGCGCCCCCCGATCAAGACGGTCCATGGCCCGGCGCGCGACATCGCACCGACGGATGTGCCGGACGAGGCGCCGCCGGGAGCACGGTCCGGTACGGGGCAGGACGACCGCGGCCACGAGGGCTGACCGGCCGCCGAATGGGCTCGTCGGGGATGTTTGATTCGGAAGGGTGGTCGCGACGCCCTCAGGGCGCGATGATGTCGCGATGACGACCCGCTGCGATGCGTGCGGGACCGACAACCCGGCGACCTCGCGGTTCTGCGGCTCATGTGGCAGCGCGCTCGGTGAACGCTGTCCGTCGTGTTCCGCCCCGATCGTTCGCGGCTTCCGCTTCTGCGGCGCCTGCGGCACGGCGCTCCGGGCCGGCTCGCCGGTGGTGGAGACGCTCCCCGGCAGCCGGTCGGTCGACCGTCCGGACGTTGGCCACGGGGCCGGCCCGGTGGCCGAGCGTCGCCTCGTGTCGATCCTGTTCGCCGACCTGGTCGCGTTTACGGCGCTGTCGGACGGGCGCGATCCGGAGGAGGTCCAGGAGCTCCTCAGCCGCTACTTCGAGGCCTGCCGGGCGGTGATCGCGCGCTACGGCGGGACCATCGAGAAGTTCATCGGCGATGCCGTGATGGCGATGTGGGGGGCGCCGGTCGCCCATGAGGACGATGCCGAGCGTGCGGTCCGGGCCGGTGTCGAACTGGTGGCTGCGGTGTCCGGCCTGGGCGAGGAGATCGGGCTGCCCCACCTCGCCGCCCGGGCCGGCGTGGTCAGCGGGGAGGCGGCGATCACGGTCGGGGCGGTGGGCCAGGGGATGGTCGCCGGCGACGTGGTCAACACCGCCTCGCGACTCCAGGTCGCGGCTCGGCCGGGGACCGTCCTGGTCGACGAGGCAACCTACCGGGCGGTCCGCGGCTCGGTGGCCTTCGAGCGGGTCGGCGACCGGACCCTTCGCGGCAAGCGCCTGCCGGTGGTGGCCTGGGAGGCGCGTCGGGTCGTGGCCCGCCGCGGAGGGGAGGGTCGGAGCGTCCTGCCCGAGGGTCCTCTCGTCGGCCGCGAGAACCTCCTCGCGATCGTCAAGGAGCTGCTCAACGCGGTTCGCGAAGAGCGCTCGGCACGCCTCGTGTCGATCGTCGGGCAGGCCGGCCTGGGCAAGAGCCGAATCGCCTGGGAGCTCGAGAAGTACATCGACGGCGTGGTCGAGGTCATGCGCTGGCATCACGCCCGATCGCCGGCGTATGGCGAGGGGCTCGGGTTCTGGGCACTGGCCGAGATGGTCCGCTTCGCTGCCGGGATCGCCGAGGGCGATGCCCCGACGCTCGCGCGGCGGCGTCTGGACAGCTGCCTGGCGGATTATGTGCCGGACGATGCCGAACGGCGCTGGATCGCCCCGCATCTGGCCGGGCTGATCGGGGTCGGCCCCGCGCCGGGCGGCGAGCGGCTCGAGGCGTTTGCCGCGTGGCGCGCGTTCTTCCAGCGGGTCGCCGAGAGTGGCACGACCGTGCTCGTCTTCGACGATCTCCATTGGGCCGACGCCGGGCTATTGGACTTCATCGAGTATCTCGTGGACGGCTCCGGCGGCTGGCCCATTCTGATCGTGACCCTGGCTCGACCGGCCCTCCTCGATACCCGCTCCGACTGGGGCGCCAGTCGCCGCAACGATGTGGCCCTCCATCTCGATCCCCTGCCGCCGGCGGCGATGGCCGAGCTGCTCGGGACGCTGGCGCCGGGGATCCCGCGGAATGTCGCCGAGCGGATCCTCGACCGCGCGGAGGGCGTCCCGCTGTACGCCATCGAAACACTGCGGATGCTGGTCGACCGGGGCGCCCTCGAGGCCGTCGACGGGATCTACCAGGTCCGCAACAGGCTCGAGCGCCTGGCGGTGCCGGACACGCTCCAGGCGCTCGTGGCGGCCCGCCTCGACGGGCTCAGCGCCGGGGATCGGACGCTGATCCGCGACGCCGCGGTGATCGGACATGCGTTCCGACCGGCGGCCCTTGCGGCGGTCGGCGAGACGACGACCGCGGCCCTCGAGTCGGGGCTGGCCCGGCTCGTCCAGCGCGAGCTCCTCGTCCAGGAGACCGACGAGCGAGACCCCGGCCGGGGCACCTATCGGTTCGTCGAGCGACTCGTCCGCGAGGTTGCCTACGGGTCGCTGTCGCTGCGCGATCGGCGCGATCGGCATCTCGCCGCGGCGGCCTACTGCGAGGCGCTCGACGACCCCGATCTGCAGGGCGCGGTGGCCAGCCACATGCTGGCCGCCTACCGGTCGGGCCCGGCCGGCAGGGTGGATCCGAGCCTGGCGCTGAGGGCGGTGGCGGCACTCCGGGCGGCCGCCGATCGAGCCCTCGCCCTCCACTCGCCGGATCAAGCGCTGGGCTTCCTCGAAGGCGCCCTGTCGGTGACCGCGGACGATACCGAGCGGGCCCAGCTCTGGGAACAGGCGGCGATCTCGGCCGAGGCGGCCGCTCGCCTGAAGGAAGCGGCCGCCTACGCCCGCCAGGCGGTCGACTGGTACGCGGCCCAAGGCGACCGTCAGGGACAGGCGCGCACGACCGCACGCCTCGGGTCGATCCTGGCGGTCGGCTATGAGACGCAGGCCTCGATCGCCGTGATCCGGGGCGCGCTCGACGAGCTCGTCGGCGACCCGGCCCTGCACGACGATCCTGCACTCGTTGAGCTGGTGGCCGGCCTCGCCCGGGGCTATCTGCTCGACGGTGGGCTCGGCGAGGCGGTCGAGTGGGCCGATCGGGCGCTCCAGGACGCCGAGCGGCTGGGCCTCCCGACGGTCGTTGCCGGCGCGCTCGCGACCAAGGGCGCAGCGCTCCTGGAGACCGGGCGATCGGCCGAAGGGATCGGGCTGCTCCGCGCATCGTTGGCGATGTCCGAGCAACACGGTCTGGTGATCCCGGCCCTGCGGGCTCGGAACAGCATCGCAATCGGGCTCGTGACCGATGACCCTCGGGCCGCCTTCGAGGTCGCCGACGTCGGCCTTGGGACCGCCCTGCGTCTCGGACTGCGCGACGTGGCGGTCCGTCTCGTCAGCAACTGGGCCGGCGCCGGGCTCGAGATCGGCGCGTGGGACCGGGTCGTCCAGACGGCGGCCGAGCTCGACCGCGAAGAGCTGCCCGTGCCCGACCAGATCGACCTGGGCTCCATCGCCGCGATCGTGTCGACCTGGCGGGGCGAGCCGGGGGCCGCCGCCCGGTTCGCTTCGCTGGAGGCCCTCCTGTCGAGCGCACCGGACCCGCTCGCCTCGGCCGTGTTTCTCAGCCGCCGCGCGATGGCGGCGCTGGCCCTCGGCCGGCCCGACGAAGCGCTCGCCGACGCCCAGGCGACGATCCCCATCCTGCAACCGACCGGCCTGTCGACGTCGCTCCTGGAGAGCACGGTCCTGACCGCTCGGTCCGCGCTGTGGGCCGGCGACGACGAGCGCCTCGGACGCGCGATCGATGAGGTCAAGGCGTACGGCACCCACGGTCGCTGGCTCAAGGCGGTGGTGATGACCTTGACCGCCGGACAGGAGGCGCGGACGCGAGACGGCGCCCGTGCCCCCAAGCGCTATGTCTCGGCCGCGGCAGCCTGGCGGGCACTCGACGCGCCACTCCAGCTGGCGCTCTGCCAGGTGGAGGCCGCCCAGCTGCTCGGGCAGGGGTCCGCCGAGGCGGCCGACGCGGCTGCCGAGGCGAGGACGATCCTCGACGGTCTGGGGGCGGCGGCCCTCATCGACCGGCTCGATCGGGGCCTGGCCGAGCCGGCAGCGACGCCAGCGCTCAGCGGCTGAGGCTCGCCCGGCGCTCGCCGAGGCTCACCCGGCGGGCTATTGATTCTGCTTGACGATCAGGACTCCGACCGACGGGTTGTCCGGCTTCAGGGTCACCACCACGGTGAGGTGCTTGATCGATAGCGTCGCCTGGTGATTCACGACGAGGGTGCTGACCGGCCAATCCGGGCCGATGCGGGCCAGCTCGGCGAGCGCCTCGGTCTCGCCGGTTTCGGGGTTCTGCGCGTCGGCCATCATCACCGAGAGGGGGTCGTGGATGAACGCCTCCGAGTCCGGTGAGCTGCTCTTGTAGCGCTTGGCGATCGCCGCCACTCGGACCCAGGTCCCGTCACTCGAGGCGAGCTTGTCGAAGTCGCGCAGGAGCACCCAGGGGCTCGTGTCGTTTGGCTGACTGTCGCCGTAGGACTTGCCGTCTCCACCCAGCATGGCTGTGTCCCTTCTCCTCGCGCCGCGATCCCGCGACGCTGTCCGGGACGGAGCCTAGTCGTCGGCCGTCACTCCGCCGTCGCGGGACATCGACACGGGACGGGCCGATTCGATTGCTGGTGAGCCGTGTGGGATTCGAACCCACGACCGACCGCTTAAAAGGCGGCTGCTCTACCGCTGAGCTAACGGCCCGGCGCGAGTCTAGCACCGGCTCGGGGACGCCCCGGGGCGTCCGACGGGGTCGGCCGATCGTCGATACTTGGCCCATGACGGAGCCCCGGATCGCACTGACGTTCGACGCCGAGCATCCCGATCGGCCGCGCTGCCGGCCGGGCGTCCAGGAGGAGCTCCTCGATGTCCTGGATCGGCTCGCGGTTCGGGCCACGTTCTTCATCCAGGGCCGCTGGGCCGAGGCGTATCCGCGGACCGCACGCCGGATCGCTGAGGCGGGACATCTGGTCGGCAGCCACAGCTTCTACCACGCCCGCCTGCCGCTCCTGACCGACGCCGGCCTGCGGACCGATATCCAGGCCGCCGCCGAGGCCATCGGTCGGATCGCCGGGGTCTCGCCCGCGCCCTGGTTCCGGTGCCCGTTCGGAGCGGGGCACGATGACCCGCGGGTGATCGCGGCGATCCGCACCGAGGGCTACCGCAACGTGCACTGGGACGTCTGGGCAGAGGACTGGGAGCCGGGCCGGACCGGGGCCCAGATCGAGCGCCAGGTGAGCCACGACGCGCTGGCCCAGGGCGATGGGACCGTCGTCCTGCTCCACACCTGGCCAGAGCCAACCCTCGAGGCGCTCCCGGGCCTGGTCGCCCGGCTGCGCGACGCGGGCGCCGTGCTGGTGACCGTCGACCAGCTCCCATCCGACCTGACGATCCTGGGCGAGGCGCCCGTCGCGGCCGCCTGATCCAGCCCGTTCCGTGGCCGCACCGAGCCCCGACCGGCGCATCCCCCATCGGCGCCACGGAATCCAGTGGCCGGGCCGCCCGACGGCCGCTAGAATCCCGGCGTGGCCACGTTCTACACGCTCGATCGCGCCAACGACCGGATCGCCGATCTGGATGGGATGCTGACCCTGTTGCGCACCCAGCGAGACGAGCTGCGCGAGCTCAAGACGACCTTCGAAGGGACCGAATCGGCCGACGATCAGCGTCGTCTTCGGCTGCGCATGCAGGGCCTGGTCGATCAGATGCAGGCCTCGGTCGCCCGGATCGATGGCTGGGGGATCACCCTGCGCGACATCGA
This sequence comes from Chloroflexota bacterium, assembly GCA_034666965.1. Classification (GTDB taxonomy): domain Bacteria; phylum Chloroflexota; class Limnocylindria; order Limnocylindrales; family CSP1-4; genus Chersky-267. The sequence continues at coordinate 5,025 of JAXDKT010000023.1, read as the reverse complement.
CACCGGGATGATCGATTTCCCGGCCCTGGTCTCCGGTCGACAGGTCTGGTTGTGCTGGCAGCTGGGCGAGGGCTCGGTCGCCTGGTGGCACGAGCTCGAGGATGGGTTCGCCGGGCGCCGACCGCTGATCGATCTCGCATGAGCGGCGACACCGTGCTCGATCAGGGCCGTCAGAAGGCGTACCGGCCACTTCCCGACGAGCAGCGCCGGATCGCGCTCGAGGCGTTCCTGGCGGCCTACGCTCGGGGCGACTGGTTCCTCGCCCACGAGCTCCTTGAACCGGCCTGGATGGGCACCGCCGACCCGACCGAACGGGCCCTCCACAGCGGGCTGATCAAGCTGGCCGCCGCGGGTGTCCACGCGTCTCGGGGCAATCCAGCGGGGGTGGCCAAGAACCTCAGCGGGGCCCGCCTCCGTCTGGCCTCCGCCCTCGACTCGGGCGAGAAGCCACGGACTGGCGTGCTCGACTGGCCGCCCGCCTGCGCCCTCGATCTGGCCGGCCTGCTGGCGGCGATCGACCGGCAGCTCACGACGAGCCCCGGGCCGGGCTTCGCTCCCCCACCGATCGCGCTTCGGTCATGACCGAACGACTCGATCCCAACGGGACGCCGACCATCGACGTCGTCGAGGCGGACCGGCGCCGGCGGGCCGAGGGTGACGGACCGCGACCGCTCCTGGTCGACGTGCGCGAGCTCGACGAGATCTTCGCGGTGAGGGCCGAGGACGTGGTGGTCATGCCAATGTCCCAGTTCGGCCAACGATTCCGGGAGCTCCCCGACGATCAGCCCCTGATGATCATCTGCGCGTCCGGCGGACGCTCGGCGAAGGCCACCGCCTTCCTGGCGGCCAACGGCTATCGCGACGCGGTCAACGTGGCCGGCGGCACCCACGCCTGGGAGTCGCGGGGGCTCCCTGTGCGACGCGGCCCGCTGGCACCTGGCGAGGGCGATCTGCCGGCGCGCTGAGCTTGCCGGATCAGCGCCGCAGGCGCCGGAACACGCGCCCGAGCAGCTCGCGCGATCGTTCCTTGTGAGCGAAGGCCCAGCCGATGAGCAGCAGCAGGATGAAGTTGACCGTGCCGACGCCGGCGGCGTTGAGGTAGCCCAGCTGCTGGCCGATCTCTCCTCCCACCTTGAGCGCCGGGATCGTGGCTCCGAACAGCCCGAGCTGGAAGAACGGCGGCTGGGGGGCCAGGTTCGCGCGAGCCGCCCCAGTCACCGCGGGCTGGTCCGGGGTCGTACCGCCGATCACGAACGCTTCGGAGCCGCTGACCACCGCCGACCCGCCGGCAAGGCCAACCGGCAGGTCGGTCGCCGCGAGATGCTGCCAGCCGGGCAGGTCGCCCTTGGCGTCGGGCACGGTCCAGTACATCTGCGGCTGAGGACCGTTGGCGTCGGCACCGCCGACGAGGTACAGCACGCCGTTGGCCGAGAAGCCCGCCCCGCGCGTCCTGGCAGCCGGCAGGTTGGTCGCCCCGCCGCCGATGTCCCAGCTGACCACCTGGCCGAGGGTCTCGGCGGCCTTGCTGATATGACCGCGCAGGACCGTCCCCACCGGACCCTGGGCCGTCCGTCCGCCGTAGAGGTAGACGAAGTCGCCGACCAGCGCGCCCGACGATTCGCTGACCTCCTGGCCAGCCGGCAGGGGCGCCTGTGGGGCCCACGGCTGGAGCTTGCCCTTCGCGTCGAGGGTCGACTTCCAGACGGTCCCCTGGGCGGCCGTGCCGTTGCCGCCTCCGAGGAGGATCAAGCCGTCGCCAGCGGCGACCAGGACGGCGAACGAGCGAGGCTCGGGCAGCTTGAGCGTGTCATCCGCCGCGAAGGCCCCGACCACGCCGGTGGTCAGGTCCTGGGCGGCGGCATAGACCGTGTCGCTCGGCTTGCCGTCGGGGCCATTGCCGCCGGCCACATAGACACTGCTGTTGAGGACCGCCACCCCCGCCCCGGAGCGAGCGGCTGGCAGCGCCGGACCGGGCTTCCACGGACCGAAGGTGCCCGAGTAGAGGTCGGCCAGGAAGGTCTGGTCGCTGGGGGTCTTGCCGTCGCTGCCGCCCACGTAGGCAAGCTTCGTGCCCAGCTGGACGGTGGCGCCATCGGTCCGGCCGGAGGGCAGCGCCAGCTCGGGCGGGGCGGGGTCCCAGGGCAGCGTGGCCCCGACCGGCGCCGGGCAGGGCAGGTTCCGGTTCGACGGTGGGCAGAAGTTGACCGGCGAGTAGACGAGGACGCCCAGGTCGATCGTCGGGAACACGGTGAAGTAGTAGGCGCGGTCGGGCAGGTAGCCGAGCATCATCACGATGACCACGAACCAGAACGTGGCCTTGATCGAGGCCCACGTCCAGCCGTCACCGTCGAGCAGGCCGAAGAGCAACCGCCGGCGTCCGGTCCCCGTCGTGAGCGCCTGTCCCGCCATCGTCCTCCATCCCCGCCGCCGGACCGGATCGAACCGGTGCCGCCGGGTCCTTCCTACTTGACCGTCAGGTCCCCGACCATGTTGGGGTGCCACTTGCACATGAACTTGTAGGTCCCGGCAGCGAGGGCCGGCACGTCATAGGTGGTCGTGTTCACGCCGTTGATCGTGTTGCCCTCGAAGAGGAGCTTGCCCGACGCGTCCGCGATCTCGATGTTGTGGGGAATGCCCGCGTCCTGATTGTCGAACTTGATCTGGAAGGGCTTGTCGGCGGGTGCCTCGAGGCTGGTGGTCTGGAACTGGACGCCCGAGGCGACCTCCTCCAGGACGGTGCCACCCGATGGCGCTCCCGAGGGAGCCGTCGAGCCGCTCGGAGCGGCGGATCCGGATGGCGCTGCCGAGCCCGACGGCGCGGCGGTGGCCGGATTGCTCCAGCACGCGGGGACCGGCGTGGCCGAGGGCGGCGGCTCGAAGTTCGGGTCGCGCCAGCCCCGGAACGTCAGGACCTTGCCACCCGACTCGACCGGCTCGTTGGTGCCCGGATCCCTGACCTCGTAGGTCTTGTCGCTGGTCGCACGCAGGAAGGCGATGAGGTCCTTGATCTGGATGTAGTTGAGCGGCCCGCCGTTCGTGTCGGCCCAGACCGGCATCAGGCTGAGCGGGTTGCCGCAGACGTAGCGCCCGCCGACCGTCAGCACGTTGTTGATGTATTGCGGCGTGAGGTGAGTGGCCAGCTTCATCTGATCGTTGAGGATCGGCCCGATACCGCCTTCGCCGTTGGCTCCATGGCAGCGGCTGCAGTTCGCCTCGTACAGGTTGTAGCCACGCTGGACCGAGGTCACCGACTGGGCCTCGGTCTCCTTGGCCAGCCGGCTGCTGTCGGGCACGCCGGGGATCCCCAGCTCGTAGAACCAGTACAGGATCGTGAACAGCACGACCACCAGGACGGCCAGGAAACCGACCCACCGGGCGTTGCCGCTCTGCCGCACGATCTGGGCGCCCCGCTCCGGCGTCAGCGCCAGCTGGTGCGCGCTGGGCGGCGCGGAGAAGCGCTCCACCGAAGCGGGCTCGACCGGAGCGGGCTCGCTTGGCGGTCGGGTCGCCGGCAGGCGCTGCTCCGGGTCGCGGCCGGTTGGCTCGCTCATGCGTCTCCTCGGGGATCCGTTCGGTCGGTCACGTCGATCAGAGACAACCGGTCGGCGACTTGGGCGGGATCAGGCCCGGCTGGCCCAGCGCGATCGGCAGCGGCCCGAGGGTGATCTTGAGCGTATCGACGTACAGCGCTCGGTCACTCTGGACGATGGTCGCGTAGCGGTCCATGCCCCGCGGCGCCGGCCCGAACGCCGGTCCGAGGGCCTTGATCCCGAGCCGGTCGTAACGCGATCCGTGGCAGGGACACTCGAGCCAGAAGTTCTTGAGGCAGGGGTTGGGCTTGCAACCCAGATGCGGGCAGCGCTGATACAGGGCCCGCACGTTGAGGGCTGTCCCGTCACCGCTCTTGTCCTCGCCCGGCTCGAACTCCTGGCGGCTGGTGTCGATCAGGACCACGAAGGCCTTGGCCTCGGGGAAGTAGATCGGGAAGCCCTGATCGGCCGGCAGCGAGGCGTTGAGCGTCTTGACCTCCTTGAACGTGCCAATCCGGACCTGGCTGCGGTTGCCGCTGGCAATGCTCGGCCAGATGAAGCCGATCGTTCCGGCGGTGACCTCGAGCAGCCACAGCCCGATGGCGGCGCCGATCGAGGTGCGCAGCAGTGAGCGTCGCGACAGGCCCTCGACCTGCTCCTGGCGGAGCGCCTTGATGGCCTCCTTCGAGAGGGCCTTGGGCTGGTCTGCGGGTTCGACCTGGTAGTTGCTCATGACCGGACCTGGCTAGAGATTGAAGTGGAATGCGAACGGAGTGATGAACGGCGCCTGGAACGCGTAGCCGGCGCCGCGGAAGAAGATCCCGACGAAGGTCAGCACGAGACCGGTGACGCAGAAGATCGAGAACAGGATCACCGCGGTCTTGCGCTCGGACGGACGGACCGCCAGGAGATTGCCCCGGTCGACGAACGGAATGAATGCGGCGCCGACGAGGACGAAGGTCGGGGCCAGCACCCCGGCGACGGTCGGGTGGAAGTACGCCAGCAGCTCCTGCAAACCGAGGAAGTACCAGGGCGCCTTGGCCACCGCTGGCGTGACGCTGCCATTGGCCAGCTCCTCGAGCGGCGCATTCACGAAGAGACCCATCGCCAGCAGGAAGACCGACATCACCCCCGCGGCCAGGAACTCGATCGTGAGCAGGTGCGGCCAGGTCATGACCGTGTCGTCGGGCTCCTTCTGGACCCGGACGACGGCATCCTGCTTGACCAGCGCCAGGAGCCGATACGGGCGGGCCGACATGGGCACCCGCTGTTTGTCGATCTCCGTCCGCCGGGTCGGATCGACGGGCAGCACCACGCGCGGTTCCTGGGGCGACTTGACGTCAGACATCGGCGATCGCGAGCTCGACGGCGGGCATGCCCCTCGGGATTGTCATAGCGGCCCCGAGATCCCGCCATCCTTGCGAATCCGCCAGAAGTGGACCGCCAGGAAGACCGCGATGACGAGCGGCATGAGCATGATGTGGAGCACGTAGAA